>NZ_JBMAXV010000053.1:0-25392 GCF_048589245.1 Klebsiella sp. 10982
CCGTCCGGGAGGCTTTTTTTATGCGTTGCGGTTGCGCATCACCCCTTCCTGGACCGTTGAGGCAACCAGTGTTCCATCCTGGGTGTAGAACTCGCCGCGTACGAAGCCACGGGCGCTGGAGGCTGAAGTGCTTTCGACACTGTACAGCAGCCATTCATTAATATTAAACGGCCGGTGGAACCACATCGAATGGTCGATAGTGGCGACCTGCATGCCGGGCTCGAGGAAACCGACGCCGTGCGGCTGCAGCGCCACCGGCAGAAAGTTAAAGTCCGAAGCATAGCCCAGCAGATACTGATGAATGCGCAGATCGTCGGGAACGGCGCCGTTGGCGCGCAGCCAGACCTGGCGCACCGGTTCGGCAATATGGCCTTTCATCGGGTTATGAAACTCCACCGGACGGATCTCCAGCGGTTTATCGCAGAGGAATTTGTCTTTCACCTGCGGCGGCAGGAGATGCGCCAGCTTGCGAGCGATGTCGGTTTCTGAAGGCAGACCGTCAGGTGAGGGGGTGGTCGGCATCGCTTTCTGATGCTCATAGCCATTCTCTGGCGCCTGGAAGGAGGCGGTCATATAGAAGATCGGCTTCCCGTTCTGGATAGCGGCGACCCGACGGGCGCTAAAACTGTTGCCGTCGCGCAGCACCTCCACATCGTAGACGATCGGCTTCTGGCTATCACCCGGGCGCAGAAAGTAGCTGTGAAACGAATGCACCAGCCGTTCAACGGGCACCGTCTCTTTTGCCGCATACAGCGCCTGACCGACTACCTGGCCGCCAAAAACCTGACGCAATCCCAGGTCTTCGCTCTGCCCGCGAAACAACCCTTCCTCAATTTTTTCCAGATCTAATAATGCCAGCAGGTTAGAGAGTGCCTGACTCATACTTATCCTCAATTAACAATGGCGGCGCAGTGCGCGTAATGTGGCCAAGTATAACCTGGAATCGCAAGTGGTCCGATGGGTGTAATAATCTGAATAACGCCCGGTTAACAGGAACAAATCTGAGATCTGTGCCACGCTTATTGACGACACGAAAGTTCCTGCCGGCGAAGCGGCGGAACATCCTCCTGGGTATTAAGGGATGATAAGGAGAACATCATGAAATTTGCCTATATGTTTAGTGCCTTAGCCGTTGCCGCGACGCTGACCGCCTGTGCTAATCACCACTCGACCAATTCTTCGACTCAGGCAGCCGCGCCCGACCCTTACGGCATCGCGACGCTGAGCGTAGCGCAGCAGCAGCCAAGCGTCACGGGGACGATTAATATCCGCCAGAGAATCGCTTTACCGCCGGATGCGGTACTGACGGTGACCCTGTCGGATGCTTCTCTGGCAGATGCGCCAGCCCGCGTGTTGTCGCAAAAAGCGGTGCGTACTGAAGGCAAACAGGCGCCATTTAACTTTGCGCTGCCTTACAACCCGGCAGACGTGCAACCGAACGCCCGTATTCTGCTGAGTGCCGCGATCACCGTTAACGGCCAGCTGATGTTTATTACCGATACCGTGCAGTCGGTGATAAATCAGGGGGGCACTCATGCCGACCTGACGCTGGTTCCGGTCCAGCAGACCGCCGTTCCTGTCGCGCAATAAGCTCGCTGAGCCCCCGGAAGGGGGCTTTTTTTTGTCTTCAGTAAACCCAGCGATAGCGCTGGAGATCGATATGGCCGCTGCCGGAAACCTGAACCCCTTCAGCCAGCAAGGCCTGACGCTGCCGCTGCAGGTCGGGCCCGGTGAGGGAGATATCGCCATGGCGATTGACGACGCGATGCCAGGGAAGGGTAGACCCTTCCGGCAGGCGCCTCAGTACGCCACCCACCTGACGCGCTGCGCGCGGTGAACCGGCCAGGCGGGCGACATCGCCGTAGGTCGTGACGTATCCTTCCGGTATCGACGCCACGATGTGCCAGACGCGTTGGGGAAATGTGTCGTGCTGATCCATGTTCTGTCCTGTTACCGGCAAAACGCCAGCATAAGCGCTGAGCCGCAGGCTGTACAGTCGGCAAGGGTCAGGCGGGCTGCTCGACGGTGAACGTCAGGGCTAGGCCGAGGATCTGCATGCCATGGACATTGTCAGACGGTGAACTGGCGATCAAACTCTCAAGAAATTTCAGGCGCTGCGAGGCGGCGTTAATGATGAGCTTCGCGCGCAGGCCCGGCATGGCCAGCGATGAGATGGGATACACCACCCGACCGCTGATATAGACCGGCAGCTTGCGCAGTTCGACCTGGCGCAGCACGCCGACGGTGGAATAGAGCAGCGACAGCGGCGTGACCGCCCTTACCGGCGCCTGGCTGAGGGTTGCGAAGTCGAGCATTTTTCCCGGGCGCAGATAGTTCACGCCCTGATAGGCGATGGTCATCCCTTCAATAGCGGGTAAAGGCAAAGTAATGGTCTGGGGTGATGAGTCAGTCATTCGAGTACCGTAGAGACAATGTGCTGATTATAAAAGAAGAGGTAAGGTGGCTAAGTATGGTGGATATCACGTCTTTAAGCTGAGGGCGCGCTCGCAATCTCACCGGTTAACTGTGAGTTGTTGGTTTTATTCGCGTTATTGCACAATAAACCAGCAGGCAGTCGGCGTGCGCTTGCAATTCACCAGGTCAGCAGGGATAATGCGCCAGCGCGTTGGGTAACCAACGCTCTCAATGGGGGCTCTGTTGGTTCTCCCGCAACGCTACTCTGTTTACCAGGTCAGGTCCGGAAGGAAGCAGCCAGAGCAGACGACGTGTGTGCCGGGATGTAGCTGGCAGGGCCCCCACCCATTTCAGCCTGCCTGTTATTTCCCTTATGTTTATCCGGTCTTTACGCCTGCTGTAATTAATTTCTGGTACAGATCACATATTATTTTTAGTTGTTAAAAAACTACCTTTTTATTCCATAATATTGACTTGTCATAAATCTGAAATACTACTGAAATATTAATGTCATGTCTGTGTCATAAATAAGGTGCATCTTATTGATGGGAATTTGTTGGCCGATCCATGCTATAAAATATATCTCTGGATCAGCATGTTAACTTCGTGTATTAATTATGATGATTTTATTGCACGGGAAGCGTAGCTATGACCACAGTGGTTTTGAATGTAAAAATTGACGCCGAGTTAAAAGAGAAGCTGCGTCATTATGCGGAAGTGAATAACGAGAACCTGGGTACGGCAACGGAAAAGCTGTTGCAGCTGGCTTTTCAGCTGGAGGCGTCAGCAGCTGAGGCGGGGGTAACGGAAGAAGACATTGACAGCCAGCATACCGAAGAGGAAGCGACGCCATTAACCCCTAAAGAAATCAAAGCATTAAGAAAACTTCTGAAGAAGAAAAAATGAAACAACAACTCTCTACAGCCAGCAACTATAGCGAAGCCTGCGATATGTTGCGCTCAGGATACGTAAAACATGTTCGCCTGAACTGGAATATCGGTAGTGATGAGTTCTTTCGCATTGCCTCCGACTGGTGTGACACCGGCGCTAAAATTAAAAAAGATGAAGATGGCTTTATTATTTCCCTGAAAGGGTTTCCTATTCCGCGCCAGCATTAATGAAATTGCCTTATTTCTATCATCGGGTTGCCATAACCAGAGGGCAGGATATCCCGGCAATTTTATAAAAACATCTCATATACCTCATGGATGACGGTCATTTGACGGGCTGAACCCAGCCCGTCGATATTTTGTTATATTATTTTCCGCAGACGCGTATTTTCCTTCTGCTCTGCAAGGCTTTGCCACAGCGGTTGTAGCGTGGAGAAGGCCTGGCGCAATGCTTCATCCGGCAGCGTAAACGGCAGCCGTAAATAGCGATCGAACGCCCCCTCCAGACCAAATCGCGTACCGGTACCGATATGGATCCCCTGGCTTTCCGCGCGCGCAGAGAACAGGGTGGCCAGCATGTCAGGGAGTTCCACCCAAAAAGAGAGCCCACCTTCCGGCGCCGCAAATCGCCAGCGGGGAAAATATTCCGCCATCAGCGTTTCGCACATGTCCCGGCGCGCCTTCAGCATCTCCCGACGCGGCGGCAGCAACGTTGCGGCATTGTCCAGCAACCAGCTGCAGGCCAGCTGCTCCAGCAGCGGTGTACCTAAATCCAGGGAATCACGGGCCTGAATAAGCGAGGCGATGGTTCGCGCACTGGCGCGGATCCAGCCGATGCGCAGTCCTCCCCAGAAACTTTTCCCGGCCGAACCAATGGTGATCACCGCGGCATCGGGATTAAAGCAGGCCAGCGGCGGGGGCGGGGGCGCGTTGTACCAAAGGTCGGCCATGGTCTCATCGATTACCAGCGTTGTTCGCGTCCTGGCGGCGATATCCGCGACCCGCTGGCGGGTGGGGGCATCCATACAGCGCCCGGTGGGATTGTGAAAATCCGGCATCAGCCATGCCAGACGCGGCGCGGTCTGCGCAATAGTCGCCGCCAATCCATCACAGTCCCATCCCTGCTGCGGGAGCGCGACGCCGATCGGGCGGCAGGAGGCACCCTGAATCGCGCTAATCGCCATGGGATAGGTTGGAGCGTCAATGACCACCCGGTCACCCGGGCCGGTAAACAGGCGCAGGATCAATGCGAAGGCGCTAAGGGCGCCGTTGACGACCATCACCTCATCGGGCCGCGTCGGTAGACCGCGTTCGCTATAGTGCCGGGCAATGGCCTCCCGCAGCACTGGCAATCCATGTTGATCGTAGCCAGTTTGCGTCAGATAGGACGGGAGCAGGGTCATGGCATGCTGGAAGGC
The DNA here is from genome assembly GCF_048589245.1 of Klebsiella sp. 10982. Classification (NCBI taxonomy): domain Bacteria; kingdom Pseudomonadati; phylum Pseudomonadota; class Gammaproteobacteria; order Enterobacterales; family Enterobacteriaceae; genus Klebsiella; species Klebsiella sp. 10982. The sequence goes on from NZ_JBMAXV010000053.1 coordinate 4,724, forward strand.
CTGATGGACTTCCGGCCCGGCGCTGAGCGCGGCGGTAGAGAGATTAAGCGTAGATGAGATGCCGGTAGGCAGAGGAAGATCGGCGGGGCGTTCCGGCAAAACAATGCGTGACCCGCTCCCCTGACGGCTGTAGAGAAAACCCTCCTCCCGCAACTGGCCGAGCGCGCTGGCGATGGTGGTCCGGCTGACGTTCAGGGCCGTCGCCAGCTCGCGCTCGCCGGGCAGGCGCGTTTGCAGCGTCAGGCGACCATCAAGGATCAGCAGGCGGAGCGCTTCCGCCAGCTGGCGCCATAGCGGCGTGCGTGAGCTGGACTCCTGCCAGTTGCCGAGCAGGCGTACCAGGGATTGGGTTCCAAAGCGTCGGGCTGACATAGCGATCCACTTTTCCAAAACTGGCCATTAATTATCAGTCCATTTTTGCTGATGATGAAGGCATTCGCAATGATGTTGAGGAAAAAATATGCTTCGTCGCCTGCTGCAGTTATATATTGGTCTGGTGCTTTACGGCGTGTCCACGGCGCTCTTCGTGCATGCCAATCTTGGCGCCGATCCGTGGGATGTTTTCCATCTCGGGGTGGCAAAACAGCTGGGGATCAGTTTCGGTACGGTGATTATTCTCACCGGCGCGGCGGTGCTGCTACTGTGGATCCCAATCCGCCAGATGCCAGGGCTCGGCACGGTGAGTAACGTTATCGTGCTGGGACTGGCGGCGGACGCCACGCTGGCCGTCCTGCCGCCGCTGGAGTCGCTGGTAGCCCGCAGTACACTGCTGGTGGTGGCGATTGTGCTGAACGCTATCGCTACCGGGATGTATATTGGCGCGGGCTTTGGCCCCGGGCCGCGCGATGGCTTAATGACTGGCCTGCACGCTCGCACTGGTTGGTCACTGCGCGGTATCCGGACGGCGATCGAGCTCTCTGTGCTGGTGATTGGCTGGCTGCTGGGGGGCAAGTTTGGCGTCGGCACGGTGATTTACGCGTTGGCGATTGGCCCGCTGATCCAGCTGTGCCTGCCGTGGTTTAGCCGACCCGTCACTCGCAAAGCGGTCAGCACTCCCCAGCAAACCGTCTCCTGAATTAATGACTCGCCCTCTTCATCACGGAGAGGGCCTTTCATCGCTTACAGGCCGCTCAGGCCATGAAGCATCATGTAAATCCCCACCACGATGATCAGTAAGCCTGAGATCCAGGGCGCCTTGCGCGAGAGGTCGTTAAGCCACGGCCAGCGGCGGGTGGCATGTTTCAGGCTCAGGGCGGCGATGGCCCCGGAAGCGACCAGCGTCAGCGCCAGACCGACGCTAAAGCCCAGCACCAGCGTGGCGCCCAGCGAGAATTTCTTCAGCTGTAAACAGATAAGCAGCACGGTAATGGACGCCGGGCAGGGGATCAGCCCGCCAGTCAGGCCAAACAGTACGATCTGCCCGGTCGTCACCTGGCGGCCATCAAAGCGTCGATTGATCTCCTGCGCATGAGCCCGCTGATGTGCGTCCTGCCACTCTTCCGCCACCAGCGGCGCGGCGGATGAAGGCGCATGGTGATGGTCATGTTTATGGTGATGATGTTCATGTTCATGTTCATGAGCGTGCGGATGATGAGAGTGCGTATGGGGCTGCGATTCGCGCCAGGTGCGCCAGAGCATCCAGCAGGCAATCAGTACAATCGCTATCCCCGAGATCAGCTGAAACCACGGTTCAGAGGTCTGTGCGTTCCAGCCGCGGCCAAACCACAGGCCGGCCATAGCGATCAGCCAGACGACCGCCGTATGCGAAACCGTCGCCGCAAGCCCCAGCAGTATCGCCTGTTTTAACGTTCCTCGTACCGCCACGATAAAGGCGGCCATCATGGTTTTTGAATGGCCCGGTTCAAGGCCGTGCAGGGCACCGAGCAGTATCGCGCTGGGAATAAACAGCCAGGCATTGCCCTGCTGCAGAAGGGAAGTGAAATCGTTCATATCGGGATCCTTGCCAAAAGTGCCTTTATCCTACTCCCCCCCAGTAGTAAAATACTACCCCCCAGTAGAAAAAGCGGCTGACAAAAGGGATCATGCTATGCTGGCAGGCGTTACTGATGATGAAGGTCGGTAATCACGGACAGAATGAAACGGTGGATCGTGCAATGTCACATACAGTTCGACACAAAAAAATGTTACTGACCCGACTGAAAAAGATTCAGGGGCAGAGTACCGCGTTAGAGAAAATGCTCAATCGCGAGCATGAGTGCGCTGAGGTGCTACAGCAGCTGGCGGCGATCCGTGGCGCGGTCAACGGTATGATGCTGCAGGTTATTCAGGGGCATCTGACCGACCATGTGGTGAAAGAGCCTGAAGAGACACAGCGTGAAGCGGATCTGGAGACGGTGATGCAGGTCATTAAATCCTATCTGAAGTAGCGCCCAGGCACGGGCGGCGAAGTGGCTACACCCGCTGGCTTCTGCTTATTGCTCCTGTTGCTTACTGCACTTGGAGGTTATTTTCCGCCCACAGAATAAACTGCTCTTTTGGCAGTGCTTTGCTGTACAGCCATCCCTGGGCGTACTGGACGCCGTGCTGGCGCAGCCAGTCGCGCTGGCTTTCCGTTTCCACCCCTTCGGCAACGGTGGCCAGATTGAGCGCTTTGGCCATTTCAATAATATGCGGCGTCAGCGGCCGGTATTCGAGGGTATCGACAAAGGATTTATCGATTTTCAGCGTGTCGACGTCCAGCTCCTGCAGATAGCTCAGGCTGGAGTAGCCGGTGCCAAAGTCATCAATCGAAATGCGGTGGCCGGCCTGACGGTAGTGCGCGATCACCGGCAGGGTGCTCTCCGGGTTGACAAACCCGCGCTCGGTGATCTCAAGGATGATCTGTTCGGCGGCGATCCCCCAGTGCTGCAGCTGATCGTGTAACAACGTCGGCAGGGTGGGCGAGCGTAAATCATCCACCGACAGGTTGATGGAGATATGTATTTCCGGGCGCTGCTGCAGCCAGGGCCCCAGGTCGGTAAAAATTTTCCTGACGATATCTTCCGTCAGCTGCGTGATAAGCCCAGTCTGTTCGGCCAGAGGAATAAAAATATCTGGCGATAAAAAGGTGCCATCGGGTTGCTGCCAGCGGGCCAACGCTTCTGCGCCGGCAATTTTCCCGTCCTGCAACGAGATTATCGGCTGATAGTAAACCTGAATCGCTTCGGAGTTGAGTGCGTCCAGCATACTGTTGCGTGGTGAACGCAGGTGCCTGAGCAGGCGCAGCAGCAGCCAGGTGGCGAGCAGGCTGGTGAAGATGCCGGCAGGGAGCCAGAAGATCAGCTGCTGTCGAATGCGCTGCTGCAGCGGTAGGGTGGAAGACCAGGTCACGATGCCAGAGCCCAGCTCGGGAATGCGCTGGATCCGGTAGACCGTGTTATCCAGCGTGAGCATATCCACATGTGGATCTTTTATACGTTGCCAGACTTTCGCCGGCAGCGGTTGACTGCTGATCACCATTTTCATGTGGTCCAAACCAAACAGCATGGTATGGATCTTCTCTTCGCTGGCGGGAACCACATCGATAAAGGAGATGGGATCGATCATCACCATATGCTGTTGGCTGCCCATGGCCGTCATCTGATGATCGAGGCCAAGATCGTTAATTGAGGTCAGCCAGGTGCGATAGCCGTCGGGGGCAATGTGGTCCGGCGGTGGAAAGGTGACCGCGACGCTATGGTCTTCCAGGGAGGAGCATTGTGGTACGGAATCGCGTAGCCAGAGCACTTCCTGGATATAGCGGTGAGTGTAGGCAATGCGGCGGAGCGTAAGCAGATGTTCAGGGCTACAGGAGGCGGCGGTGTGTGCGTCGGCCTCTCGCAGCGCTTCCCGGGCCTGGTCAGCGACCTGCAGCGTCCGAACGACGATACGGTTGGAATAATCATCCAGTTCACGATAGAACTGCATTTTGGCCTGCCGCGCTGCCTGCCAGATGCTGAAGGAGATGGGCAGGATGATGGCCAGTATCAGCACCCCTGTAAACAGCGCTACCAGATGCCGGGTCCTCATGCCTGTATCCTTTTTATCTCGCGGGTTGCCATCAGTATATGCGAAAGATAAACCGGGCGCAGCGGGAGAAAGAATGCCGCTCAGGGAAAAAAGCCGGCATCACAAGTGCCTGCGATGCCGGGAGAGAAGGATGATTCCGATGCAGCAGAATAAAAATGAGGGTGTGAATGCCGGGCAGGGTGTATTCCGGCATTCAGTCACAGCATACGCTGCGCAGATGACAGCAATATGTTAGCTAGTGCGCATCCGGAGCCGTGATGTCGGCGCTGATGCGCAGATCGTTCTCATCAAACACCATGCAGAAGCGGTCGTCGAAGGCCAGATTAATCTTCTGCCACGGGCGGAAATGGACGTCGCCGGGCAGCAAAACCTTGACGTTATCGTGGCCGTAGCACTGACCAAACAGGTAAGTATTGTTACCCAGACGCTCCACCACTTCACACTGAAACTCCACCACCGTACCGGTAGTAACTTCCGGAGTGAGGTGTTCTGGCCGGATCCCCAACGTTACCGCGGCGCCGGGCTTCAGCGGTTGGGTGGCGATGTTCAGGGTCAGCTGATGGTCCTGCGCGAGGGTGACCGTTAGGCGTTCCGGCTGCCAGTCGCTGACGACGGCCGGCAAAAAGTTCATCTTTGGCGAGCCGATAAAGCCGGCGACGAATTTGTTGACCGGATTGTAATATAGCGCCATCGGCGAACCCATTTGTTCTACCTTTCCGTAGTTCATGACCACGATTTTATCGGCCAGGGTCATCGCTTCCACCTGATCGTGCGTGACATACACCATGGTGGTTTTCAGCTCCTGGTGCAGGCGGGCAATATGCAGGCGCATATCGACGCGCAGCTCCGCATCAAGGTTAGAGAGCGGCTCATCGAACATAAACACCCGGGGATTACGCACGATCGCGCGGCCAATGGCCACGCGCTGCCGCTGGCCGCCGGAGAGCTGCTTCGGTTTACGGTCCAGCAGGTGCGAGAGCTGCAGGGTTTTGGCCACCATTTCCACCTGGCGGCGGATCTCCTCCTTCGGCACCTTATTCACCTTCAGCCCGTAGCCCATATTCTCCGCCACGGTCATATGCGGATAGAGCGCATAGGACTGGAAGACCATTGCCACGCCACGGCGGGCGGGCACCACATCATTCATCACCTCATCGCCGATCAGCACTTCTCCTTCGCTGACCTCTTCCAGTCCGGCAATCATGCGCAGCAGCGTCGATTTTCCACAGCCGGAAGGGCCGACGAAGACCGCAAACTCGCCATCTTCAATATCGAGATTGACCTGGTGCAGCGTCACCGTGCTGCCGAACCTTTTGGTGACATTCCTCAGTCGTATATTGGACATCCACATTCCCCGGAGTGAGTAGCTGTTATTTGCCGTTGGTTTGTCACTATGTTGAGTGTGATTTGTATTACGTGTAACAAATCGGTGTGACGATGTTCAACAGCAGTAAAGTCATGGCCCGACTATAACTTCCGCGGATTTTGCGCCATACAGGGACGTTTCATTTCTGCAAGGATGATCACACAACTGGCAGCTTATGGTAGTTTTATCAACGATCAAAGCGTAGCGTATAACAAAAGCGAATCAGAACATGTTTTCCATGTAACACGGCAGTTTGAAATGATTTATTTTTCTAACTGACAGACGTAAGTCACATAAAAACCATTAAATTGTTATACCTTCACATGAGGTTGATAATGAAAAAGAACACGCTTGCTGCACTAATCCTTACCACCCTGGCGGCGGGGCAACTCACCAGCCTGCAGGCGCATGCCGCCGGCCAGCTCAACGTCTGGGAAGACATTAAGAAATCCGCGGGTATTAAAACCGCGGTCAGTGATTTTGAGAAGCAGTACAACGTGAAGGTCAATCTGCAGGAGATGCCTTATGCCCAGCAGCTGGAAAAGCTGCGCCTTGACGGGCCGGCGGGTATCGGGCCGGACGTGCTGGTGATCCCGAATGACCAGCTCGGCGGTGCCGTGGTTCAGGGACTTCTCTCACCGCTCAATGTCGATCAGGCGAAACAGGATGCCTTTACGCCAGCCTCCATCAATGCCTTCCGCATGGACAACGCGCTGTACGGGATCCCGAAGGCGGTGGAAACCCTGGTGCTTATTTACAACAAGGACCTGATCGACAAGCCGCTGGACAGCCTGCAGGCCTGGCTCGACTACTCGAAGACCCAGCGCGAACAGAACAAATACGGTCTGCTGGCCAAGTTTGATCAGATCTACTACAGCTGGGGAGCCATTGGCCCGATGGGCGGCTATATCTTCGCTAAAAACGACAGCGGCGGCTTTAATCCGCAGCAGGTGGGCCTCAATACCCCCGGCGCAGTGGAAGCCGTTACCTTCCTGAAAAAATTCTATGCCGAGCAGGCCTTCCCGGCGGGGATCCTCGGCGATAACGGGCTGAATGCCATCGATTCGCTGTTTACCGAGAAAAAAGCGGCGGCGGTAATCAACGGTCCCTGGGCCTTCCAGCCGTATGAAGCCGCAGGCATCAACTATGGCGTGGTGCCGCTACCAACTCTGCCGGACGGCAAGCCAATGAGCTCCTTCCTCGGCGTGAAGGGCTATGTGGTATCGACCTGGAGTAAAGACAAAGCGCTGGCGCAACAGTTTATCGAGTTCATCAACCAGCCGCAGTATGTGAAAGCCCGCTACATCGCAACCGGTGAAATTCCGCCGCTGAAGGCGATGATTGACGATCCGGTGATTAAAAACGACGAAAAGGCGAGCGCTGTCGCCGTACAGTCGGCGCGGGCAATGGCCATGCCGGGCATTCCGGAGATGGGCGAAGTGTGGGGGCCGGCCAACGCCGCGCTTGAACTGAGCCTTACCGGCAAGCAGGCGCCGCAGGCCGCGCTCGATAACGCGGTGAAACAGATCAAGATGCAGATCGAAGCAATGCAGGCCAGCAATCAGTAATTCACCGTCACGTGAAGTCACAGAGCGGGAGGGGGACCTCCCGTTTGTAGAAGGAGTCGAGTGTGAGCATCCATTCCAGCGAAAATTTTAGCGACGCGCGCGGGCCCGGGCGGCATGCGTGGTGCGGCCTGCTGCTGGCAATCGTGCCGGGTTTCGGTCAGTTTTATCATCGCCAGTGGCTGAAAGGGCTGGTCTTCCTGGTGCTGCTGAGCAGCTTTCTGGGTATTTTTTATGATTTCCTGCGCGAGGGGCTGTGGGGGCTATATACCCTGGGCGAGGAGGTACCGCGGGATAACTCTATCTTCCTGTTAGCCGAGGGGATTATCAGCGTACTGATCGTCGCCTTTGGCGTGCTGATCTATTTTCTCTCGCTGCGTGATGCGTGGCTCAACGGTAAAAAACGTGATGAGGGGATCGCCCTCAACAGCGTGCGTAAGCAGTACCAGATGCTGCTGAGCGACGGCTTTCCATACCTGATGATCACCCCGGGCTTTATTTTGCTGGTCTTTGTGGTGATCTTTCCGATTCTGTTTGGTTTCGCCATCGCTTTCACCAACTACAACCTCTACCACACGCCGCCAGCGAAGCTGGTTGACTGGGTGGGGCTGAAAAACTTCGTCAATATTTTTACCCTCTCCATCTGGCGCTCCACTTTCCTGGATGTGCTGCAGTGGACGGTGGTGTGGACACTGCTGGCGACCACCCTGCAGTGTACGGTGGGCGTGCTGTTGGCCATTCTGGTCAACCAAAAAGATCTGCGCTTTAAGCCGTTGATCCGCACCATCTTTATTTTGCCGTGGGCGGTGCCGGGGTTTGTCACCATCCTCGTCTTTGCCGGGATGTTCAACGACTCCTTCGGGGTCATCAACAACGCGATCCTGTCCTTCTTCGGCATCAGTCCTAAGGCATGGCTCACCGATCCGTTCTGGACTAAAACGGCGCTGATCATGATGCAGACCTGGCTTGGTTTCCCGTTTGTGTTTGCCATGACCACCGGCGTGTTACAGGCGATCCCGGACGATCTGTATGAAGCCGCAACGATGGACGGCGCCAGCGCCTTTACCCGCTTGCGTACCATTACTCTGCCGCTGGTGCTGTACGCGATCGCGCCGATCATCATCACCCAGTACACCTTCAACTTTAATAACTTCAACATCATTTACCTGTTCAACAACGGCGGTCCTGCGGTGGCGGGCTCTAACGCCGGCGGGACGGATATTCTGGTGTCGTGGATCTATAAGCTGACGATGTCCTCGTCGCAGTACGCCATCGCGGCGACCATCACGATCCTGCTGTCGATCTTTGTCGTCGGCCTGGCGCTGTGGCAGTTCCGCGCCACCAAATCCTTCAAAAATGACGACATGGCGTAAGGGAAGCAACATGGCTCAATCACCCAGTATTAAACGCGAAAAGTGGATCCGACTCTCTCTCACCTGGCTGGTGGTCATCCTGGTCTCGGTGGTGATTATCTATCCGCTGGTCTGGACGGTCGGGGCGTCGCTGAACGCCGGCAATAGCCTGCTCAGTACCTCAATCATTCCGGAAAATGTGTCGTTCCAGCATTATGCCGATCTGTTTAATGGCAATGTGAATTACCTCACCTGGTACTGGAACTCGATGAAAATCAGCTTCCTGACCATGGTGCTGACCCTGATTAGCGTCAGCTTTACCGCTTACGCCTTCTCCCGCTTCCGCTTTAAAGGGCGGCAGAACGGGCTGATGCTGTTCCTGCTGCTGCAGATGATCCCGCAGTTTTCTGCACTGATTGCGATCTTCGTCCTGTCGCAGCTGCTTGGCCTGATTAACAGCCATCTGGCGCTGGTGCTGATCTACGTCGGCGGGATGATCCCGATGAATACCTGGCTGATGAAGGGGTATCTCGATGCGATCCCCAAAGACCTGGATGAGTCCGCTCGCATGGACGGCGCCAGCAGCTTTCGCATCTTTATCGAGATCATCATGCCGTTGTCGAGGCCGATCCTCGCGGTGGTGGCGCTGTTCTCGTTCACTGGTCCGCTGGGGGATTTTATCCTCTCCAGCACCATCCTGCGTACCCCGGATAAATACACGCTGCCTATCGGTCTGTATAACCTGGTGGCGCAAAAAATGGGTGCCAGCTACACCACCTACGCGGCGGGGGCAGTGCTGATTGCCGTACCGGTGGCGATCCTCTATCTGGCGCTACAAAAATACTTCGTCTCCGGCCTGACCTCGGGCAGTACTAAAGGATAAGCACATGAAAAGATTCACACCCGCATGGCTTGCGGTTTGTCTGGCATGCAGTTTTTCCCTTCCTTCACTGGCCGCGGACGCGCTTGAAACCCGCGCGTTTCACGCCATGCCAGCGGACTTTATCAAAGGCGCGGATATCTCCACGCTGCTGGATGCGGAAAAACACGGGGCGACCTTTTACGACCAGAATAATCAGCGCAAGGATCCGATCGCCATTCTGAAAGAGAACGGCGTCAACTATGTCCGCCTCCGTCTGTGGGTTGATCCGCAATCGGCGAGCGGCGAGGACTATGGCGGCGGGAACAATGATCTGGCCACCACCCTGGCGCTGGCGAAGCGGGCGAAAGCCCAGGGGATGAAGCTGCTGCTTGATTTTCATTACAGCGATTTCTGGACCGATCCCGGCAAGCAGTTCAAGCCGAAAGCCTGGGAAAAGATGGATTACCCGCAGCTGAAAACGGCGATTCATGACTATACCCGCGATACTATCGCCCGCTTTAAGCAGGCGGGCGTGCTGCCGGATATGGTGCAGATTGGCAATGAAATCAACGGCGGCATCCTGTGGCCGGAAGGGAAAAGCTGGGGGCAGGGTGGCGGAGAATTCGACCGGCTGGCCGGCCTGCTGAACGCGGCTATCGATGGCCTGAAGGAGAACCTGCGCCACGGCGAGCAGGTGAAAATCATGCTGCATCTGGCCGAAGGGACCAAAAATGATACCTTCCGCTGGTGGTTTGATGAGATTGATAAACGCCATGTGCCGTATGACGTGATTGGGCTGTCGATGTACACCTACTGGAATGGCCCGATCAGCGCTCTGAAGGCCAATATGGATGACATTAGCAAACGCTATAACAAAGACGTTATCGTCGTCGAGGCGGCCTACGCCTATACCCTGGCCAACTGCGACAACGCGGAAAATAGTTTCCAGGCGAAAGAAGAAAAGGATGGGGGATATCCCGCCACCGTACAGGGGCAATATAACTATATTCACGATTTAATGCAGGCGGTGGTTGATGTGCCTGACCAGCGCGGTAAAGGTATTTTCTATTGGGAGCCTACATGGATTGCCGTTCCGGGAAATACCTGGGCCACGCCGGCGGGAATGAAATATATCCATGACGAGTGGAAAGAGGGCAATGCACGTGAAAATCAGGCGCTATTTGATTGTCAGGGAAAAGTATTGCCGTCGGTAAAAGTATTTAATTAATTTTTTGTCGTTCTTTTCAGGAAGTTTATTATGAATAAATTTGCACCTTTACATCCGAAGGTTAATACGCTGCTGCATGGCGCGGATTATAATCCGGAGCAATGGGAGAATGACCCCGATATTATTGATAAAGACATTGCCATGATGCAGCAGGCAAAATGCAATGTGATGTCGGTGGGAATATTTAGCTGGGCGAAACTTGAGCCACGCGAAGGGGTATTTGATTTCGCCTGGCTGGACACTATTCTGGATAAACTGTATGCCGCCGGTATACATGTTTTTCTGGCCACGCCGAGCGGCGCGCGTCCGGCGTGGATGTCGCAACGCTATCCGCAGGTTCTGCGGGTAGGGCGCGATCGGGTGCCGGCCCTGCACGGCGGCCGTCACAATCATTGTATGTCGTCGCCGGTCTATCGCGAGAAGACCCTGAAAATCAATAGCCTGCTCGCAGAACGTTACTCCTCACACCCGGCCGTGCTGGGTTGGCATATTTCCAACGAATATGGCGGTGAATGCCATTGCGATCTCTGCCAGAACCGTTTTCGCGACTGGCTGAAGGCGCGTTACCAGACCCTGGAGGATCTCAACCAGGCCTGGTGGAGTACCTTCTGGAGCCATACCTATACCGACTGGTCGCAGATTGAATCGCCTGCGCCGCAGGGCGAGGTGTCGATCCACGGTCTCAATCTTGACTGGCGCCGTTTTAACACCGCTCAGGTGACCGATTTTTGCCGCCATGAAATTGCCCCGCTGAAAGCGGCGAATGCCGCTCTGCCAGTGACCACCAATTTTATGGAATATTTCTACGATTACGACTACTGGCAGCTGGCGGAGGCGCTGGATTTCATCTCCTGGGACAGCTATCCGATGTGGCACCGCGATAAAGACGAAACCGCGCTGGCCTGCTACACCGCGATGTATCACGACATGATGCGCAGCCTGAAGGGTGGTAAGCCGTTTGTGCTGATGGAGTCCACACCGGGCGCCACCAACTGGCAGCCGACCAGCAAACTGAAGAAGCCGGGAATGCATATTCTCTCCTCGCTGCAGGCGGTAGCGCATGGTGCCGACTCGGTGCAGTATTTCCAGTGGCGGAAGAGTCGCGGGTCAGTAGAGAAATTTCACGGCGCGGTGGTCGACCACGTTGGGCACATTGATACCCGCATTGGCCGTGAAGTCTGCCAGCTGGGCGAGATCCTCAGTAAGCTGCCGGAGGTGAGGGGCTGTCGCACCGAGGCGAAAGTAGCGATTATCTTCGACCAGCAGAACCGCTGGGCGCTGGATGATGCCCAGGGGCCACGCAATCTTGGGATGGAATATGAGAAGACGGTCAACGAGCACTACCGCCCGTTCTGGGAGCAGGGCATCGCCGTCGATGTGATTGACGCCGATGTTGATTTAACGCCGTACCAGTTAGTGATTGCCCCGATGTTATATATGGTGCGCGACGGCTTTGCCGGGCGGGCAGAGGCGTTTGTCGCCAGCGGCGGCCACCTGGTGACCACCTACTGGACCGGCATCGTCAATGAGTCCGATCTCTGCTATCTCGGCGGCTTCCCGGGCCCGCTGCGCAATCTGCTGGGGATCTGGGCGGAAGAGATCGACTGCCTCAATGACGGCGAGTTTAATCTGGTGCAGGGGCTTGCCGGGAATCAGTGCGGTCTGCAGGGCCCTTATCAGGTGCGCCATCTCTGCGAACTGATCCATACCGAGAGCGCCCAGGCGCTGGCCACCTACCGGGATGATTTTTATGCCGGACGGCCGGCGGTGACGGTGAACGAGTTCGGGAAAGGCAAAGCCTGGCATGTGGCCTCCCGCAACGATTTAGCCTTCCAGCGCGATTTCTTTAGCGCCCTGAGCAAGGAGCTGGCCCTGCCGCGGGCGATAGCGACGGAGTTACCACCCGGCGTGGTGGCCACTGCGCGCACTGACGGTGACAACGCATTTATCTTCCTGCAGAACTACAGCGCCCAAAGCCATACCCTGACTCTGCCGCAAGGGTATTGGGATTGCCTGACCGACGCGGCGGTGTCGGCTCCGCTGAGCCTGTCAGCATGGGATTGTCGTATTCTCCGTCGTCACGCGTAATTTCTTCTTTTCCACGCCTGCTCTGACGAGCAGGCTTTTTTTTATCTTAAACCTGGAGTTTATTATGGTGAGTTTAAAATCCTTCCTGCACTATTTCTCTCCTGCGCGTCCGGCACAGCCATTAAGCGAGGCGGAAAAACAGCAAATTGAGGCGCTTATTCAGGCCTTTGGTGGCGAAGCGAATATTACGCAAGTGGATGCCTGTATTACGCGTCTGCGCGTGACGGTTCGTCATCTTGCAGACGTAGATACGGACGCATTACAGCAGCAGGGGGCGCTGGGCGTTATTATTCTTGGTCAGCAGGTGCATGCTATTTTCGGTAAACAGTCCGATGCGCTGCGTCAATTACTGGATGAGCATTTTGCTACCCGGAAATAAATAAAAAGGGATAACCTGAAAACAGGTTATCCCGAAAATAAGACAAAGACAGCAGTGGCAATAAACTTTACCGGAAGATAATTAACAGTCTTACAGCAGGAGATAAAAATAACGTATTAGTCATAGCCGCGCGCGATTACCACCAGGCCTCGACCTGCACGCCGAAATTCCAGGTATTATTCGCCGTCTGGTCTTCAAACGGTTTACCATCCTCGGAATCATTCAAGTATGAAGCAAAAATGCGTAATTCCGGACGTGACATAAAGTCTGGCCCGTCCGCCAGGCCCAGCGCAATGGTGTATTTCTCACCCGCCTGTTTGTAGCTGGTGCCATTGTTGTAGCTGTCTTTCTGATAGAAACCGCCAACTTCGCCAATCAGGCGCACATAGTCGGTGAACTGATATTGTCCGCGCGCGACCAGCGACAGCATCCGCGTTTTGTCGGTATAGTCGGTAATGTCATCCGCTGAGCCCCAGGTCAGGACATGGTTGATGGAGAACTTCTCAGTAATGGGGATCAAGCCAGTGTTAATCACACGGTAACCGGTGGCGTCGTTCACGTAGTTCCACATATCGTACCAGCCGCCGCCCTGGGAGACCATGTTCTGCGCCAGGCCTTTGTTGGCGTACTGCAGCACGGTTTTGTTATAGCCGCCCAGCATATCCTGACTGATTTCACCGGTCAGCATGACGCCGTTGTCAGCATCGTACAGTCCGCCGTAGCTATCCTGTTTTTTCGTGGTGTTTGGCATCGCGTAGTCGATACCGAATTCGGTCCACGAGCCCGCCCACGGCTTCCAGCCCGCGTAGCGTAAATCGATATAGTTAATATTGACGTTGCTGTCGCCATCGACGCGATAGTCAACATCGTTGGCATCGCCGCGGATCCAGGCCAGCGAGACGGCGCCCGGGCCGAGGGTGTAGTTTTCCACCCCGGCCCCGGAGCCGGATATGTTCCAGTATTTGGTATCGATGATATGCAGATCGTGGCGCTGGTAGTAACGTTTACCCCCCCAGATCACCGCATTTGGATCGCCCGGGATCAGCCCTTTGATCTGCAGGTTCAGCTGACGTAAGCCGAACTGTGCATCATCGTTCAGCGTGGTTTCATTATCGTTAGAGCCGTCGGAGACCATGCTGACCATACTGTCGAGATAGAAGCTGACGTCATCTTTCTTGTAGACCTCAGAGCCCAGCTCCAGCTCGCCATAGGTATCCGACTCGTTCCCCAAACGGCCCAGCTTATTTTTTTGCCATTCCGCTTCGCTACCATCGCCGGAGACCCCAACCCCGGCGCGCATATAGCCATGGAAATCGATCGTCGGGATCGCGGCGGAAGCCGCAAATGCGGAAGGGGCGATTAGCGCAGCGGCTAACGCGACTGAAAGGGCGCGCAGTGTCGTATTCATCTCTATCCTCTTATTGTTTTGTATTACGTTCACATAACTGATGTCATAAAATGCCTAAATGTAACTTGAGGCAAATGAGATATGATTATTGTGTGACTAACTGCAAATAATCACACTGGTTTTTGTTGCGATGGGTGAGATGATTCACAATTCACTGTATTGTGAACGTAATACTTTTATAGATGTTTTTTTGCAATGAGAAGTGGCGGTGAGCGTTTTTTCAAATGGCCCCTGTTACAATCATGAGATAACAACATAAGGAACCGGACCATGAAGTCTAAAAGCGCTACTCTGGAAGACGTTGCCCGTCATGCAGGCGTCTCTTACCAGACCGTGTCCAGGGTACTCAATAAATCTGCCAATGTATCCGAAGCGACGCGTCGCAAGGTGGAGAAATCGATAGAGGCCTTACGCTATGTGCCAAACCGGCTGGCGCAGCAGCTGGTGGGAAAGGAGAGTCAGACGGTCGGTCTGGTGACTATTTCGCTGGCCTGGCATGCGCCTTCCCAGGTGGCGGCGGCGGTAAAACGCTATGCCAATCTGGAAGGTTACCAGGTACTGATTTCGATGATCGATGAGAGCGTCAACCAAAGTATCCAGGATTCTATCAATGAGCTGAAATCTCAGCGGGTGGACAAGGTCATTATCAACGTGCCGCTGGAGACTGAACAGGCGCAGAAAATCGCCGCTGACAATGATGATATCGTCTGCCTTTTTCTCGATGTCGATCCCTACAGCTCCGTGTTTAACGTTTCGTTTAACCCGGCGGACGGTACCCGGGCCAGCGTCAAATATCTCTATGAGATGGGGCATCGGGAGATCGCGTTGCTGGCGGGGCCGGACAGCTCGGTGTCGGCCAAGCTCCGGCTAAAAAGCTGGCTGGAAACCCTTGATGGCTACGGCCTGAAGCCAGTGACTATTCTGCATGGCAACTGGGATGCGCAAAGCGGCTATGCTGGTGCACTGCAGATGCTGCGCGAAACGCCCAATTTCAGCGCCGTGCTGGTAGGTAATGATCAGATGGCGCTGGGGGTGCTCAGCGCCTTCCATCAGCATCAGGTGGCGGTGCCGGGTGAGAAGTCCGTTATTGGCTATGACGATACCTACGAAAGCTCGTTTTTCTATCCGGCACTGAGTACGGTGTCGCTGGATCTCGATCTGCAGGGGAAGGAGGCTGTGCGGCGGATCCTCGCCAGTACCAGCGGCGCGTCGCATACCTCATCCATCCTGCCGGCACGCCTGGTGATACGCCATTCCAGCGGTGCCCGAGTCGAGGAGGGAAAAGATCTGCAGGCTATCGCGGAACAGCTCCGCGCCATCGCCCACCGTCTGGCACCCTAACGCCAAAGGCGGGGAAACTCGCCTTTTCACCCTTACCCTTAAATTAAGCAGGGTTGATCTTTGTCACAGCACGGCGTAACCTTGTTGTTATGTTATAACGTAATGAAGAGGTCATCATGAAAGCCCATATTCATCCTCCCTATCGTACGGTGGTGTTTCACGACACCAGCGCGAATGAGTATTTTAAAGTCGGATCAACTATTCGCACCGATCGCGTGATTGAGCTCGATGGCGAAACATTTCCGTATGTGACGATCGACGTCTCCTCGACATCGCATCCCTACTACACGGGCAAACAAAAAACGTTCGCCAGTGAAGGCAGTGCAGCCCGTTTCCGCCAGCGTTTCAGCGGCTTTATTGATGCCAAAAGGAAAGCATGATGCAGGTCGTCAACTCATTACGCCGCGCCAAACAGCGCCACCCTGATTGCCAGCTGGTCAAGCGCAAAGGGCGGCTGTATGTGATCTGTAAGAGTAACCCCCGCTTCAAAGCGGTACAGGGGCGTAAAAAACGTCGTTAACGGAAACTCTCCAGGGGACGGCGCTGCTGGCCGTCGGCGGTAAAATTGTCGACGGCCAGCCATTGCCGCATGGCGTTATCCAGCTGCGGCCATTCGCCGTCTATTACCGAAAACCAGTCCGTGTCCCGGTTGTGTCCTTTGCTCACCAGCGCCTGGCGAAAACGTCCTTCGTACTGAAACCCCAGCCGCCTTGCCGCCCGGGCTGAGGGGATATTAAGACTGTTGCATTTCCATTCATAGCGCCGGTAGCCAAGCGTGTCGAAGACATACTGCATCAACAGCCAGTGCGCTTCGGTCGCCATGGCGGTCCGACTTAATAACGGCGAAAAATGCACATGCCCCACCTCGACCACGCCGTGGGCGGCATCGATACGCATTAACGCCAGCGAGCCGATCGCTTTCCCGTGTTGTTGGTCAACGACGGCAAAATGGATCGGATCCGCCAGCGTGGCCACCTGCGTTACCCAGGCACTAAATTCAGCGAGACTGCTCTCTGGCTCACGCAGCAGCCAGGTCCAGCTGCGGGCGTCAGGCGCCAGCTGGTGGGCCGCAAACAGATCGCTGGCATGGGCGGGGGTCAGTGGTTCCAGGCGGCAGCGGCTACCCTGCAATACCTGTCGTGACGGCCAGGGGCGCGGTTGCCAGTCAGGCAGTGCGGCGCCGAGCGCCTGTCCAAACTGATTGTATTCACACATTACGGTTTCCTCATCAGGGATTTGCTGGCAGCGTACGCGCTAGCTGGTTCCATAAAAAGAGCCATTAGAGTATGTTTTTATGGGGCCACGAGGAGGCGAAATGAATATACCGGACGAGGCATTTTTTGCGTTGCTGGCGCAGGGGTTACGGCAGCGTGAGGATGAAACTCTGCAGCGTGCGCTGTACCACACATTGCGCAATGCCATCCTGCAGGGAACGCTGGCGGCCTGCTGCCGTTTGCCCGGCTCGCGGGTTATTGCCGGACATCTGCAGCTGTCGCGCAATACGGTCAATGCCGCACTGGAGCAGCTGGCGCTGGAAGGTTATCTGACGCGGAGCCGTCAGGGGACGCAGGTGGTACCGCTCGCCGCCTGCCGCGAAGAGTCGATGAAGGTGCCGCCCGTCGTGCTGCCTGAGCGGCTGCAGGGGCTGCCAGCCGCAATGCGCCGCGACTCTCCGACGCTGCTGTTTACCCCTGGCATGCCGGCGGTGAACTATTTCCCGTTGCCGCTATGGCGGCGGCTGATGGATAACGTCTTACGCGACGAGGGTAGCGCGCTGCTGGGCTATGGCGAGGCGGCAGGCGACCCCCTGCTGCGGGAGGCTATCGCTCGCCATCTGGCGCTCTCCCGGGGGATCCGCTGTGATATTCGGCAAATTGTCATTACCGAGGGGGCGCTGGAAGGCGTTAATTTATGTACTTCACTGCTGACCAGCCCGGGCGATAGCGTATGGGTGGAAGAGCCGGGTTATATGGGGGCCAGGAGTGTCTTCCTGCGGGCGGGGCTGCGGGTCAGCGGGATGGCCGTCGATGATGAAGGGATGCAAATAGCAGACAGCGTCGCGGAGCCGCCCCGGCTGATCTTCACCTCTCCCTCTCATCAGTATCCCCTCGGGAGCGTCATGAGCGCTGCGCGACGTCTGGCGCTGGTGGAGTATGCCCGCCTGCACGGGGCATGGATTGTGGAAGATGACTATGACAGCGAGTTTCGCCATAGCGGAGAACCGATCCCGGCGATGTTGGGGATGGTCCCTGACGCTCCGGTGGTGTATCTCGGCACCTTCAGCAAAACGCTTTTTCCGGCGCTGCGTATTGGCTTCATGGTCATGCCGTCCGCGCTGGCGGATGCTGCTCAGGCGGTAATCGGCGCACTGCTGCGTGGCGGACACCGTACCGAACAGCGCGCGCTGGCCAGGTTTATTGAGAAGGGGCACTATGCGCGCCATCTGGCGGCCATGCGCCGTTTGTACCGCAAACGTCAACAACAGCTGCGCGAAGCGCTGGCGCAAGAGATCACCGTGCCGTGTGAGGTTCTCGGCGGAGGAGGAGGGATGCATCTGACGGTCGCTATGGAGGGCGTCAATGACCGAATGCTGGCGCAGCAGGCGCGGCAGTTTCAACTGGCGCCTGCCGCGTTAAGTCATTTCTATCTCGACCCGCAGCGAGCGCGGAGCGGACTGGTGCTTGGGTATGGCAATACCTCTGCTTCTCGCTATCTCCTGGCGCTACGGACGCTAAATCGCCTTATTGCGCAGCACCGGCGCGGGTGAGGGTAAAGACATCGTAGAAGGAGAGCTCGCCTTTGGTGGCGACCATTTTTTTGAGCTGCGCCTTCTGCTCGCTATCGACGTCCGGCGACTGAAGAATGCGATCGATCAGCTGTCGGGGGACAAAGCGGGTGTTGTACCATTCCCCGTTGTAGCACACGCGAAAATCGAGGACATCGATATCCTCATAACGATAGCGAGGATAGACGTCAAAGAAGAAAAAGGCGTTGAACAGGATGAACAGCACCACCAGCAACCACACCGAGTCTACCAGCGTTTCAGAGCGTAGCATGACCACCAGCGTCGCCAGAAACGCGGCATACATGGCAACAAACAGCCCGGGATGGTTGCGGATAAAACTGATACTAAAACGCGGGCGATTATCGCGTTTTTCCTGAACGTTGAGTTCGTCAATGGTGTGAGTCAGCAGGCGTTGTATTTCTGTCATCTTGGTCCCCGAATTCTGCCATGAGCCAACAACGAGCGCCCGGCGGACCGGGCATAGCAGGCTCAGCCTGAAGGCTATTTTATGTTGCAATATTCCGGGGTGAAAGTAACAGATCGGTTACAGAAAAGCATAACAGTTACGTATTTGGCTGCGGAAGCCGCTTGATGATCTGCGCCGGATTACCGCCAACGACAGCAAAGGCCGGAACATCTTTGGTGACGACCGCGCCGGAGGCGATAACCGCATTGTCGCCAATGGTTACCCCGGGGTTAATCACCGCCCGGCCGCCGATCCACACGTTATGACCAATGGTGACGGGCTTACCGTATTCCTGACCACTGTTACGAGCATCGGCATCGAAGGGGTGGGTGGCGGTATAAATATGGACTCCCGGCGCCAGCATACAGTTATCTCCAATGTGGATGGGACAGACGTCCAGCATCACGCAGTCGAAATTGGCGTAAAAATGGGAACCGAGAAAGATATTGTAGCCGTAATCGCAGCGAAAGCTCGGCTCGATATATGCATCGCCGGCGCGACCGAACAATTCGGCCAGAATATACTGACGCTCTTGCTGTGCATCCGGAGAAGAATGATTATAACGATGCAGCAGATGTCTGGCCCGCAGACGATCGGCGCAGAGGGTAGGGTCGCCAGATAAATAGAGCTCACCAGCGATCATTTTGCGTTTTTCTTCACTCATGGAATTTCCTTATACCTGATTCTTTATCACCATAGCAGTATAAAAAAGAAACCGGTTACAGGCTCGCTGTAAAAGGAAAGATGTGAGTACTATCACAAAGATACCCTGCAGATGCGGGGATTGTCACCTCGACAATAGACCTCGCTCTGCACAACAATTAACGGATAAATTTCCAGACCGACGTCGGGATCTTATCGTAGAGCTTATTCATCGTCAGTTCAGCCAGACGATGATCGGCTGCTGAGTAAAATACCGCCAGTTCATTATCAGACAGTTCATATTTATTTTTTTCGATGACGCGCTCCAGCGTGTCAATTGTCTGGCAACGGCGTAAGCGCATCAAATAGTCTGTTTTAGTTAATGGCTTATCAGACATAATTCCACCTTTTGATTGTAATAATTCTAACACGAAAGACTGGCCGGGTTTTCCCGGCTGGCGTTGACAAAGCAACGAAATAGTCGATTACCGGATTTTTTCCACTTCTGCAAATCCGAGGAGTTAATGCCGTAGTTACTGAACAATGTGAAAGTATCGTCCAGATATTCGTCAACTTGATCGATCAGTTTATTATCCTCGGCATACTTAATTTTATAATTAAGCGCGAACGTGGCAATGTGCTCGATCAATTCATTTAACTGAAGATTGACAGCCGATGTCGGGTCGTTAACCCACCCATGGTTGCTCTCTTCCAGGTTTGCAAGACAGTCATGATACAGCGTTTCGCAGAGAAAGCGTAGCTGTGCTATATCATGTCTTTTTGGCGAGTATTCGTCCATAACGCATCCCCTTTTGAGTGGTTTAAACGACGACTAACAAACACCGTTGTGGGATGAACACGACTAACTGACCTGGCACTAACTGAGTAATCCTGCTGATTTAACTATAATCCACTCTCCAAAAGATTTCATCGTGCTATTACGAAAAATTACAATTATCAGGGAGAAATTATCTTAAAAATAGACGAATTAATTTCCTCGATTTCGGTACCAGACCTGAAAAATAGAGAAGTCTTATCAATCATTGGCTTAAGGCTGGCAGCTGTCGCGTTCAGAAACCGCCGACCACTGACAATGATATTAGGATTATTCCTGGTAAAAGTACGTATGTTGAACCTGAATGCTGAGCAATCTGATAAAAACAGCCTGGAACATATGTA
>NZ_JBMAXV010000054.1:0-25311 GCF_048589245.1 Klebsiella sp. 10982
TACAGTAGATTCATTAAGAGATCTGATCAATACAGGTTCCAGCTATCAATCAGGAACACTGAGGAGGAAACCAGTCACCTTTTAGCCTCTGATATTGGTTTCACTTAGTGATTATGTTGTCTATGTGCCAACTATGAACTATCTTTTCTCAAAACCTGCTACTGCAAAATGGATATAAGATGTCACAGACGGACTTGCTGATTGTTGTTTTTACGCTGGGCATTTTAGCCTATGGCTATTCCATATGGTTCATTTCGAACAGAATACTTTGCTCGATATTTCATAGACTTAAAAAGAATATATGAATTGGGATGGTATAGACCCAAATTCATGGTTCTTGCCCCTCGACGTCGGAAGGTACTTACAGATCATCTTCGCTCTTAACCTATCACATCGGCACCTACTCCATGATGTAACAGCTCAGACCAGAAATATCTGGAAGCTTTAGGCATATTCTTGGAAGATAGACGAGCGCAAAGACGCACACAGCAATGATGTTATGTAGTATTTTCCCCTTGAGTGTGCCTGCTCAAGGGGATTTTTTATCGGCGTATTGTACTGGCAAATATTTGTAAATCGTCTTCACTCCCACGCCTGTCACATCGGCCACACGCTACTGGACGGGCGCTTAGTCCGGTATGTTTCTCGCGCTACTACTGCTTACGTTAACGTCTGGTAATGATCTAGCGGCGCGACGTAAAGCGGCGTTGAAAGCAATTATAGTGACCGGCCGGCGATGGTACTTCACACGGTTAGAATGACTCTGAAATAAATAAACATCTTCTGGATAGCGTTCTCTTCTACGAGCAATCATCGCGTCCACTGGAGGGGTTGATTTAACACGTAGCTCCTTCAGGTGACCCTGTTTTCGTATCAGTATCAGGTCACCATCAATATCATCATATCGAATACTCAGCAGCCTTCCAGCGCTTAAACCCGTGTGAAAAATTAATGCCCACAAGTCAGCCCATGTATCTGAGATGGAAACAAGATTGCTGTTAATAGTTAAAAATTGCTCAAAACTTATTGTTTTCTTACCGTTCACGAACAAACCAAACTGTTTTCAAGGCTGAATGAATTGATTAAGCCAAACGTAACATATCAGGAAAAGTAGTGAAATCTTTGTCTTCAAGTCGCCGGGAGGTACTTGTAGATTGTTTTCACGTCCACGCCTATCACATCAGCCACCTGCTGCCGGGTAGCGCCGTTCTCCAGCATTCTGCGGCACTGCTCCACCACTTCTTCAGTCATTACCCGGCGACGGCCACCGACTCTCCCCTGCTCCCTCGCAGCGGCTAAACCCGGCGCGCGTTCTCTCTACGATCAGCTCCCGCTCCATCTCAGCCCATAGACATTTCAATAGTCATGTTCTATCAACACGTTGAAATCCTAGTAGAATGGCCAAGCACGGTATAAGAAACCATGATTTGTCAGGAAAAAAAAATGTGATCGATGATCCGAGGCTCATGGAAAGATAAATTCCCCCGACACGCATACTTGATAGAAACATGTCTACATCCTCTTAGTTAAATAATTCCTTCTTGCCTGGCGTTAGACAAATAGACTATATGATTGATACCATTTCTTTTTCTTATTCCTCTTAACTCAACTTTTAGTTTAACAAACCCTTCTGCTACAGATAATGCCCCTCCAATAATAGCCGTAGTTAGTGGCATTGGAGACTGTGACGCGCCAAGTAACGTAGCAAACCCTGCTCTTATGTTAGATATATCAAATTCAGACGATATGTCTAAGTTAAACTTTATAGGACTTTGCCAGCCTTCATTATTTATTTTATCTAAATCCTCTATTGCCTTTTTAAGTTTAGAAAAGCTCCTGGCGCGTAGCAAGTTAGGATCGGCTGAGTTCAAAATCTCTAAATATAACTCATCACAATAAGAATGAAGGGCAACTAACTCAGATTTCCTTCTAAGTTTAAATTCTAGAATATCATGTAAATGAACACTTTCGTCCGGTACAGGCAACATACCAAATAACTCAAGCCTAATACATTCCCTCCGAACCAACTCTATAGATTCACTTTCTTGGTAAATAACTTCATCACCTAACTGATGTATTCGCCAATCAGTATCACTTTCTTTTCCTCTGAGAAAATTAAGAGCGTAGAATTGCGCGTCCACAAGCTCAGAAATATATGTATCACTGGAAAACACATTGCGATTGAATATCAATCGCTTTAGCACGCCACAAGATTCCATTTCATCCATAAGTTGTGGTAAAAATCTCATTTGACCACTCTCTGGAATAACAACACTATCCCAATAAAGACAGAAATAATTTATTTCCAGATGGGAAATCATTCTTTTTAGTGTAAATCCACTCGATCTTCTCCCAAAAACACCCGGGGATGTAACAATCCCTCTTTTCATCATGCCCTCTGAAAGTTATCGTCACGTATTAATATTCGTTAAATCACAAAACTTTACCATTGTAAAGTAAAATTTTGTTCTAGCTATGCTAAAAATGCTCTCGCAATTTACAATTTTCATTTACTTTCATAATATTAAATCCGTTAGTTTTTTAAAGCACCCTCACAGCAATCATGTGCTTATTGAAAGACCCACCAGTGATGGCGGGGGAAATGTTATATAACTCATGCGTTATTGATACTGCGGTGTTTTGCGTATATATTTCTCTGCACCTTCAAGAGACGTAATCGAATCATCCTCAATGCTAACGTTCTCAAAGAATTGATATGACTCGCCAGCGTCAGCGCTCACCATTACCACAGCGGTTTTACCTGCTTCCGAGATTGTTAAACCCGAAACTTTAAACATCAGGTCTATATCCTCACTTGCCGGACTTAACGGAATCCCGGAATCTGTTACACGGGCCACAGTGACAGTTTTTTTAATTGAAAAAGGCATTTTTCTCTCCTTATAGATCGGCAAACATTACAAAACTGAAATGTATATCGCCGGTCAGCGACAGCGGGTTAACGTATGCCCCGGTTGTGGCATTAAAGAAAACAATACCTACAATCGTGCCTGTATTATCCGTTTGTATAGACATGTTAACTGCCGTTCCGGTAGTATTTCGGTTAATAGAGGGCATTCCAACGAACGCGAATTTTTTCCCTCCGCCAAAAATCAGGCTGATGCCTGAGTTCTGGGTGGTTGCAGAGATTGCAGAATTTCCACTACCTACCGAAACAGGCGTTGTGTCTAAGACGGCTGCACTGACTGAGGTATCGTACAGACTACCAATCCCATATCTTGGCGCGTTACCTGAGACATAAGACACTGAATTCTGGAATGTAAAACCTGACGCGCCATTGAACTGGAATTTAAATCTCAGCGCCTGTAATTTGAGCGTTGATCCGCGCGTAGTGTTATCCAGCATCAAGCTAACGATGGGGTTAGCTTTATCATATGTCTGGTTTGACACTATGCCTGGGTGCGCGACAAGGTTTCCGTCGAATGATGCGTCTTGTCCTTCCACGACTCCAGATAAACGGCCATTAATGAAAGTTTTTCCATTAGAACTGGTAAAAATCTTCTGCCCGCCAGAGGAGGGAGCTAGTGACCATCCATCGAAATGTACGTTTGCACCATAGTTGTAGATGGAGTAATTAGTAGCCCATTCTGAACGGCAGGCGCGCGCATAAACGTGAGTTTCACCCATTCCTGAGACGTTCCCGCTCAGATCTACGTACAGATTGGAGCCATTGTGGTCTAGCAGGACTTGAACCAGATGGATATCCATAGAATCCGCTGGGGAACCCTTCACGTATATTCCATAGCCGCAGTTGAAAATTTTACCCTGCGATACTGTGCTGAAAACGCCAGTGGCCAGGTATGAAGTGCTCGCATTATCTACGATAATGCCATACCCATTACCGAGATAGTTCCAGATATAGGTCTTGTGTAGATGTACATCGAACGTGGTATTTTTTATCATAATACCATCACCTGACACTTTTCCGGCGCCGGCCAAATTTGTACCATCGATTAACATTGTATCGAAGGTAATGTTGCTGACCATAGTATTAGGTGAATCGGGGTCCCACAGGTTAAAGTGGCATTGTTTGCACCACAACCCTTTAAATTCCTGATTAATAACTGCGTTCGCACCAGCACGAAGGTAAACCATAGCGCCCAACAATCCCCGCGTGCGACCTGCCCCAACGAGAGATACCCCCGGCTTCACGTAAATAGTTCCACATGCATAAAATCCGGACGATTGCGGAAATTTTACGCTTGCCAGACCAGCACTTGCTGCGGCGTCAATGGCTTTCTGAATAGCCGTTGTATTTGTTGCGGTATTAGTGGTGTTTGAATCTCCAATTGCGCCGAACCAGGTTACGTCGAAATCGACAACACCAACCCGCTGCCAGTACCACGTTGATGAGCCAGTCGGTACGCAGATGGTGCCGCCATCATCTGTCGCTGTACCAGCACGAGCCACGAACTCACCTCCGCCAGTGGATTCGTTAGCGTAATAGGACCCCAGAAGTATTCTCTGCCCGGAACGCTCAGGTATGACAGTTTTTAGTGCCGCATAACTGGCAACCTGCCCGATGTATTTAAAGCCTTCGCCTGAACCCAGGTTTGAGCGAAGAGCCGCGTCACCGATGTTCGACCATTTCCCTGTGGGGTTTGCAGCCGACCATAGACCGCCATCGTTCTCAGGAGAATCCCCGGCAATGACGTGCTCAAGCTCACCAAGGTATTTGTACCAGGAGCCATTGTAGTAGACGATCTGCTGGCGATTATCTACAGCCAGACCAACAGCCCAGTTGCCAAGCTCCTGCCAGCCGATAGCTGCAACTGCCTGCTCGCCGCGACCAGTGATGTAGTCGATAAAGCGGCTGAAGATCATCTCCATGCCGTGCCAGGTTTTGCGAAGCACACCTAACCGGTCCTCTAACTCCTCTTTTGTCCTGTCGTTAACGAACTTATCCACGTTTTCAGCGTTATCGTACAGGTCCTTTACGGCGGCGGAACCTAAAGGATTTTTCGTTTTATATGTGCTCATAGTCGCCCTATAACAAAAAAACCCGCCGAAGCGGGTTGTTGAGAGTTATTCCTGTTTTATGCAATGTCGCCGGGATAACTGGCGTTGTCGTAGTCGTAGAAGGACGCGCGGTACTCTTTGGCGGTAACCTGACACGTCCCGTCTGATTGAGGGGCAATCTCCTCAACAATGGCGTCATAGACATGACGCGTTGAGCCGCAGAACACCAGTCGGACTGGCTCAATGGCTGGTGAAGTCTGGTCAATCTTCAATGGGTCATCAAAATCACTCAGATGGGGAACGGACAACTGATAATCCCCCACTCTGCTCGCCAGCATCAGACCGGATGCAGAACCATCCTGATAGCGGATCAGCGCACGGGGGTTTTCGAAAGACCAGTCCAGCGGCTCCGTGACGGTGAACGTTGTCACGCCACCAGCCGTTGTCATCGCCTCAACCAGACAGGAAATCGTGTTGTTGCCAGGAATATCATCCGTGAGCACTATGCGATCGCCCGTGTTGTAGCACAGCGCGTCCAGTTCGGTAGTGGTCTGGAACGTCACCCGCTGCTGCAGGTATTTCATCAGGCGACGCATCCCGATTTGGTAGGCGTGATTCTGATCCAGAACCCCATCGAGTTTGTAATTCTCTATTTTCACCGGCGTGGGATTATCAGGCGTCCTGCATTTAACGGTCTCCTCTGCCCAGGTAGTCCCGTTGATGTACGTCACGTCGACACCATCAAAATCATCGTCGGACGGCACGGTAAATCCGCTCTGCAGCTCCTCCACCATCTCATGCGGCGTTATGATCCCCGTCCAGGGCTTAATCCCCTCGCGGTTGACCGTCGCAAGACCATCGCTTAACAGGAAGCGGGATTTCCCGGCACTGGCTATCATCTGCAGCATTTCCAGCGCCGAGATACTGTCGCCGGTGGCGAAATCGAAATTTTCGCCCCGTGGCGTCCAGTACGCGGACTCCAGTGCGTTGATGGTATCGACGTCCATCTCCAGCCCCAGCGAGCTCCCGACATGCAGCAGCGCCCCCGAAATGGTTCTGGCCGTTCCTGAGTCATAGGAACGCGTTGCCACTACGTTTACGCGGCGGTCCGACTGAGCCGCCAGCTTCCCGCCCGTCTCAACGGTCACCGCCATCAGCGACACATCGGGATAGGATGAAGGGCGTGTCAGCAGCCGCCCACGCAGTGCCTGCCAGTACATCGAATCCCTGGCGTTGTTTGAGCCCTGCTCATTTCGCCGACGACAGCGAACTTCCACTAGTCCCGGAGAACTGAGGGTGATCCGCTCAGTGAAACCTAACCCGTTGATGTTTTTCAGCGCGTACTCGCCCTGGTGACTCACCCACCCCGATCCGGAACCGTAGACGCGATACTGAATCTCCCACTCAACGTGGCGAATCCGTTTTTTGCCCTTACTGTCAAAGCCACAGATGCCGTTCGGGAAAGAGAAATTCACTTCAAACGCATCCACCACTTCATTCTCAGGGCAAACCAGGAACGGCCCCAGCCAGCTCAGCGTGTCGTTAAGACCAGTGGCCTCATAGTCGATCATCGTCCGGGCGGAGAATCCCGGCCATGACTCATCAACGACACCGGAAATCAGGCGCGCCACCGTCGCCGTCGTGCCGTCAGCCGACACAATCCGGTACTCATTCCCGCGGTGAGCAAGTGAAAGCCGTTGCACACCTTCAGGCATGCCCGAGAATGCGGTTCCCGTAGTGCTGTTATACGCAAGCGTCACGTTTGCCGTTACCGCCGGGCTGCCGCCGGTTGATGCCGTGCCGGAGGTGTAAACCGGGGCATCACCGAAAACGGCTGCAGGCAGTGAGGAGGATGTGATTGCCCCACCAACGAACGGACTGGCCGCCTCGGTTATCAGTACGGTACCGCCGTTGTCCCGTGCGACCAGGCCGGAGCCAGTGAGCCCCTCGGTGATAGCCGCCAGCAGTCCCGACATCGAGATGTAGTTCGCTACCAGCGACACCGTATAGGTGGTGCCCTGCCATGTGATCATGAAAGTGCTGGAGCTGGTCGAAAAGTCGTAGGTGACAGGAGCCGCACTGGCCTGAATTTTTGCCGCGCTGCCACCCTCGCCGGGCACCGCGTCCTGACCCGGGGTATAGGACGCAATGACGAGGTCATAATCGACACTGTTGAAACTCAGCGTCACCGGCATACCCGCTACGGGAGCAAGTTCGGTAAGCAACGAGCTGGCAAAAACACTGTAACCAGAAGAGGTGGAGATCAGATAATTTGTCGGAGCCTTAATTTCAACTATGGCCCCCGTTACCCAGCTGTCCGGAAGAGAATTATCGTCCTCGTCGTCATCGTCACCATCATCCGTATCAAGGCCTGTAAACGTTACGGATGCACCAGAAACCGTCATGCTGTCAGCGATAATATCGTCGGAATCAGGTGAGGTCTGGGCCATATCCAGCCCTGTTCCGCTTGATGTTCCACCGACCTCTGTCGAGTTGAACCAGTTCTCGCTGCGCTCATCGCCGGAAACATCCGCGCCGGGCGGAAAATAGGTGATGCTGAATCCCGGCAGCGTTGAAGCTGGCGTACTGCCAACCCGGATATCACCATTGGTATAAATCAGTTCACCGACACCGAGACACAGCAGCATCTGGACGCGCATTTTCGTAGGATCAGCAGCGTCGAACCGGGTCACAGGCTGGACCACATAATCAGGGTAGATACGCACCCGGCCAAACACCTCGCGAATCGGATCACCCTGCTTTGCGGTATTTGCCTTCGCCGGGTTCAGGTCGAGACTGCGCCCTGTGGATGATGTATAGCCCCCCGTATCGATACTGCTCATCATAAACAGCGAATAGGCTGCT
The DNA here is from genome assembly GCF_048589245.1 of Klebsiella sp. 10982. Classification (NCBI taxonomy): domain Bacteria; kingdom Pseudomonadati; phylum Pseudomonadota; class Gammaproteobacteria; order Enterobacterales; family Enterobacteriaceae; genus Klebsiella; species Klebsiella sp. 10982. Next base: position 7,843 of record NZ_JBMAXV010000054.1, read on the forward strand.
GCAGCAACGGAGATGCCGACACCTATCCACGCGATGGTGGCGGCCTCCAGCCCGAAGGGCACCGGATAAAGCCGGACATCACTTTCAGGGTGGATCACGCAAGTAGCCCACTCGCCTGGCGGAATGGACAGACCGTCAACCTCAATGGTTAACGGCGGTACATCCCGATCCTCGTAACCTTCAACATTCACCGCCAGCCAGTTTCGAAGGCTGGTTACGCCATGCTCATGCGTTTCGAGAGGTTCACCGGGAAGCCGGGACGGGTAAAAACGAATGGTCATTGCCAGAACTCCACTTTGACAAATCGCCGCTTAAACCGCGCTAACGGAAGAAACGTTACGTTAGAGCCTGGATTGCATTCCGCCACATGCAGCAGGCCATCAATACTGACGACAATCCCCACATGGGTGACGGCTGAGCCGGAATAGCAAGCCACGCCAGCCCCTTCGCAGGGGTCGCAGCGCTCCAGGGTAAGCATCATTTGACGCGCCTCCCGGTCGAGGCCGCCGTCGTCTTTCGTGACCCCTGCAAAATCAGGCCAGAGAGGCAAGCCCAAATCGCGGCGTATCTCGTTCACAATGCCAAAGCAGTCGAGATCCGGCCATGAGCGCCCGCCCTTCAGCCAGGTGACTGAAAGGTATTTATCAGGGTTAAACATGATGGATTCCTTAGCTGATATAACGTAGTCCGGGGAAGACAGGGAGCGTGTAGCGGTAACGCGGCCAGGCCATATCGAGGACATTCATATAGCCCGCGGTGATCTGAACCTCTGTTGCCGTCCAGTAACCCGACTTGATTTTCAGCGTATACGGTACCGCCGCAGGCGCGGCTAAATCCGTGGAGATAAAACTGCGGTATGTCAGCGATGCAGACAACCTGTTAGCCAGGGCATTGCGGATCGTCGTGGACACAACACCATCAACATTGCACAGGGCGAATTTCAAATCTTGCGTACCGTCCGCGTTGCGCGCCGGCAGCGCAATGTCAATCGCGCAGGCGGTAAACGTTACGGTATCGCCGCTCTCCGTCGTCGCCGTAATATCCTCGTACCCCTGGCACAGGTAGTGAACATCTGAGCCAACGGTGATCTGCAGCGTTTCAATGATCACCTCCGGCCCGCTGCTGGCATAGAGCCTGTTAAGTCTTGTCATGCTTCAGGCCACTCCCTGTTAACTGCAAGATCAAGAATATCGCTGTTCACAATGAAGTCAGGGAACTCGGCCCAGCCAGGCGGAAGGATTGGACGCTCCCATAATTCCAGCGTTGCACTATATCGCCAGTATTTACCGCCCTCTGGTGTCGGTCCCTCGTATATATCGACAAACCTACAGACATAATCTTGCGCACCTAAAGGGGTAAAGAGCGGCATGTTGAACCAGTCAGCCCCATCGGTAATGATGTCTCTGTACCAGGCTTCGAAAAGCTGTGCCTGACCATCAGTAAAGATCCATGAAACTGGCGTTTGAGTAGGAACCGAAGTATAAGCTCGCCTTTGTCGCCGCCTGCCGGTAACCATCGCGGTACTTTTTAGCGGAGAAGTCGCTTTAAGACCAAAGTTCTCCTTCAATGGGCAAGGGAGATAATCCTTCGGGTAATTGAGATTAGTTGAAATTGCCATCAGCTAATTTTCCTCCCCGAGGTAGTTTTCCCCATCAGAGCCTTATGTAAATCACCCTGACCGCTTGCGACTGAATTAACCGCCTTCCGGTATCCCCTTTCTGCCCCCTCATCTGCAGCTTTACGGACCAGCGCCAAAGTTGCATCGGAAGGGTTACCATTTATAGGGATATTGATTGTGGGCGAATAAATCGCGCCGCCGCCTGTTGACTGGTTTGCAACTCGATCCAGAGTGGCATCCAGTTTTGCGCTGGTTTTAGCTGTCGTAACGCGCTCACCTTTCTGCAGGAGCCAGGTTCCTGTTTCTGGTACAGAGTCGATACCGTCGTGAGCCTGGCCCTGCAGGGCTGTACCGACTCCTATCGCCAGCACTCCAGCCGCCGCAGTTGCGGCTATTGCTGCCGGTCCTGCTATTTCGGGGCCTACAAACGGCACGCCGATCATTGCTGTAAAGGCCTGCAGACCCGCCATTGCAACTTGGGCAGCAGCATAAGAAAGAAGTGTGCTACCAACAGATTGCAGAAACGTCGCAGCAAAATCTTTAACATTTAACTTTCCGGTTTCTGCCCAGTTAATAATCATATCCGTTAAGGTGCTAAATGCCTGTGCACCAACCTGTTGCATGTTGGTGTATAAATCCATTGATGCTTCTATTTGCGTTGCTAGTCCGGATATAAAACCAGCAGCACCATCATTTTGCAACTCATCCTGCTTTTTATAATATTCCTCCTGTATCTTAAGTCTCTCATCAAGAGAATTCTGTAATGCTTCTTTCTTTTTATCGTAAAGACTTTGGTCTATATCTCCAGATTGGAGCTGATTTAATAGGTCATCCTGTCGAGAAGCAAAGTCCTGCTGTATATCATTATTATCCTGCATGCGTGAACGCTCACGGCTTCCAGAATAACGGCCAACAATTTGATTATCAAATCCCTGTCGTACTAACTTATTCTGCTTTTCTAAACCGGAAACATATTCAGCAACCCTGGCATTTTCCTGATTAAGCCTAAGCTCTTCCTTTTTAGAATCCATGACTTTTGCAGCAGTTCGAAGCTGCTCTTTTTGAGCTTCTGACAATTTTTTAAGATTGCCACTGGTAATATCAAAATTAATTTTTTCGAGTTCTGTAACCTCAGCTGTTTTTTTACCAGTAGTTTCAATGAGAGCAGCTTGTTTTTGTAGATCAAGCAATCTGCTGTTAAAAGCATTTTCTGTTTTACTTGTTGGTGTTTTAATAGGTTTTCCGTTCGTACCACCAGGAGGTAAAGAAAATGGGTTGTCCGTTCCCACAGTGACTACCTGAAGGGGTAGCATCGATTTGCTAGCTTTAGAAAATTTATCTCTAGTTTCTATAAGGGATTGCAGTTCATCGTTTAGTGCTTTAGCGCTGTCATCTACCCCTGTAATCCAACCAAACATTGACTCACTTTGAGAGTAGAAACCTTTTTTCCCTTCAAGGATTTTTTGCAGATATTCAATACGTTCATTAACTTGGTCTATATTTGTTAGGTCGATCTTACCACTAAGCGCCGCAAAACGGTTTCCTGTGCTGGCTGCTAGTTGGCCCGCTCCTGCAGCTGCTTTTACAAGCCATCCAGCAAGTTGAGCGACTTCCGATACAAGATCAGAAATACCTTGAAGAACCAAGGGGTCAGTCAGTACGTCATGAAGCTTATCAAGTGAGCCCTGCAAAGGAGTTAGATCAACTTTTGCCAATCCGGCTGCAATCTCAATTTTGAGCCCTGCAACCTGAGCCTCCATATCTTCAAAAAGTTGATTAACCTTTACTAAATCATCAATAGAGGATGGATCAGGAGCAACACCATAATCTTTAGCAAGGTCAATAAACTGTTTGAGTTTTTGGTTATTGTTATCAAACAAAGGAAGCAATTTTGAAAGGTCGTTACCCAAACTTTCAAGAATGGTGGTCTTCTCGGCATTAGTACTAATTTTCCCCAAAGATTCACCGATAGCGAGCAATTGTTTATCTGGACTGACTCTTGATAGTTTTTCCGCAGATAATCCAAGAGCGTTGAGCGCATCAACAGCTTCACCTGATTTATTTAATACCGCGTCACCAATCTTATCACCAATATCCTTGAAGATATCAGCCATTTGGTCACCGGAGACACCAGCCTTTTCAGCTGCAAACTGCCAAGCAAGTAGTTCCTGGGTAGATAATTGTAATGATTTAGCCCAGCGGTCAGTTTCTGCTATTTGCCTAGATGTGGATTTCAGTAATTGAAAGCCGGATGCGCCAACAGCCAACCCAGCTGCAATAGCTGCTGCCCCTATACCTGCTAGTGCAGCACTGGATTTTGCCACATCATCTTGTACCTGCTTGCTCCACTTGGCTGATGCACGCTCAGCTTTATCCATCCCTGAAACAAATCCACCAACTTTTGCAACCAAGTCGATAGTCAGAGTTCCCAGTGACTTGCCAGCCATAAATTCTCCAAGTGAAAAAAAGCCCGCTTTTAGCGGGCGTTATTTTAACAATTATCCTTTAACCTCCTTTTAAGGGTAGATTTAAAATCTTTCCTTAGTGATTCAGGGAGACCTTGTTCTAACCTATCGATTAAAGGCATATTCATGAAAAGGATATCATTAACACTACTTGAACCATGTTTTTTTAAAAACATCATTGCAAGATTGTCTACAGCCAAGATATTAAGGCATGGTTCACCATCTTTCAAAGAAACAAAGTCATCTGATGATAAAGATTCTATTTTAGTGAAATCTACTTCTTGTAATGACTTCTTTCTTCCTGAGAAAGAAATGAAGATACCAGCAAGAAAAAGAACAACCGCAACTAATAAATAGTTTTGCTGTTGAGCCATTAGCCCAATATTATTAACTCTTGTACCATCGCCAACCTCAACACTCACATCCATAAAGAACAATGAGTACACCGCGAGAATTATACCTGCCAGCGATAACAGCTGCCCTGAACTCTTCATATCATTCCCTCGTGATAATAGTTACCAGAAGGGTAGCAGGATTTTTTTAAAGGCAAAAATAATAATTAGTTCCAGGCTTTCATGGCCTCTTCCAGAGATAATGGCGCTTCGTTGATGTGCGGTGCAAAGTCACTTACCTTGAACGGCGGCGTGTTCTTTGCCTTATTGATGTTAGCCAGGACAGAAGCCACCAGCGAAGCCCCCCACTCGGTACGCATCATGATATTGAGCGGTCCGTACTTCTCACGGTACTTGAGCCAAACCAGAAATTCCCTGCGACTCATCCGCTCCTGAGCCTCTGCGATGGTGCGGCCACCGATGCCGTTCATCACCAGTTCGCACCAGAATTCATCCTCGCCGGTTAGCTCGTAGTCTTTCCCAGTTCGTTTACATCATGAATTGCAGCCAGGAGGGCCATAACGATCGGACCGTCCAGCGCACCACGATCTGGGGTAGCAGTTCCAAGAATGTCAGCCGCGGTAAACACTGGGGCGCCGTCCTGATCGCAAATATGCGCCGCAATGCGCTCAGCAATCGGGTCCGATTTCCCGTTGTACGCCAGCAGTTCAGCTTTAGTGGTGTGGTAGCCCATCGGGCGCACATAGACGGTTGCGATATGCTCTTTCCCGTCACGGCCTTTCCACTTAATTTCTTTTTCCACGGGACGCCCGGTAAACGCACCGGTTTCTTTTAACGTATCGAGAGTAAGTTGCATTTCAGCTCCTGAATAGAAAAGCCCGGATAACCGGGCATATTAATTACGCTGCATTACGCTGCGGCCTTCGGCACCCATACGGAAGAGCCAGACCGCTGGATCGTGGCGGAGGTCGTCACAACAGCATTACCCTGAAAATCAAACGGGAAGTCAGAAACGTAACCCTGGAAAATGAACCAGGTGCGATCCGATGGCAGCACCAGGCCATCAACAGCGTCCTCAGCGCCAGGAGCGGCGGCTGTCGGGACACTGGTTCCATCTGACCAGCCAACCGCAAAAGTTAACGGCGTCTGGTCATTCGCTTCAGCGAGGCCATGCAACATAATATGGCTGGCGTTCGTCGGATCAGCGTTAAGCCCGACGGTTGCGGCCGCAGGCGTTTTAAGCCCCTTTTTGTAGGTTCTGGAATCCCGCTCACTCAGACAGGTATCTTCAATCTGATCGGCAGGGTTCCCTCCGGGGTTGAAACTGGTGATGCATTCAACCTCGCTGACCACGCCAGACTTGAGCACAAAAAACTGCGTGCCTTGCGTTAATACAGACATGTTTTGTCTCCATAAAAGAAAAACCCGCACAAGGCGGGTCAGTTTGGGGTTGTTGGTTATCTGGTCGTTATCCAGTCAACATCGAAGGAATAGCGGTATCGCATTGTTTCAGGATCGCGGCTTTGTTCACCCCATCGGGTGATATAGGCCTTGCCCTCAATTGCGTCGCGTAAAGCACGGGCAGCAGCGATCACGTCGGTGTCAGTATCGCCATAGACATCAACCTGCAGAGAATAGCGATCCGCATCTGGCCGCTGGTTCAGAAAATTTTCAGGTGAGCCGCCTATGTTTTGCCAGACTGCATAGGGATAAACGATATTGTCGTCCTGCATCCCGAACGGATAAAGCCTCACGGGATTAGAGCCTAACAAATCCCTGACTGCCTGGCTGGCTGCGCAAACTGCAAATATTGGAGCAATCATACCGGAGTTCCTTTTTTAGCCGCCCGTCGCACAGCGCGATCAATGGACTTTTCCAGCTCCGCTGCGAAAATATTAATTACGTCGGTATCAACACCATTGATCGCCGGTCGCAAAACAGGCTTTGCTGCTGCGTGCTCTGTGCCGAACTCCAGGAATCGCCAGTACCAGGTATCCCCGCCGGGATTACCTTTATCTCCGGCAGTGTTATAACTTTTACCCGCCCTGCCTTTTCGGACGTTATCCTTTGTGTTGGCGTATTGCCTGGCGCCGCCCATCACCCCGACACGAAACGTTGGATCGCCGGTTCTGCGAAATGCCTTGCTGCTGAAACTGACCACAATGTTTTTGTAGATAGCCTCTTTGGTGAGAGGGTCATCAACCCGCGCGGCATTATTGCGCGCTCTGTCCCTGATCACGTTTGCCGCTTTACGCAGCGCTGCACGACCGGATTTATCGCGAGTGACCTGTGAGACGGCATCCAGTTTCCCCAGGACGGAATCGAGCCCAGTCAGGTTTACTTCTACGCCATCAGCCATCGTTAGCCCCCTCTGAACATGGCAGTGTCAGGTATTCCCTGCCGCTCCGGGGGTCAGGTAAAATGCCCTCAATGTTGTAGATGCGGCCACGAAACAGGATCCGATGTTTGCGGGTAACACCCTCACGGTAACGAATCGTTATCCGGGTGGTAACTTCGCCCTGAGAGGCCTGGGCGGCGATAAACTCACGTGCGGATAAAGCAGCGACTTCAGCCCAAAGGGTTGCGACATCGCGCCAGGTATTAATCACGGCTCCCGTTGTCGGGTTCTGTTCTTTTACCGGCTCCTGTAGGGTTATCCTGTGACGCAATTTCCCGGCCTGCATATCACCCCCTCGTTCTTTGACTCAGGTACACGGGGCGATCATCACCCAGTGAAGTGATATCAATATCGTCATCTGCAGCCAGCGACTGGATAATTACATCGGCCAGGGCGACGTTAGATTCAGCCAGGCGGTTTATCGCTTCCGTCTGCTCTCTCTGTGCTGCTGTTTGTTCTCTCAGCGCTGCTATCAGCGCGTTTACCAGTTGCTCGTTCATAGGCTATTTTCGACCACTTTTTTAACCATTCACGCCGACGGCGGCACCCTTCACAGGCCATTTGTAACCTCAAGTCCCAGGAATTTTGCGATGCTGTTTCAGAATTGCATCAACACCGAACGGAATAGAGTTAACGCTGTCGCTACTAACAGGCTCCCGGTTTTCATACCAGTGCGAAACCAACAGCATCAGGGCCAGTTTGATATCGTCCTCGATTACCAACCCGTCAGGGTCGTCGTCTGGAACAGCGTTATCATAAAGACGGCAATTTGTGATTTTTTCAGCGTGCTTCAAAGAGGCATTGAGGTAGAGAGTTAACATCACATCCTCTGTATCGTCATCGCTGTCGATACGGCACTGGTAACGAAGCTCATTTACAGAGGGCTTCATTTGCCTTCACCCCGCTTATTACCGACTTTAGGCTTAACAGTTGTTTCAGTTTCCGGTTGTTCAGTGCCGTCAAGAATCCCCATTTGAGCAGCAACCTCAAGAGCGCGCTCAGGAAGTGATCCAGCCTCATATTCACCGGCGGGAATGTTTATGATCTGAATGCCATCAGGTGACCATTTCAGGTCTTTTTTCAGCAGCATAATGACCTCCATAAGAATGGGGCCGAAGCCCCATCAGATTATGCGCCAGCACCGATCTGCAGCAGTTTGATGGCCTGAGAATCGGCCAGCATTCCGCCGGTACGTTTGGTGGTGTAGAAACCAACGAATGGTTTGTTGGTGTACGGGTCGCGGAGGATGCGGGTACCAATGCGATCAACGATGGTATAGCCACGTTTAAAGTTACCGAACGCAATGGCTTTCGCATCAGCTGCGATATCAGGCATTTGCTCATTCTCAGCAACACCATAACCTGCCAGAGAGGAGGGTTGGCCCAGCTCAAGACCCGGACGCCAGAGATAGTTACCCTCGGAGTCCTTCAGAATGCGAACGGCAAACAGGCTGTTGTTGTTCATCATGAACTTAGCACCGTTGCGGTGCACCTTGCGCAGGGTGTAGACCAGTTTGATAATCGCATCGGCAGTCACACCAGCCGCCGCACCGGAAAGAATGTGCTGCAGCGTGCCAAAGGCACGGGTTTTATCGTCCTCCAGAGTGGAGGCGTAGGCCAGAAAGCCTTTCGGTTTTTTCGTACCGTTGCCGCTGGTGAAAGCGATTTCTTCCTGTTCGGAGAACTCAACCGCCAGTTCGCTGTTGATCCAGTCTTCTACATTGAAGAAGGCATCATCCAGCATCGTTTGGGTTGCCTGAGGGTTTCCGTAGATTTCACCCATGAACGGTTCAATCTGACCGAGTTTAGACGCATCAGTAGCCGGACGGGGATCGGTTTCACCGACCCAGCCGGAAGCAGTGCCGCCAAGGTTAACCAGCTTTTTATAGTTGGCTCCGCCAACAGTGATAGTTGTGGCCTCCTGGCGCATCACTACTTCATCTTTCAGAAGATTAAGAATGGTGCGGTCCAGCTCTTCCGGGACAGCATATCCGCCGTCTTCATCCACGCCAACCTGCAGGGCTTTACGCTCCAGATCACGCAGTCCGTCATCCTTACCCTTGCGCATAAAATCGATGAAAGCGGTTTTGTGCTCGGTTGCGGCCTTGCTTTGAGTGCCACCAGCTGGACGTTTAACCTGTTTAAGCTCATCCTCCAGCGCGGTTTTAAGCTGATCCAGCTCGGTCAGCTTGCCGTTAAGTGTTTCAACTTCTCCGGCCAGCTTGCCTTTTTCAGCTTCGATAGCTTCAATGCGCTTATCATTTTTCGCTTTAAAATCATCGAATTTTTGCTGCAAATCCTGCGCGACCTGCTCAACGTCTTTAATTTCGACTGCCATAATTCAACTCCTGATTAAAATTTGATGTTTTTCAGTGCATCCAGTGCGGCATCCACACCATCAGCGTCACGCTGAGAGAGGTTGCCATAGCCCCCGGCCATGAATGCTTTGGCCTGGGTGCGGGAGAGCCCAACATCGCGCAGGACCCGTTCAATACTTTTCTGAGATGGTGTTTCGCCACGGGCAAACGCGCTTTTAACATCGCTGACCCGCGCCTCGTCATTCGACGGAAACGTTACGGGGCTGACCTCCCAAAGGTCGATCTCCTTGAGGAGAAACACGCCTTTCTCGCGGTCGTATTCCCAGTCTTTGAGCATGTAACCAATAGAAAGGCCGGTTAAAGAACCGGCCTTCATGTGGGCATGTGCTCGCTTTGAAAGAGGATCATCATCAATGAGTAACCGGCCTTTGACATATAATCCGACGTCATCCTCTTTCATTTCGGTATAAACACCGATAGGTTCATCCATCTGATGCTGCCAGAGCATAGCTGGCAGCGCGTTTTTCTCCCGCCATGACTGAAGCGATTTACTGAAAGCGCCGGGAACAACTACATCGTCGTAACTGTCCTTAACGCCAAACACAGAGCCATAGCCTTCAAATTCCCCGCTGTCGCTGACAGACTTTAGCTTCAGCGGAATATCCAGCCGCTGTTTAGTCATCGGCATCATGTTGTTCCTCGGTTGTTTTGCTCTTATTGCTGTCAGACGGCTTGGTCGTCATATTCATCGGCGTCAGATAAACGTCACCGCCAGAGCGTGGGTTCATATCTTCCAGTTCACGGCAGTCATTTGGTGAGTAAATACCCCAGTTAATACCGGTTGAATACGATTCAAATCTTGATTTCATATCCCCACGCAGCAAAGCACCGGCATTAAACTTGGCATAATAGGTGCCCTGCTTCGATTCCTTCACCAGCCCCACGTTGATTCGCTGCTCAATACGGGTCATGTACGGAACGAGTGAATAGTTGATGAAGCCAATGCCAAGGTTTTCAATATTGTTGAAGGTGGCGCGGTCAGTGTTCTGCACCATATGCATCGGCACCCTGAACAGGCGGCAGACTTCCTCCAGCTGAAATTTTCTGGTCTCAAGAAACTGGCTGTCTTCGGCGTTGAGTCCCATCGACTTCCAGTCAAGGCCCATTTCAAGAATCATCGGACGATGCGCATTGCTGAGCCCAAGGTGGCGATCCTCAAAATCTTTTCTCAGCCGTTCATAGGCTGCATCAGTCAGCGTTTGCTCAGTACGGAGAACGCCAGAAGTGACCGCACCATTTGCGAACAATCGGGCACCGTGTTCTTCTGTCGCCATACCCAAAGAAATGGCCTCCCTTGCGTATGCGATTGGGTTCAGGCCCACCAGCCCGTCAAAGGTCAACGTCCTGACGTGCCAGATATCATCCTGACCCAGCACATCCGTAGAACCATCAGGGAACGTGACCTGATATACCGGTTGCCACTGACTGTTAAGCTTAGGGTCAACGCAGCCCGGATCAATGGGTAAAAGCTCGACCACCTCACCCAGCGCTTTGACCTTGTAGGCATAAAAATTACCGCGCAGGCAAAGACACACAATGACCAGCTCCCAGAACTCCTGGGGGGTCATATAGTCATTTGGCTTCATCGTCAGTAATTTGTGCAGCCTTTCAGATGTCGCTTTTTGCTTACTGTTACCAGTGACCTTGTACAGGTTACAGGGCAGCATGCCCATTGACTCAGCCAGAACTCTTATGCAACCAAAGACTGCTGTAAGTCGCATCGCTTTCTGGCTGCTAACGCGCTTTCCAGTGTAGGTGTCGTAAGTCATCCCTACAGCTTCCGCCAGTTCCGCTGGCGTCGTGACCGATGCGGTGCTTTTCGTAAACAATCCGGGGAAAAACATTAGCCACCCTCCCCGGATTCAATTTTCCAGTTACCGGAAAGGGAGCGGGATACAAGCCATGACCAGAGCAGGCACAGAATACCGCCAGTAATGTAGCCAGCAGGGGGGTAAATAACCCAGGCACCGAATGAGAGCAGAATAGCCCCCAGCACACCAACAAGTGGCGCGAGTATCATCAGGATCATAATTGCCTCTTAAAGTGAGCGCACGCCATAGCTTTCGAGATGATTTGAAAGGGTTTCTTCCTTTTCAAATAACATTGCCCGTCCAATCGCCATAATCAGAGCAACAGCCCCATCTATTTTATTTTCGTTTTGCTCTTTAATTGGCCGAACAACATCATCATTTCCAGGCAGGTGCTTACCCACCACGTTTGAAATACACCAGGTCATTATCGGATTACCGTCATGATGAAATCGACCGGACTCTACAGCGGCCTCAAGCTCTTTCATCGGGTCAGACATGTTGGTGTAGTTCTGGATAATGGTTATAGGGTTGAGCTGTTCATCAGCAAGCTGATGAGAAAGGTTTGTTGCACCGTGCGGGTCAATTGGGCTTTGTTCAACAGGAGTTTGCTGATTATCACGCTTGGCATCTTCAAGTATTACTCGGTAATCAATTTCCGCACCATCAGTCACGGTGATATATCCTGCTTCAACCCATTTACGGTAACGCTCAGCGGTGCGGTGATCGTCAACATCGTTGCTGTATACGGTGTCATACGGAACATAGAAGCGCGGAGATATACAGTAATAATGCCGTTTCCCATCTATTTCACGGGTAAATAGCCGAACCTTAGAGTTCATATCCAGCTTGCGCGCAAGGTCAAAAGACAGAATGCAGGGCTGTCCTTCAAACTGCTCAATGGTGAGCGTCTCATCCTCACATTTTCGCCAGCTTAACAGGTTGAAATAAGCAGCACGTGCCGCGACCCAGATATTCAGGTGTTTCGTTTTGAATATCCCGGCCATGCGGGGATTATTTTTGGCCCTGCTTTGCTGGCTTAAGAGGAAATCAGAGTAAACGGACACCCCCATATTGGGATTGGCTTTGTGAAGAACAGCGGGATCAGTCCAGTCATCACCCTCATCAACGGTGTAAATGACGCCAAAAAGCTCATCATTCGGCACGGTTCCGTTCAGCATTTCGATAACTTCACGACGCTTATCGTAGCAAGGCCCCTCAATGTTATAACCAGCAGTGGTTATAGCCCACATAATCGGCTGTCTGCGGGCCCCCATGCCGGTGATCATTGTGGTATACAGCGCATCGCTTTCGTGCTCGTGATATTCATCAACAATAGCGCAATGCGGTGACTGCCCGTCACCAGGATTACCGATCAGCGGTTCAAATCTGGCGCCATCTTCAGGACGGCTAAGGTTCTTGGCGTTAACCTCTATTCCAAAGGCTTCAACGAGTAGTGGCGTGCGTTTGCACATCAGCCGCGCAGGTCGAAATACTTCCCATGCCTGCTTTTCAGTGGTTGCACCGGAATACACCTCCGCACCAAATTCACCATCACAGGTGAAACAAAAAAGCGCCACACCGGCGCTTATCGCTGACTTCCCGTTTTTCCTGGGGATTTCTGTATAGACCTCTCTGAATCGGCGCAGCCTGGTCCCCTTATGGACCCATCCGAAGGAGCAGCAAACAATAAAAAGCTGCCACGGCTCCAGTGTGATTGGCATTCGTTTGAATGCCCACTCTCCCTTTGTATGTGGAAGAAGCTGAATAAATCGCGCTGCACGCTCAGCAAGGTCTTTATCAAAGCGGTATCGAAATTTCTTTCCCTGCGATTTTGACAAATCGTCGATATGTCGCTGGCAGGCATCAATGACATACTGGCATGCCGGGATCTTTCCGGCGACAACATGCCTTGCGTACTGATTTGCAGCGTTAACGTTTGGATAGGCTTTTCGGCTCATGGCGTGATCATCTTCAGGAATGGGTTTTCGTTCTTTTTCTTCCCGGCCAGACCGACCAGGCGCTGTCGGCTGCTGGGGTCCAGCCCCAACATTGAACCGGTAGAACTCATTTCCGATTCCTGTTCTTTTTTAGCCGTAAGTTCAGGGTTTTTAATTTTCCCGCCCATTGCGCCAGTGATGGATAAACCATCAACAGCTATATTTTTTACCGCCCTGCGCCAGAACTCATAGGCAACGCACCAGCGCTCCAGTACTGCAAGATCGGTCACGCAGAGCAAGCCCTGTCCGCATAATTCTTTGGTCGTCAGCTCCCACATGATGGATGCTAACGGGAGTTCCTCTTCTGCAAACCAGTCCGGAGGTGCTACGCCATTGATGGGGGTGAATACTGGTTCTTCTTTATTCAGGGCTCGCTTGCCGGGGTTTCCGGCCAGCTCCTTGCGCGCCGTTGGCTTTGGTCTACGCCCGGAACGCCCCGCCGTTCCAGCCATAAGCGTTACTCCTGGTTAAATTTCATTTTTCGCGGGTATAAAAAATTGACTGAGGCGGCGGTCCTTTGGGCCTTTGCCGTCAGGGATTTGACCCCGCCCCCTCCATGTCGTCATTCAAATGGGAATTGATATCATTTGACAGCTTCGTGCACGATTTTCGCCAACTTGCGGCTTGGGGGACCGCTGTTACCAATTCGAGGGCTGAAGACCTTGTTAATATCCCAGCCAGCCCTGAGCCGGTACTCAATAGAGTTCCGGGAAATCCCCAGATAATCAGCCCATTCGTTAAGACACATCGTCTTGCCATGAGCGGTATATATGCGGCTTGAGTTCTCTCGCATTGCCCTTCTCATCTTGTCTAAGCCTCGCTTCTGGTTACACACGGGGCAACTTGGCACAAGATTGTCAGGCTCATTGTTGGTCTTACAGTCATCGAGGTGGTCTATGTGAAGAGTGTCCCAGCCCACAGTCTTAGCGCACCAGTGGCAACTGAATGGACCAGCGCCATATTTGTCGTAATAAACCTTGCGATGCTCATATACCCGTGAACTCCCGCATGCTAAGGGATGATCTGGCGCATACACCAGGAGATACCCTCCAGTGTGCTCCAGCTTGCCATCCTTCCTGGTGCTAAGTTTCTCTGTAGAGCCATGACGCCTAACACGCATGTAGTGCTTCTCGCAATACGGGCTATTACGGGACCGTACCGATAACCCGCATCCACCCACTACACAGATGGTATGGGCGTGCAAAAGCCCTGAATCATTCGATGATCCAGTCATGTTCACCTCAACATTTAAAAGCGCTTCAGCCGTTCAACAGCCGTCTTGGATTTATGGCAGGCATAACAAATGGATTCAAGATTCGAATCATCATCGGTACCCCCATGAGCCTTGGCCTTGATGTGGTCAACCGTCTTTGCTGCGACAGCTCGCCCGCTGCGAAGGCAGTTCTGGCACAAATGGTTGTCTCGTTTCAGGATGCGCGCACGCCTGATATCCCACTGGCTACCGTAGCCACGCTCGTGGCGACTCTTTCCCTGTTGATGCTGTTGCCAGCCTTCATTGCGGTGCTTTTCGCAGTAGCCTGAGCGGTCGGTTGTTGTGCCTGCGCATCCACGCTTACGACATGCTCGGGGGATTAGTGCGGGCATGATTAAGTCCTTATGAGATTTTCATTATCACAGGCACTCAGTAAATGCCTGCTGTAATGCCTACTGCTCTTTGGTGAATGACGTTATGCCTAGTTCAGTAAGCTGATGCTTTACCGCACCAATGCGTCGGCTAAGTTCACCGGTAACACTCCTGCGTACCGCATTAACAAAATCATCATCCTGATAACGACTCTGAATCGTGATGCCTAACCCTTCCCCGCGTGCGACGAGTGAGTATTGCCCTTCAAGTTCCTTAAGCTTTTCGCATAAGATTGAAGCACCGTTAACATTATGTATGTTCATTTCCGTTTACCTTGCCGCAGTTAGCCTGCACCGATATGTTGTGCGCCAGAATGTCGCGCTTGGTCTGCTTATCCAGCACGTCAATATCGTGGTCGGTCAGGTAGATGACCCTCACCCAGCTGCAGGCCGTATCAACGACTACCGGGGCGTGTAAACTTTTCGCGCAGCTCCCGATCAATGTCGTCATCAGGCAAATGGCTAACAGTCTGCTGTACATCGTTGGCCTCTTTCGTGACTTCCGCCTTACGTTCTGCCGCAGCGATGGTAGCGGCGGCGTTCTCTTCGGTACGCTGCTGATCGGCTTTGGCTTCCGCCTTACTGGTCCCGCGAGCATGACCAATGCCAAACGCGACAGCGATAACCGCCAGCAAAGCAGTTGCCAGACCAATAATCATTTCAATGCCCATAGTGACCTCACACCAGTACTGATTTAGCTTGGTTAAACAGCGCTCGGCGTTTATCCAGACCGTTTCGACCACCGTTAATAAGCAGCGTTACACGCTCCACGTCGCCGGAATGAAGCAGGCAACCGTGGGAAACATAAAACCATGCGGCTGAACGCGCTGCGTAATCATCTCGCTCCAGCAGCTCAGGCTGGGTGACAAGTTCAAGCTTCAGCGCCATTCCGCAGCTGCGATAGTTGCTCAGGCCCGTGACTTGTTTCAGACCGCGACCGCGATATTTCCAGCCGTCACCGGCAACCTGATTACCGAGATTCTTTTTTCCCCACTCGCCCCCATACACCAGATTCGCGATTGCTCGCTGATTAGCTGGCTGCGTTGCCGTTCTGCCGAGTGCTGCGGCCTGCTGGGCGGTGATACGGTGTTTACCGAACGTAGGCACAAGGCTATCTGCTGCATAGTTCAGATTTTCCACCAGCCGGGTAAAGCCTCCGGACTCATGTCCCATCTGGGCAATGAACATTGCCTGATCGAGTGGAGCAGTGATTCCTAACTCTTTCATCGCGGCTGTAATATGCGGAAACCAGCGCGCAGCTAACCCGGCGCTGATGCCAGCCGCCTTTTGAAATTGTGATTGATTCATTAGTGCCTCAGTGCATCAACCAGACGCGCTATATTCCCCCTGAACCAGAGAACCGCGCCGCAGATAAGAATGTTTGCCAGTACCACCAGCCAGTGGGATGACTCGTACAAGCCAAACAGGAAACGGAAAGGGATGCTGGCATAAACCAGCACAGTGAAGTAAGCCATCAGCGATATCATGGGGCGGTGTCTTGACCCGTCGCGCCGATAGAACATCAACGCCCCAACAATTACAGCGCATATCACCGCATTGACGATTGCGCTCGGATCACTTGTTACCATTGCTTGTCCCTCCTCCACGTAAGCGAGAGAGAATCCCAAACAGGCTACCCAGATCCTGACTGTTAACGAACGTCAGCAATTTAATGGCTATGGCTGCAACGATTACAGCACCGAGTGCATCAAGCGGCCTGTCACTGTACCCCGTCCACTTTGAGAAGTAAGACCCCAGCAGAGGAGCACCAATCACACCGAAGATGAATGAAGTTATGAAGTAGCCCACCAGCTTTAGGCGGCTGATATTTACTGCCGTAGCGACATAGAACACTGCCCCAGCGAACGCACCAAATACCACGCCATAATCAATGCCAGTTGCAAGGCCGAACATACTGGCCCCCATCAGCCCGCCAGCAGCTACCGTTGTGCCAGAAACAGGATCGGACATTTAGCCCCCTCTTATTGCTGTGAGTCCTCTCAGAATTGAGGGGAAAAAGAAAAGGCCGCGCATAAGCGCAGCCTCAAATGATTTGTACCTCAGCTTTCCGAGGCGCCTTATTCATGGCGAAAAAAAGCCCGCTCAGAGGAACGGGCAGAAATGTAGGCAATACTGATTCTGTACCGGATCGAGACGCACCTAATAGTCCGAGCTACCGATTTACCAGGAGAGCGCTCATTTTTCCGTTACTACCTTTTAAACATAGCTGGAGAAGCCGAAACGACAACCCCACTACCAAATAGCTTAGTGGCATTGCGTGGTGCCGGGTGCCTCCCGGTGAGCATGCCCCAGTCGGCATGGCCCGCGCTGCATTTACAGGTTCTGTAACTGACTGGTCGCCCCTCCGCATAGGGGGATTCACCACGCGCATACATTAGCTATGCAACATTCACTTAGTCAACATGCTGCGATACCAGTGCGCTAACTTCTTCCTTAAGATTCAATAATCAGTCGGATTATGCATAATCAATGCATGAAATATAATTTCAATAACAACAATAAAAAATCATCTAAAATTATAAATTTACCAAAACTATTGATTAGGATTTTTCTTACCCTCACCATAGAATCTTCCCCACAAAAAAACAAAAATGTCCACATACATTTCAAGGGGTTACACCTGCATGGCAAATTTACTCATTTTAGCACTGGCGGTAGTTCTTTTTATAGTCGCTGTACTTTCTTTCGTTTCTTACACCAAGGACAGGAAAAAGCTTAAAAATACTTTTAAGAAGCGGTATTGATCATGCGCTGATCTTTATCTTAAAGAGGCTGAGCCCGTCAG
>NZ_JBMAXV010000055.1:0-23463 GCF_048589245.1 Klebsiella sp. 10982
GTTTAAAATACTGCATGCTTCACTCCCTGACTTAATCCCAAGTGCCGAAAGTATAGCGAGTTAGCCGCGTTGACAAATATGTTTTCAGAATTGCGACTTCCTTCAACCCCTAAGGACAGGTATGTTAGTTGGATAATAATTCTACCCGTCATACTTCAAGTTGCATGTGCGTTGGCTTTCCTCGCTCACCCCAGTCACTTACTTGAGTAAGCTCCTGGGGATTCGCTGCGTCGCCGCCTTCCTGCAACTCGAATTATTTAGGGTATCAACCTGCATTCTCTACAACAAATAGAACTCGCTGAAGTGAACCTATGACAACCAACCAATCCGCTCAGACCTTACCCAGTACCGCTGCGCCGCCGCAAAAAGCACGCACCTCGTTTGGCATCTTAGGCGCGATCAGCCTGTCCCATTTGCTTAACGATATGATCCAGTCGCTCATTCTGGCTATCTACCCGCTGTTGCAGGCTGAGTTTTCCCTCACCTTCGTACAGATCGGGATGATCACCCTCACTTTCCAGCTTACCTCATCGCTGTTCCAGCCGGTGATTGGCTACATCACCGATAAACGCTCGATGCCGTGGTCGCTGCCGGTGGGTATGTGTTTCACCCTCTGCGGTTTAATTCTCCTGGCGCTGGCCGGGAGTTTCGGCATGGTGCTGCTGGCCGCGGCGCTGGTGGGTACCGGCTCCTCGGTTTTCCATCCGGAATCGTCCCGCGTGGCTCGGATGGCCTCCGGCGGCCGTCACGGCCTGGCCCAGTCGCTGTTCCAGGTCGGCGGCAACTTCGGCAGCTCGCTTGGCCCATTGCTGGCGGCGGTGATTATCGCTCCCTATGGCAAGGGCAACGTTGCCTGGTTCGTGCTGGCCGCGCTGTTGGCTATCGTGGTGCTGTCGCAAATCAGCCGCTGGTATGCCGCGCAGCATCGGATGAATAAGGGCAAACCGAAGCAGGTCATCGTTAATCCGCTGCCGCGTAATAAGGTTATCCTGGCCGTCAGCATCCTGTTAATGCTGATTTTCTCGAAATACTTCTATATGGCGAGCATCAGCAGCTATTACACCTTTTATCTGATGCATAAGTTCGGATTATCGGTGCAAAATGCCCAGCTTCATCTGTTTGCCTTCCTGTTCGCGGTTGCCGCCGGGACGGTAATCGGCGGGCCGGTTGGCGATAAGATCGGGCGAAAATATGTTATTTGGGGCTCTATCCTCGGCGTGGCGCCGTTTACCCTCGTTTTACCCTATGCCAGCCTTGAATGGACGGGGATTTTGACGGTGATTATTGGTTTTATCCTCGCCTCGGCCTTTTCCGCTATCCTGGTCTATGCGCAGGAGCTGCTGCCGGGCCGAATTGGCATGGTTTCTGGCCTGTTCTTCGGCTTCGCCTTTGGCATGGGTGGCCTCGGCGCCGCGGTACTTGGCCTGCTGGCGGACCATACCAGCATCGATCTGGTTTATAAAATCTGCGCCTTCCTGCCACTGCTGGGATTCCTGACGATATTTCTTCCTGATAACCGGCAAAAAGCCTGATTATCCGGCGGCCAAAGTGTAACGCTGGCCGCCGTTATCCCTTGTATCATCAGCCTGATTCAGGCATTCCCCTCGCGATTTTCCCTTCTGTGCCTTTTTATCGGCTAATTGCATTTTTTTGCACAATTCAAGAATTATTCATAAACAAAGTGAACGTTTTTGTCATAAACTATTACCCGGATAGGGTAGCAAAATGGACCGATACACCACTGGAAAGGAGACGGAATGCACCACGCAACACCGCTTATCACCACCATTGTCGGCGGCCTCGTGCTCGCCTTTATTCTCGGCATGATTGCCAATAAGCTACGTATTTCTCCTCTGGTGGGATATCTCTTAGCGGGCGTGCTGGCCGGACCTTTCACCCCTGGCTTTGTTGCTGACACCAAACTGGCACCGGAACTGGCAGAACTCGGCGTTATTCTGCTGATGTTCGGCGTTGGGCTGCATTTTTCCCTGAAAGACCTGATGGCGGTAAAGTCGATCGCCATTCCCGGCGCCATCGCCCAGATAGCCGTGGCGACGCTGCTGGGTATGGCACTCTCCGCCGCCCTCGGCTGGTCGCTGATGACCGGCATCGTCTTTGGCCTGTGTCTCTCCACCGCCAGTACCGTGGTGCTACTGCGCGCGCTGGAGGAACGGCAGCTGATTGACAGTCAGCGCGGGCAGATTGCCATCGGCTGGTTAATTGTAGAGGACCTGGTGATGGTCCTGACGCTGGTCCTGCTGCCGGCGATTGCCGGCATGGCGGAGAAAGGCAACGTCGGCTTCGCCTCTCTGGCTCTCGACCTCGGGATCACCATTGGCAAAGTGGTGGCCTTTATCGCCATCATGATGCTGGTTGGCCGTCGGCTGGTGCCATGGATCATGTCGCGCAGTGCCGCCACTGGCTCTCGCGAGCTGTTCACCCTGTCGGTGCTGGCCCTGGCGCTGGGCATCGCCTTCGGCGCCGTGGAGCTGTTTGATGTCTCCTTCGCCCTTGGCGCCTTCTTCGCCGGTATGGTGCTTAACGAATCCGAGCTGAGCCACCGCGCCGCCCATGACACCCTGCCGCTGCGCGACGCCTTCGCGGTGCTGTTCTTTGTCTCCGTCGGCATGCTGTTTGACCCGATGGTGCTCGTGCAACAGCCGCTGGCGGTGCTGGCGACGCTGGCGATTATTATCTTTGGTAAATCTGCGGCCGCCTTTTTCCTCGTGCGGATGTTTGGCCACTCGCCGCGTACCGCGCTGACCATTGCCGCCAGCCTGGCGCAGATTGGTGAGTTTGCCTTTATTCTCGCTGGCCTGGGAATGGCGCTGAACCTGCTGCCGCAGGCCGGGCAAAACCTGGTGCTGGCCGGGGCAATCATCTCGATTATGCTCAACCCGGTGCTGTTCACCCTGCTGGAAAAATATCTCGATAAAACCGAAACCCTCGACGAGCAGACGCTGGAAGAGGTCCTGGAGGATGAGAAGCAGGTGCCAGTCGATATCTGCAACCACGCGCTGCTGGTCGGCTTCGGCCGCGTCGGCAGCCTGCTGGGCGAGAAGCTGATGGCCCAGGGGATCCCGCTGGTGGTGGTTGAAACCTCGCGTACCCGCGTGGATGAGCTACGCGAGCGTGGGATCAGCGCGGTGCTGGGTAATGCCGCCAATGAAGAGATCATGGAGCTGGCGCATCTCGACTGCGCCCGCTGGCTGCTGCTGACTATCCCCAACGGCTACGAGGCCGGAGAGATTGTCGCTTCCGCACGGGAAAAATGCCCGAATATCGAGATTATCGCGCGCGCCCATTACGATGACGAAGTGGACTACATCATCGACCGCGGGGCTAATCAGGTGGTGATGGGCGAACGGGAGATTGCTCGCGCCATGCTGCAGCTTCTGGAAACACCACCCGCCGGGGAAGTGGTCACCGGCTGATGTGCGTCCCTCTCCCCGTCGGGAGAGGGGCTCGCTTAACGCTCCCAGTATGCCTCTTCCAGGCTGTCCTCACGTTCCGGCAGGCCGCGAGTTAAACGCGGCGAATGCTGGTTCAGCACCTGATAGCTCACCCGGTTGGCATATTTACACACCTGCGCCAGCGAGGAGTAGGTCAGCCATTTGCATTTGTGTTTGCTGGAGTTGGGCACGTTATTGCGATGGTAGTTATTGGCGGTGATATCATGCAGCAGCGCCGCCAGCGCGCCGTCGCCTGCGCCGTTGGTGTTCATGATTTTTTCAGGCCCGCCCATATACGGGGCGATATGCGAATAGATACGCAGCGGATTAACGCAGTCCTGATGGCGCATCGCGCGACTGAATTCAAACTGGTTAAACTCCGGGATCGCCCCCGGCAGCAGCGGATGCTGGGTTTTACGCTTCGCCTCTTCTTCGGTAAAGCCCGCCATATACAGACCCGCCGGGCCGGCGGTGCACAGCACCAGGTCGACCCAGTCCAGCGCTTTATCCGCCGCCGACAGCGGATCGGCAAGGCCAGTCAGGGCTTCCCCTTCTTCTTCATTCATCGCCAGAATAGAGACATGCTCCTGGAGGAACTGCTGCCACCACGCCGGGTTATCGGCAATCACGTATTTGGTTCCGAGGGTTAGCACCACCGGCACATCATGCTTTTTGGCATACTCGATGGCTTTCATCGTCGCGTCCGGCATCGGCTCGCCCGGCTTGCACCGTACCAGGTAGGAGGTCAGCACCAGCGCCGAGGCGCCGGCGATCACCGCTTCCGGAATGCTTTCCGGGCGCAGCTTATTCATATGACCCGGGCTGATGGCGAAGGTACGCTCGCCGCTGTCGCTGATCAGGGTAAAACAGCGGCCAATGGCGCCGTCGACGCCCTGCAGGTAATTCAGATCGGTACGGCTGGAGGTATTGCACAGGTAGCGATAGGCATAGCCGCCGATTTCGATATTGCTGCACATCACGCCAAGCAGCACCGAGCGATCGTCCGCCAGTACCGAGTAGTTGTGCATGGTATTGCCGATCGTGCCGCCGGCAAACTGATGGGTGATGAGATTGTTGCGCACCAGCTCCTGGTACAGCGCCTCCGCGACGTCATCTTCAATCACCAGCGAGTGGCCCGCGCTCAGGCCATAGCGCACGATAAACGCGTCATCCACCTTCGCTTCGATATCCACCAGCGTCTGGTCGATACCGACTACCCAGGAGACGCTGGATTCATTTTCCGGCTGTATTTGCTGGAGTAGCGGGTCGCGGGCGTTAACGGGAAAATAGTGTTTGGATTTGCGTTTACCGGGAAATTTCATAGTGGCGCTTAAATAACAGGGAACAAGCGGGAAATAGTAGCATATTCCCCGCCCTGCGCGCGATCAGCGATAAGGCGCCGTCAGATTGACCATCATTTCAATATGCGCCTCGTCAGCATTAAGCGCCGGAATATATTCATATTGCTTGCCACCCGCTTCGAGGAAAATTTCCCGGTTCTGGACGGCGATCTCTTCCAGCGTTTCGAGACAATCGGCGGCAAAGCCCGGGCACAGCACCTGGATATGCTTCGTCCCCTTTTCACCGAGCATTTTTAGCGTTTCATCGGTGTAGGGCGTCAGCCAGGGTTCGCGGCCAAAGCGCGACTGGAAGGTCATCATCACCCGCTCCGGCGGCAGCCCCAGCGCCGAGACCAGCTCCCGCGTGGTATCGCGACAGCGCTGAGGATAGTCATCCCCCTGGTTGGCATAGCGCTGCGGGATCCCATGATAGGAGAGCAGCAGCAGATCGGGTTCACCATGCACCGCGAAGGAGGCGCGCACGCTGGCCGCCAGCGCATGGATATAGTCCGGGCGATCGGCATAGTCGCGAATAAACGAGATCCCCGGAATGGCGCGTTTTTTCGCAAGGATCCGCGCCAGCTCATCCCAGACGGCGGCCACCGTCGAGCAGGAATATTGCGGATACAACGGCAGCACTACGATGTGCTCCACCCCCTGCGCCAGTAAATCATCCACCGCGCTGGCCAGCGACGGCGAACCATAGCTCATGCCCAGCGCCACCGGGGTATCCGGCAGCCTGGCGGCCAGCGCCTGCTGCTGGCGGCGGCTGTATACCATCAGCGGTGAGCCCTCCTCCATCCAGACAGACTGATAGAGCTTCGCCACGCGCGGGGAGCGAATCGGCAGTATGACGCCGCGCAGCAGCGGCCACCATAGCAGACGAGACGTATCCACCACCCGTTTGTCGCTGAGGAATTGTCGCAGATAGCGCTTCACCGCACCGGGGGTGGGCGCATCGGGAGTGCCTAAATTGGCCAGCAAGATACCTGTTTTCGTCTGATGCATTACCGCCTCTTAACCATTTGAATCGCAGCCAATTGTAGCTGAAATGGCGCTAAACGGAACCAATCATAGCAAAAGGTAGAAATGAGAGGAGTTCTCATCCTGCCGCAGCAGGATGAGAAAAGGCTGAATTAGCCGAGGATTTTTTCCAGTTCGGCGCGCACGTCAGCTACCGCTTTGGTGCCGTCGACTTTGGCGTATTTGGTGTTACCCGCCTGCGCTTCTTTGGTGTAGTAGCCGATCAGCGGCGCTGTCATCTGATGGTATTCCACCAGGCGTTTACGCACGGTCTCTTCCTGATCGTCTTTACGGGTGGTCAGCTCTTCGCCGGTCACGTCGTCTTTGCCTTCCACCTTCGGCGGATTAAATTTGATGTGGTATACGCGACCGGATGCCGCATGAACGCGACGGCCAACGATGCGGTCGACGATCAGTTCGTCCGGCACGTCGAATTCCAGCACGTAATCAACGGTAATACCCGCTTCTTTCATGGCGTCAGCCTGCGGAATGGTGCGCGGGAAGCCGTCCAGCAGGAAGCCGTTACGGCAATCTTCCTGGGCGATACGCTCTTTCACCAGCGCGATGACCAGCTCATCGGTCACCAGCTTGCCGGCGTCCATAATGTCTTTCGCTTGCTTACCGAGCTCAGAGCCGGATTTTACCGCCGCGCGCAGCATATCGCCGGTGGAGATTTGCGGAATACCGTATTTCTCCATGATGAACTGAGCCTGAGTTCCTTTACCCGCGCCCGGAGCGCCAAGCAGAATAATACGCATTACGAAAATCCCCTCAAAAGTCGATTCAATTTTTCAAAAACGCTAAACCATACCACCAGAACGGCGATGGCTCAAGGAAGGCGGTGCGGCTGAAACGGTTAATGGTGAGATATTTTACCGACAGGGAGGATTATGCCCCTCACCCCGGCCCTCTCCCCCAGGGAGAGGGAGAAAACCAGCCGCTGCCGGGACATCCCTCTCCCCCAGGGAGAGGGAGAAAACCAGCCCGGTGCCGGGACATCCCCTCTCCCTTCAGGGAGAGGGTTAGGGTGAGGGTCTCCGTTTACAGATGAAACTTACGACGCCAGCAGCTGGTTCATACGACGGATAAACTGGTTCGGATCTTCAAGCGTGCCGCGCTCGGCCAGCAGCGCCTGATCCAGCAGCAGTTCTACCCATTCGCCGAACTGCGCGTCATCCTGGGTATCGGCAGCGCGTTTCACCAGCTGATGCGCCGGGTTCAGTTCGAAGATGTATTTCACTTCCGGGGCCGCCTGGCCCGCTGCAGCGAACAGCTTCGCCATCTGCGTGCTCATCTCATCGGCATCGGTGGTAACAATCGCCGGGGTGTCGGTCAGACGATGGGTCAGACGCACCTCTTTCACCCGGTCGCCAAGCAGGTTTTTCACCCGCTCAACGAACGGCTCCAGCGCTTTTTCGGCTTCTTTGGTGGACTCGTCCACTTCATCCGCCAGCTTATCCAGCGACTCGTCGGCTTTAGCGACAGACTGGAACGCTTTGCCGTCGAACTCGGTCAGGTAGCTCATCATCCATTCGTCGATGCGATCGGAGAGCAGCAGCACTTCGATCCCTTTCTTACGCAGCAGCTCCAGATGCGGGCTGCTCTTCGCCGCCGCATAGCTGTCGGCCGTGATGTAGTAGATCTTCTCCTGGCCTTCTTTCATGCGCGAGACGTACTCTTCCAGCGACACGGTCTGCGCGGAGGAGTCAGTATGGGTAGTGGCGAAGCGCAGCAGTTTGGCGATCGCCTCCTGGTTGCTCGGATCTTCCGCCGGGCCCTCTTTCAGCACCAGGCCGAACTGTTTCCAGAAGGTCTGATATTTTTCAGCGTCGTCTTTCGCCAGCTTATCCAGCATCTGCAGCGCGCGTTTGGTCAGCGCGGTGCGCAGGTTGCGGGTCACGCTGCTGTCCTGCAGGATTTCACGCGAGACGTTCAGCGGCAGATCGTTGGAATCGATCAGACCGCGCACGAAGCGCAGGTAGTTCGGCATAAACTGCTCGGCGTCGTCCATGATGAACACACGCTGCACGTACAGCTTCAGGCCGTGTTTATGATCGCGGTTCCACATATCCCAAGGCGCCTGCGACGGGATATACAGCAGGCTGGTGTACTCCTGCTTACCTTCCACGCGGTTGTGGCTCCAGGTCAGCGGGTCGCTGTAGTCATGGGCAATGTGCTTGTAGAACTCTTTGTATTCGTCGTCGTTAACTTCAGATTTGCTGCGGGTCCACAGGGCCTGCGCCTTGTTGATTTTTTCCCAGCTGATAACGGTTTCGCCGTCTTTCTCTTCCCGTTTTTCAATCTCAACCGGCAGCGCGATATGGTCGGAATACTTGCTGATGATCGAGCGCACGCGCCAGTCGTTGAGGAAATCGTCTTCGCCTTCGCGCAGATGCAGGGTGATTTCGGTGCCGCGATCGGCTTTGGTGATATCAGCTACAGTATATTCGCCTTCGCCGGCGGATTCCCAGAACACGCCGTTTTCCGGCTTGTCGCCCGCCGCACGGGTACGCACGGTCACTTTGTCGGCAACAATGAAGGCCGAGTAGAAGCCGACGCCAAACTGGCCGATCAGCTGGCTGTCTTTCGCCTGGTCGGAACCCATCGATTCCAGAAACGCTTTGGTACCGGATTTAGCGATGGTGCCGAGATGGTCGATAACCTCTTCCCGGTTCATGCCGATACCGTTATCGGCAATGGTCAGGGTGCGGTTGTCTTTATCAAACGAAACCCGTACGCGCAGCTCGCCATCGCCCTCATACAAATCCGGCTGCGACAGCGCGCGGAAACGCAGCTTATCGGCCGCATCAGAGGCGTTGGAAATCAGCTCACGCAGAAAGATTTCTTTGTTGGAATAGAGGGAATGGATCATCAAGTGCAGAAGTTGCTTTACCTCTGACTGAAAACCACGAGTTTCTTGTCCTTTCATCTGATTCAACCTCAACAATGCCATTTTAAATGGGGTAAAAAACCGTTGAGTGGGAGATGGGGACTGCGGGGAAATTTTTCAAGCGGAGGCGGCGCTGGCCGCCTCCATTTGTTCAGAAAGTAATCTTGTGGCGACCAGCCAGCGAGTGCGACAGCGTGGTGCCGTCGACCATCTCCAGCTCGCCGCCCACCGGCACGCCGTGGGCGATTCGGCTGGCGTCAACGCCATACTGCGCGCACAGCTCCGCGATGTAGTTGGCCGTCGCCTCACCCTCAACGGTCGGGTTAGTGGCGAGGATCACCTCGGTGATCGACTCCGCCTCAAGCCGTTGCTCAAGGCGATCGAGCCCGATGTCATCAGGCCCGATGCCGTCGAGCGGCGACAGGTGCCCCATCAGCACGAAATAGCGGCCGGAATACTGCCCGGTCTGCTCAATGGCGTGGATGTCCGCCGGACTCTCCACCACGCAGATCTGGCCGTTTTCCTGGCGACGCGGGTTGCTGCAAATATTGCACACCTCCTGCTCGGTGAAGGTGCGGCAATCGGCGCAGTGGCCGATCTCCGACATCGCGCGCGTCAGCGCCTGCGCCAGGCGCATCCCGCCGCTGCGATCGCGCTGTAGCAGGGTAAACGCCATACGCTGCGCCGACTTCGGGCCAACGCCCGGCAGACAGCGCAGCGCTTCCATAAGCTGAGTTAACAGCGGACTGGTTTGCATCAGAACGGCATCTTGAAGCCTGGCGGCAGCTGCATACCGGCAGAAACAGAGGCCATCTTCTCTTTCTGGGTCTCTTCGATACGGCGCGCGGCGTCGTTAAACGCGGCAGCCACCAGATCTTCCAGCATCTCTTTATCATCTTCCAGCAGGCTTGGGTCGATTTCCACGCGGCGGCAGTTGTGTGCGCCGTTAATGGTCACTTTTACCAGACCCGCGCCGGACTCGCCGGTCACTTCCAGCTGAGCGATCTCTTCCTGCATTTTCTGCATTTTGTCTTGCATCTGCTGGGCCTGTTTCATCAGGTTACCCAGGCCGCCTTTTCCACCAAACATAGGCTTCTCTCTCAGTCAGTCATCATTAAGGGTACTGACTGCAAGTCCAACTTGCAGTCAAATGGGGCGGATACTCTCTTCATCCAGGTCCGCATCGAAGAAACGACGCAGAGTCTGAATGTTATTATCCGCAATAATCGCTTCGCGCGCCTGCGCGAGCTTCTCTTCATAAATAGCCTGCCGCCACTCCAGCGGCGTGCGCATCGCGGGATTATCGTCTTCCACGATGGTCAATTCAACCGGCGTACCGTACAACACCCCCAGCGCTTCAGCCAGCTTTTGCTGGGCGCCGGCAGAATTGAGGTGGCGCTGGCTGGGGCGCAGATGCAGGCAGACACGGCTGCCCTCCTGCTCTTTCCACGCGTTGAGCGCCACCTGCTCGACCAGCTTTGGCACCGCCAGCCGGCTCACTTCCGCCGCCCAGCTGTCGCGCTCGACCGCTTCTTCGGCGAGCTTGGCCGCCAGCTCCGGCGTTTTTTCATGCTCCAGCGCTTTTTTCAGCGCTTTTGGCGTGGCGACTTCGACTTTGGACTCTTCCACCACCGTCGTCGCCTTCCAGCGATAGGCTTCTTTCTTCGCCGGGACCTGCTCAAGCGCCGCAGCGGCCGGACGAGCCTGCACGCGCTCGGTAATCGAACTCAGTCGTTCCAGCGCAGCGTTATTCACCGGCCGCGCGCGGGAAGCGGCTGCCGGTTCACTCTTTTTTGGGGTGGTTGCTCCCTGACTGCGCTGCAGGTGGCTGCGGGCCGCCAGCACCTGGCTGGTGGTCGGCGGCAAACTCTGCGCCGACGGTGGCGGTGCTGCGGGGGCAACTGGCTGGCGCGGCACGGGCGCAGCGGCCTGTACCGGCTGCACTTCCGGCTCTGGCAGCGGCTTACGCGGATGAAACGCCAGGGCACGCAGCAGCGTCATTTCGACGCCCATCCTCCGATCCGGCGCATAAGGCAGCTCTTTGCGGCCTATCAACAGCGTCTGGTAGTACAACTGAACGTCGCCCGGCGGTACGGTCCGCGCCAGTTCGCGCATCCGCACTTCGACAGCGGCCATGTCCGCGCCCAGCGCCGAAGGTGACAGCTGAACCATGGCTATGCGGTGCAGCAGGCTCTGCATCTCCACCAGCAGCGCCTCCCATTCGACGCCGCGCGCGGCGGCGTCATTGACACCCGCCATCACCCGCTCGCCGTCGGCGGCGACCAGCGCTTCAATCAGCGACAATGCCTGATCGTCATCGAGCGTACCGAGCATGGCACTCACCGATGCCGCTGTCAGTTGCCCTTCTCCACTGGCAATCGCCTGATCGGTCAGGCTTAAGGCATCGCGCAGGCTACCGTCAGCCGCCCGCGACAACAGCTGTAGCGCGCGGGGCTCAAAGGCAATCTGCTCCTGGCCAAGAATATGCTCCAGCTGATGGCGGATCTGTTCAACGTCCAGCGCCTTCAGGTGGAACTGCAGGCAGCGGGATAAGATCGTCACCGGCAGCTTCTGCGGATCCGTCGTCGCCAGCAGGAATTTGACGTGCGCTGGCGGCTCCTCCAGCGTTTTTAATAACGCATTGAAGCTGTGGCGCGACAGCATATGGACTTCGTCGATGAGATAGACCTTAAAGCGGCCCCGGGCCGGCGCGTACTGGACGTTATCCAGCAGATCGCGGGTATCTTCGACTTTGGTTCGCGAGGCGGCGTCAATCTCAATCAGATCGACAAAACGCCCTTGTTCAATTTCCCGGCAGTTATCGCACACGCCGCAAGGGGTGGCGGTGATGCCGGATTCACAGTTTAACCCTTTCGCCAGCAGGCGGGCGATGGAGGTCTTACCGACCCCGCGGGTACCGGAAAAAAGATAAGCGTGGTGAATGCGCCCTAACGACAAGCCGTTCGCCAGTGCGGTCAGCACATGTTCCTGGCCGACGACGTCAGCAAAGGTTTGTGGGCGCCATTTACGGGCTAAGACCTGATAACTCATGGGCTGGCTCTGAAACGCTGGAAGGTGAAATCACGAAGGGGTCATGCTATCACAGCCCCGCCCGATCGGCGAGGCTATGTGGAGGGATTTGCTTAGTGGCCCGGGAACGGCACCAGGCTGTAGCAGTGGATCCCCAGCTTTTCCAGGCGCTGTTCGCCGCCCAGATCGAAGAGGTTGATAATGAAAGCGGCATCGTGTACTTCGCCGCCAAGACGGCGGATCAGTTTGACCGTCGCGTCGATGGTGCCGCCGGTCGCCAGCAGATCGTCCACCACCAGCACTTTGTCGCCCGGTTTAATGGCGTCAACGTGGATCTCCAGCTGATCGGTGCCGTACTCCAGTTCATAGCTCTCGGCAATGGTTTCACGCGGCAACTTACGCGGCTTGCGTACCGGAACAAAGCCTACGCCCAGCGCCAGCGCAACCGGTGCGCCGAACAGGAAGCCACGCGCTTCGGTCCCCACCACTTTGGTGATGCCGGCGTTTTTATAACGCTCGGTCAGCAGTTCAATGCTAAGCGCGTAGGCTTTTGGGTCTTCCAGTAAGCTGGTGACATCGCGGAAAAGGATGCCCGGTTTCGGATAATCCTGGACGCTTTGGATGCTGTTCTTCAGATATTCAAGCTGCTGTGCAGTTGCGGTCATAAGTGTATGCCTGATTGAAACGGTGTTACCCACGGGCGTGCAAAATGGGCCAAAGAAACATTTGCTTAACCTTTGACCAGGCTTACCCGCGCTCGAAAACGCCAGAATTTACTGGCTGTTGGCAACAATTGCAACAGGCATTATTGCGCATCAGTGCTTTTGTTGCTTTGCGTCAACCACCGGAATGCGCCACATAAAGATCAGCAGACAGGCCAGAATGACCAACAGCATGATGCGCACCCACGTAAGCTTAACCAGCCATAGCGAAATAGCAAAAGTCACCACGATCATCGCAATAGCGCGCGGTTTGGCGCCGCGAGGCATGGCACGATACTGTTGCCAGTGGCGAAGATAGCCGCCAAACCAGGAGCGATACAGCAGCCACTGGTGAAAGCGCGGCGATGAGCGGGCAAAGCACCAGGCGGCAAGCAGGATAAACGGCGTCGTCGGCAGCAGGGGTAAGAAGATCCCCAGCGTACCCAGCGCTACCGCCATCCAGCCGATAATGGTTAAAATAACAGGTGGCATAATGCGAATCGTTATCAAACAGATGAGGCTACTGTAGCACAGTTGGCTGGAAGGGAATGGAGAGGTGTGGTGAAAACAGCTCAACTTTTACAAACGCTGAACGATCAGCTCAGCGAGCTGGCCGCGCTGGTGGCGCCGCTGGCGGAGCACGCGACCCTGAGCCCGCGCTTTGACCGTCAGCTCTTTCATACCCGCAGCACGCTGATGCAGGACTATCTGGCGGAAGCCCGGCAAAATTTTTCCCAGCTGAGACAGGCCGTTGAGCGCCAGCAGCTGCCGCAGGTGGCCTGGATTGCCGAGCGTCTGGCGGCGCAAATCGCCGCGTTGAGACGGGAAACCGCGACCTGGTCCTTGCGTAGTTGGGATGATGCTTCGCCAACGCTGAGCCGCTGGCAACGCCGCCGTCTGCAGCATCAGGAGTATGAGCGCCGCCTGCTGGCGATGCGCGACCAACGTCAGAAGCTGTTGACGCAGACAACCAGCCTTGAGGAGCAGCAGCGGCTGGCCAGAGAAGCCGACGTCTACAACGGCCGGCTGGCGCGCTGCCGACAGGCGCTGGACAAGATTGAAAACGTACTGGCGCGGCTGACGCGCTGACAGGAGAGGCAATGTCACTGGAAAATGCATCCGATGAGGTCAAACTGGCCGTCGATTTAATCATGTTGCTGGAATCGCATCAGATCCCGGCGCAAACCGTGCTGGCCGCGCTGGAAATTGTCCGGCGGGATTATGCAAACAAGTTAAAGAACGTGGAAAGCGGGTCGCAATCTCCTGAGAAGTAGGATGTTGCCTCCGGCGGAGTGCTGGCAGAGTGGTCCTCTGAGCATGACGCTAATGGAGGCAATATTTATGGAAAAAGTCAGTCAAACCCCACACGACGCGGTTTTTCGCCAGATGTTAATGCATCAGGCGATCGCGAAAGATTTTTTGCAGCTGTATCTGCCCGCGCCGTTTCTGGCGATCTGCGAACTGGATTCGCTGCAGCTGGTTTCCGGTAGCTTTGTTGAAGAGGACCTGCGCGCCAGCTATTCCGATATCCTTTACTCACTGCGCACACATCACGGAGCGGGCTATGTTTACGCTCTGATTGAGCACCAGAGCACGCCGGACAAGTTGATGGCGTTTCGCCTGCTGCGCTATGCGCTGGCCGCCATGCAGCGTCATCTTGACGCCGGCCACGACACGCTGCCGCTGGTAGTGCCGATTTTGTTTTATCACGGCAAAGTTAGCCCCTGGCCCTGGGCCCGAAACTGGCAACAGCTATTCGTCGATCCGACGCTGGCGAAGGCGCTCTATAGCGATGATTTTCCGCTGGTGGACCTCACCGTAATGCCAGATAATCAGATCGTCCGTCATCGGCGGATGGCCATGCTGGAGCTACTGCAAAAGCATATCCGCCATCGCGATTTGGCCGAGCTGCAGGTGCCGTTGATTGCGCTGATGACCCAAGGCTATCTGACAGAAGCGCAGCTGAATACGCTGCTGCGCTATATGTTGCAGGCGGGAACCACGGAACATCCGGGGGCGCTGATCCGCACGCTGGCGGCGCAGTCGCCCAGGCATAAGGAGCTAATGATGACCATTGCCGAATGGCTGGAAGAGAAAGGCCGTAAACAGGGGCAGCAGGAGGGAGAGCAGGAAGGTCGAGAAGCCGCCACTCGCAGCATCGCCGCCAGAATGCTGGCGCGCGGCCTCGAACGTCAAACCGTGCAGGAACTCACCGGACTCAGCGACGAGGAACTCGCCGCGCTGGCGCCCTGAGGCAGCGGGGGCGGCTTTGCACCGCCCCACTTTCGTTAAGATGCAACGGAGGGCGCCAGATCGTCGCCTTTCCCGTCCCGCTTCACTTCCGTGACTTCATCACCTTTTTCATTGCGCAGATGAACTTCCAGCTGGTTAAAGGCAATGTTGATGTCATTCTCCCGGCACAGGCGGTCAATGGCGCGGTTGAGTTCATCCACGGTGTAGCTGCGATCGCGCAGTTCACGAACATACAAACGCAGTTCATGATCCAGCGTACTGGCCCCAAAGGTAGTGAAGAAGACCGATGGCGCCGGCTCCTGCATCACTTTCGGGTGATCGTGTGCGGCCTTCAGCAGCACCTCTTTCACCTTATCCAGATCTGAGCCATAGGCGACGCCAAGGCGGATCACCACGCGAGTCACAGTGTCGGAGAGCGACCAGTTGATCAAGCGCTCGGTAACAAACGCTTTGTTCGGGATGATCACCTCTTTGCGATCAAAATCGGTGATGGTAGTGGCGCGAATACGGATTTTGCTTACCGTCCCCGAGAAGGTCCCGATAGTCACCGTATCCCCAATGCGCACCGGACGTTCGAACAGAATAATCAGGCCGGAGACGAAGTTACCGAAGATCTCCTGCAAACCAAAACCTAAACCAACCGACAGGGCAGCCGCCAGCCATTGCAGTTTATCCCAGGAGACGCCCAGCGCCCCGAATACCGTCATCGCGCCGATAGCGATAATCGCATAGTTGAGAATAGTGGTGATGGCGTAGGAGGTTCCCTGACGCATGTTGAGCCGCGACAGAACCAGCACCTCCAGCAATCCCGGCAGGTTGCGGATTAGCGCCCAGGCGACCATTGACGCCACAATAGCGAACAACAGGCTGCCCATCGTGACGCTGCGCACCACGCTGGCCCCCGCTTCGGTGCCGTTGTAGTGCCAGAGGGTAATGCTGTCGAGGTAGGCGAAAACGGTGATCAAATCAGACCAAATCGCCCAGAACATCACCGCGAACAGCGCGACCATCACCAGCATGGTGATGCGCAGCGTCTGCTGGTTGACCTGCTCGAGAGCGATGGTCGGCTCCTCCTGCGGCTCGGCGCCTTCCGCACCTTCCTTCACCAGGTGCTGACGGCGTGCCAGCGCCCGGCGCCAGGCGATACGCCGCGCCGCCACGCTCAGGCCGCGCAGCACGGTCTGGTAAAGCAGGTTCCAGATCATCACCAGATAGACGGTCTCGATCCAGCGTCCCGCCAGACGCAGCGTGGTGTAGAAGTAGCCGGTCGCCGTCAGCACCATCAGGGCTACCGGGACGATAGACAACACCGTGATCGTCAGCAGGCGCAGGCTGTGCGACTCTTTATCACGCCAGCTTTCCCGGCACATCGGCCAGACCAGCACCGCGATCAGCAGCAGATTGAAGAAAATCACAAACTGCCCCAGCACGTCGTCCATCAGGTTCAACGGCGACAGCTCGGAAATCACCGACCAGAAATTCAGCGGCAGCAGCGCCAGGCTAACGCGCACAATCTGCCGCCGCCAGTGGCTGGTCAACTGCGCAGGCATATTGAAGTGGCTGACCGCGACGCCGTTTTTTTCCAGGACTTTCCAGCAAAGGCCAAAGATCAGCCAGAACATCGCCAGTTTTTTACTGTAGGCCCACAGCAATGCGCTGATATTTAACTGCATGGTAAGTAAGATCAGGCCAATCGCCAAAATCACCAGCACGACCGGTAAGGCCCTGATCAGGTCGATAAGGATTGCCTTTGGCGTATGCAGCTGGGTATCGTTGCGCAGCTGCCCCACCTGGGAAGCAAGCTTAGCCTGATAATCCTTGAGCCACTGCAGGCGCCAGCGGATCAGGCCGGCAATCAACAGCAGCGGTAAACCCGCCAGGAAAGCGATGAACACCGCAGGCCACGCTTTTTCCCAGTTCACGGTGATTTTCATCGCCTTAAACTGACCTTTCAGCGCTTCCGGGAAGGCCTTAATCCACTCCCAGTCCATCGGTTTATTACTGTTTACCCAGAAAATTTGCTGGGTCAGAATTTCCTTCAGGCTGCTCGAGACGCTCATCAGCTGTTGCTGGTTGATCTGCAGATTGATGGCCATCATCAGCTGGTTCCCCAGCTGTTTGTTGAACTGGTCGAGCAGTTCACGACGCATATCGATCACTTCCAGCAGCGCGTCGTGCACTTCATCGTTTACTTCGCTGCTGTGCCCCTCTTCCAGTTTGGCGACAAAGGCATCGCTCTGGAACAGCGCGTCGCGCTGCTGGTTCACCTCAAACTGTTCGAGGCGCAGGTCGGCGATACGGTTCGTCATATCCTGCAGTTCGTCCGCCGACGGTAATGTTTGTTGCTGCTGGTAAAGAATGCGCGACAGTAGCAGGCTCCCCCGCAGAACAGAAATTTGCTCTTTGATATCTCGCTCAGACTGCAGCGCACGGTCGAGCCAGTTCTTCACCTGAATATTGCGCTGTACCAGTTGATTGCCATTTTCTGTCGCCTGGATCAGCTTCTCGCTGAGCTGATGGTTAATATCCAGCTCTTGTTTGACCAGCGGATTGGCCTGAATGCGCGCCGTTTCATCCGGGGTCACCGCCTCCTGGGCCGTTTTTTCGGTCAGCGTCAGCCGCTTGCTGTTTACCGCCTCCTGCAGCAGCTGCAGCTGATGCTCCAGCCGGTTGCTCCAGGCGGTGACGTAGTCACGCTGTTTCTGCAGGGTATCCTGCAGGACGGTGTTGCCTTCAAGGCTCTTACGCTGCTGTTCGATCTGCGCGTTGAGCAATGCCTGCTGGGCCAGGAGCAGCGATTGCTGGGAGGGACGCAAGGTCTCCTCCCCCACCGAGGTGCCATTCAGTCGATTGCGGATCTGCTGCAGCTGCTGAGAGGCGCTGTACATGGCGTTCTGCACCCGTTCTGGTTGCGTTTGCAGAGAGACCAGTTGACTGTTGTAGGTCGCCAAATCGTTTTGCGCATTCTGCAGATCGTCCAGCGTCTGGGTGACGCGCGACTCCAGTTGCCGCAAAGAGAGCGTACTCAGCGTTTTGCGCGTGGCGTCATCGTTAGGAACGTCGCTCAAATTGTTAAGGTTATCTACCGCCTGGCGCAGCTTCGCTGGCGCCTGCTCGACCTGCTGGCGCAGCTGCGTCGTCTCGCTTTTGACTCGCTCGATTTTATCCAGCGTTTCCAGCGTTTGGGTCAAATCCTGCTGGACCAGTTTGTCCTGCGGCGTCAGTTCTTTTTGTTTATTTAACGTGTTGAGCTGGCTCTGCACGTCCGCCCGGTCAGGAATGTCCGCGGCGCGGGCCTGGCCTGAGCTGAAAAAGCCCATGAAACAGAACAGAGTGATGATAAAGATGAACGTGGCGCGTTGCCTGGAGATCGTGTGCAGCATAGTAATATGAATGAATGCAAATGCCGGAGTATACCGGGGGTCGTCGCAAGCGCGCAGAATAGCACTTCTCTTCCCTGACGAATAGCGGCGGACGGCGCTAAAAATTCACGTCCATCCGCACACGCTACTACGCGGACAGACTCTCCGGGCCACGTAGCGTAGGACAGTATTGATACATTTCCAGCAGAATCGCGACATAGTCACGCGCCTCCGCATGCAGGTCGAACGAGTCGGGGGCAAACAACCAGTTTTCCATCAGTCCAGAGAGATAGCTGCGCATTAACACGGCCGCCCGCCGGGTGAGCAAATTAGCGGGCAACAGCTTCGCGGCGATGCACTCTTTTAAGGTCTGCTCGATACGCTCATAGCTCGCCAGGGAGAGTTGCCGCTGGGCCTGCTGCACCACGGTCATCTCACCGACAAATTCACATTTATGAAAGATAATCTCCATCATCAACCGGCGGCGCTCTTCTGTCACCGTCGCTTCAAGAACATAGACTAATATCTCCCTGATAACTGAGAGTGGATCGTTAGGGAATTTTGCCCGATACTCAGTTTCGAGATCGCTAATACTGGCGTCTGACAGCTCCCAAATTTCATTGAATAGATCTGACTTATTCTTGAAATGCCAGTAGATAGCTCCCCTCGTTACACCTGCAGCTTTTGCAATTGTTGCCAACGAGGTAGATGATACGCCTTGCTGCGAAAACAGACGCAGAGCAACATCCAGAATCAGTTGCCGGGTCTCACGTGCCTGTTGTTTGGTTTTTCGTGCCATAGGTTAATGACTTTACAGAGGTTACGTTTACATACATTTGTGAATGTATGTACCATAGCATGACCATAATAGAAAGACTGTAGTGGGTTTGTGGTTGTTTGAGCCACTGAACATTTTGAAATTGGACACTCGAGGTTTACATATGAACAAAAACAGAGGGTTAACGCCTCTGGCGGTCGTTCTGATGCTCTCAGGCAGCTTAGCGCTAACAGGATGTGACGACAAACCGGCTCAACAGGGAGCCCAGCATATGCCGGAAGTCGGTATTGTGACGCTCAAATCCGCACCTCTACAAATAACCACCGAACTGCCAGGCCGCACCAGCGCCTATCGCATTGCGGAAGTCCGTCCTCAGGTCAGTGGCATTATTTTGAAACGTAACTTCGTTGAAGGTAGCGATATCCAGGCCGGCGTCTCCCTGTATCAGATCGATCCCGCCACCTATCAGGCCAGCTATGACAGCGCCAAAGGCGACCTGGCAAAAGCCCAGGCGGCGGCGAACATGGATCAACTGACGGTCAAGCGTTATCAGAAACTGTTAGGCACTAAATATATCAGTCAACAAGACTACGATACCGCCGTTGCGACAGCACAGCAGAGCAATGCGGCCGTGGTGGCAGCAAAAGCGGCTGTTGAAACCGCGCGCATCAATCTGGCCTACACCAAAGTCAC
This sequence comes from Klebsiella sp. 10982, assembly GCF_048589245.1. Taxonomy (NCBI): domain Bacteria; kingdom Pseudomonadati; phylum Pseudomonadota; class Gammaproteobacteria; order Enterobacterales; family Enterobacteriaceae; genus Klebsiella; species Klebsiella sp. 10982. The sequence goes on from NZ_JBMAXV010000055.1 coordinate 19,523, forward strand.
TTCACCTATTAGCGGCCGTATTGGTAAATCCGCCGTGACCGAAGGGGCGCTGGTGCAGAATGGTCAGTCGACCGCGCTGGCAACCGTTCAGCAACTGGACCCGATCTATGTTGACGTCACCCAGTCGAGCAACGATTTCCTGCGCCTGAAACAGGAGCTGGCCGACGGCCGCCTGAAACAGGAAAACGGTAAAGCTAAAGTCGAGCTGGTGACTAACGACGGTGTTAAATACCCGCAGGGCGGTACGCTGGAATTCTCGGATGTGACTGTCGATCAGACCACTGGTTCTATCACATTGCGCGCTATTTTCCCGAACCCGGACCACACCCTGTTACCTGGGATGTTTGTGCGTGCGCGGCTGGAAGAAGGTGTCAACCCTGACGCACTGCTTGTGCCGCAGCAGGGTGTGACCCGTACTCCTCGTGGCGACGCCAGCGTCATGGTGGTAGGCGAAGGCGATAAAGTCGAAGTTCGCCAGGTCACCGCTACCCAGGCTATTGGCGATAAATGGCTGGTGACAGAAGGTCTGAAAACCGGCGATCGCGTTATCGTCACCGGCCTGCAAAAAATCAAACCAGGCGTGCAGGTAAAAGCGCAGGAAGTAGCTTCTGATGACAAACAGCAAGCCGCAGGCAACGCGCCATCAGAACAAACCAAGTCTTAACTTAAACAGGAGCCGTTAAGACATGCCTAATTTCTTTATCGATCGCCCCATATTTGCATGGGTGATCGCCATCATCATCATGCTGGCTGGGGGATTGTCGATCCTCAAATTGCCGGTAGCGCAATATCCGACGATTGCGCCGCCAGCAATTTCCATTACCGCCATGTACCCCGGTGCTGACGCCGAAACCGTGCAGAACACCGTGACTCAGGTTATCGAACAGAATATGAACGGTATCGACCACCTGATGTACATGTCCTCAAATGGCGACTCCACCGGTACGGCGACCATCACCCTGACCTTCGAATCCGGCACCGATCCGGATATCGCCCAGGTCCAGGTACAGAACAAGCTGGCGCTGGCGACGCCCCTGCTGCCACAAGAAGTACAGCAGCAAGGGATTAGCGTTGAGAAAGCGTCCAGCAGCTTCCTGATGGTTGTCGGCGTTATTAACACCAACGGCACCATGAACCAGGACGATATTTCGGACTACGTGGCGGCCAACATGAAGGACCCGATCAGCCGTACCAGCGGCGTCGGTGACGTTCAGCTGTTCGGTTCCCAGTACGCGATGCGTATCTGGATGGACCCGAACAAACTGAACAACTTCCAGCTGACGCCGGTGGACGTGATCAGCGCGCTGAAAGCGCAGAACGCCCAGGTGGCCGCGGGTCAGTTAGGCGGTACGCCGCCGGTAAAAGGCCAGCAGCTTAACGCCTCGATCATCGCGCAAACCCGTCTGACCAATACCGAAGAGTTTGGCAACATTCTGCTGAAGGTGAACCAGGACGGTTCCCAGGTTCGTCTGCGTGATGTCGCCAAAATTGAACTGGGCGGCGAAAGCTATGATGTGGTGGCGAAGTTTAACGGCCAGCCGGCATCCGGTCTGGGTATTAAACTGGCTACCGGCGCGAACGCGCTAGATACCGCCAACGCTATCCGCGCTGAACTGGCGAAGATGGAGCCGTTTTTCCCATCGGGCCTGAAAATCGTTTACCCGTACGACACCACCCCGTTCGTGAAAATCTCTATTCACGAAGTGGTTAAAACGCTGGTGGAAGCGATCATCCTGGTGTTCCTGGTTATGTATCTGTTCCTGCAGAACTTCCGCGCCACGCTGATCCCAACCATCGCGGTACCGGTAGTCCTGTTAGGTACCTTTGCGGTCCTGGCGGCATTCGGCTTCTCAATAAACACCCTGACGATGTTCGGGATGGTACTCGCCATCGGCCTGTTGGTGGATGACGCCATCGTGGTGGTCGAGAACGTCGAGCGTGTAATGGCGGAAGAAGGCCTGCCGCCGAAAGAAGCAACACGTAAATCGATGGGGCAGATTCAGGGCGCGCTGGTCGGTATCGCCATGGTGCTGTCGGCGGTATTTATCCCAATGGCATTCTTCGGCGGTTCAACCGGGGCTATCTATCGTCAGTTCTCCATCACCATCGTTTCCGCGATGGCGCTGTCGGTACTGGTAGCGTTGATCCTGACGCCGGCGCTGTGCGCCACGATGCTGAAACCTATTCAGAAAGGCAGCCATGGCGCAACCACCGGTTTCTTCGGCTGGTTTAACCGCATGTTCGATAAGAGCACGCACCATTACACCGATAGCGTAGGCAACATTCTGCGCAGCACCGGTCGTTATCTGCTGCTGTATCTGATCATCGTAGTAGGCATGGCCTGGCTGTTCGTGCGTCTGCCGAGCTCCTTCCTGCCGGACGAGGACCAGGGGGTATTCCTGAGTATGGCGCAGTTGCCTGCTGGCGCGACCCAGGAACGTACGCAGAAAGTGCTGGATGAGATGACGAACTACTATCTCACCAAAGAGAAGGATAACGTGGAATCCGTGTTTGCGGTTAACGGCTTCGGTTTCGCCGGTCGTGGCCAGAACACCGGTATCGCGTTCGTCTCGCTGAAAGACTGGAGCCAGCGTCCGGGCGAGGAAAACAAAGTTGAAGCGATTACCGGCCGGGCGATGGGCTACTTCTCGCAGATTAAAGATGCGATGGTGTTCGCCTTTAACCTGCCGGCTATCGTTGAACTGGGTACCGCGACCGGCTTTGACTTCCAGCTCATTGACCAGGGCGGTCTGGGCCACGAAAAACTGACTCAAGCGCGTAACCAGCTGTTTGGCATGGTGGCTCAGCACCCTGACGTGCTGACCGGCGTGCGTCCTAACGGCCTGGAAGATACGCCGCAGTTCAAAGTCGATATCGATCAGGAAAAAGCCCAGGCGCTGGGCGTCTCCATCAGCGACATCAACACCACGCTGGGCGCGGCCTGGGGCGGAAGCTATGTCAACGACTTTATCGACCGCGGTCGCGTGAAAAAAGTGTACATCATGTCTGAAGCGAAATACCGTATGCTGCCGGAAGACATCGGCAAGTGGTATGTTCGCGGTAGTGATGGCCAGATGGTGCCGTTCTCCGCCTTCTCGACCTCGCGTTGGGAATACGGCTCGCCGCGTCTGGAACGTTACAACGGTCTGCCATCGCTGGAAATTCTCGGCCAGGCAGCGCCAGGCAAGAGTACCGGTGAAGCGATGGCGCTGATGGAAGAGCTGGCGGGTAAGCTGCCATCAGGTATCGGCTACGACTGGACCGGGATGTCTTATCAGGAACGACTGTCCGGCAACCAGGCCCCTGCCCTGTATGCCATCTCGCTGATTGTCGTCTTCCTGTGTCTGGCGGCCCTGTACGAGAGCTGGTCGATTCCATTCTCGGTTATGCTGGTTGTACCGTTGGGTGTGGTCGGTGCGCTGTTAGCCGCCACCTTCCGCGGGTTAACCAATGACGTTTACTTCCAGGTGGGTCTGCTGACGACCATCGGCCTGTCGGCGAAGAACGCGATATTGATCGTTGAATTCGCCAAAGACCTGATGGAGAAAGAAGGCAAAGGGCTGATTGAGGCGACGCTTGAAGCAGTACGTATGCGTCTGCGTCCAATCCTGATGACCTCCCTGGCGTTTATCCTCGGGGTAATGCCGTTGGTTATCAGCTCCGGTGCCGGCTCCGGCGCGCAGAACGCCGTTGGTACAGGCGTAATGGGCGGGATGGTGACCGCGACGATTCTGGCCATCTTCTTCGTGCCGGTGTTCTTCGTGGTGGTTCGCCGCCGCTTTAGCAAGAAATCGGAAGATATTGAGCACAGCCATCAGGTTGAGCATCATTAATCATCAATCCTGAACAAAGGGCCGCCATCGCGGCCCTTTTTTTGTCTGCCTGCCACAGGGCACATATTGCCATTGTTTATTTTTCGTGCTGCATTTAATATATATATA
>NZ_JBMAXV010000056.1:0-23376 GCF_048589245.1 Klebsiella sp. 10982
GGTGTGGTGGTCGCGATAAATGCAGCACATCGGAGATGAGGTTTGGTAGCCCCGGTAAGCGAAGCGCTACCGGGGAGAGACTGATTTAACGGAGGATTTTTTTCTCGGCCAGATCGAGGGCGAAATAGCTGAAGATCAGGTCGGCGCCCGCGCGTTTGATAGCGCCGAGGCTTTCCAGAACCACTTTCTCTTCATCGATAGCCCCGGCCTGGGCGGCGAATTTGATCATCGCGTACTCCCCGCTGACCTGATAGGCGCCGAGCGGCAGATCGCTGCGTTCGCGGATGTCGCGCAGAATATCCAGGTAGGCGCCAGCCGGTTTCACCATCAGGCAGTCGGCGCCCTGGGCTTCATCAAGCAGCGACTCACGAATGGCCTCCCGGCGGTTCATCGGGCTCATCTGATAGGTTTTACGATCGCCCTTCAGCGCGGTACCGGCCGCTTCGCGGAACGGGCCGTAGAAGGAAGAGGCGAACTTGGTCGAGTAGGACATGATCGCCGTATTGGTGAAGCCGGCGGCGTCCAGCGAGCGGCGAATCGCCTGCACCTGTCCATCCATCGCGGCGGAAGGGGCGATGAAATCCGCGCCCGCGGCGGCAGCGACAACGGCCTGCTTGCCGAGGTTTTCCAGGGTCGCGTCGTTATCCACCCCGTGGTCGCACAGCACGCCACAGTGGCCGTGGGAGGTGTATTCGCAGAAGCAGGTATCGGACATCACAATCATCTCCGGCACCGTGGACTTACAGATCCGCGACATACGCGCCACCAGACCATTTTCATTCCAGGTATCGCTGCCGGTGGCATCGGTGTGATGAGAGATGCCAAAGGTCATCACCGAGCGGATCCCGGCGTTGGCGATGCGTTCGATCTCGCGCGCCAGATATTTTTCCGGAATGCGCATCACGCCGGGCATGGCCTCGATCGCTTTGTAATCATCAATTTCTTCTTCAACAAAGATCGGCAACACCAGGTCGTTCAAACTCAGTGTTGTCTCTTCAAACAGGGCGCGCAGCGCAGCGGATTGACGCAGGCGGCGGGGGCGAGTGATTAAATCTGTCATGGTTTGCCTGATTTTGTGAAATGAAAGACGTTAGTGTAACTGAAATGGCAGCAGGATGTTTCGCCAAAACGATCGTTATGTCGCATCGGCGAAACCTCTCCCGGGCTTACTGGCTGGCCGTCTGCATGTTGGGCTGTGCGCCGCTCAGCTCGCTGACCAGATCGTTAATGCCGTCGCTCATATTGTTGAAGCGGGTTAACGGCGAGCGGGTCACCACCACAAAAGCGCCGACGTTAGCCTGTGGATTCATCGCCATATAGGTGATAAACCCGCCGCCGCCGCCGGTCTTCTGAATAATTCCCGGATGGCCATTCTTTGGCTTCATGTACACCCAGCCGAGACCCAGCGCGTCTGCCCGGCCCGGCACATCCATACCAATCACCCGGGTCAACTGGTTGCGCTGATAAATCAGCGTCTGCATTCGGTCGGCCTGCTGGCTGCGGGTATAGAAATCGGATGACAGGAACTGCTGCATCCAGCGCATCATATCTCCCGGCGTCGAGTAGACCCCGCCGCTGCCGATCGCCGCCAGGGTGTTGTTGCAGGGGCTGGCGCCTTTTTCCGGGATCATCAGCCGCTGGCACTGATCCGGTGACGGGGTAAAGGTGGTGTCCTTCATCCCAAGCGGCCGGGTGATCTGCTCTTCAAACAGCTGCGGATACGGTTTGCCGGCGGCGGTGGAGAGCGCGTCCGCCAGTAAATCGAAGGCCAGATTGGAGTAGGCCGCCTGTGAGCCCGGCGCGGTTTTCAGGGTCGCCGTTGAGAGCCAGTTCCAGCGCTGCTGGCGGGTCGGCCAGACAAACACCGGACGATGAGCGGCGCCGCCAGGCTGCTCGCGCGGCAGGGCGCTGGTATGGGTTGCGAGGTTCACCAGGGTGATCGGTTTTCCCTGCCAGTCAGGCACCCGGGCGCCCGGCGGGGCGTATTTGCTCAGCGGATCGTTGAGTTTCACCACGCCCTGGTCGAGAAGTTTCACCAGCATTTCGCTGGTCATCAGCTTGCTGAGAGAAGCGATACGGATCACCGAGTCGAGCTGCGGGTGTTGATTATTCCCCGGGCGGGTTTCGCCAAAGCTGCGAAAAACGCGCTGATTGCCATCGATAACCACCAGCGCCATGCCGGTGGCGCCGCTGCCGTAGTAGATATGATTGGCGTACCGATCGACCACATCCGAGGCGAAAACCGGGTCAACGGTAGGCTGTGCGGCCTGCACCGAGGTCCACGACGCCGCGCACAGCGCAGCAAAAATGAGCAAACTACGTTTCAACGGAGATCATCCATTAAATAAATAAAAGAGAAGAGGGTATTTATACTACGAAGTGGCGCAGAACAAAGTGGGATTCACGACATTCCTGCAGGAAAAAGGTAACGGTGCGTAAAAAAGACTTTTTTACGCTTTCGGATATCGGCTTTTTTCGCCGGCGCGTATGATGGCCGTTTGGCTGAACGTTCGTGGGAGAGAACAATGACGGCTCAACGGGTAGTGATGGTCGTGGATATGCAAAATGGCGTGTTTGCCACGCCGCGTCTGGCGCGCGAGCGCTGCGTCGCGCAGATAAACCGTCTGGTGCGTGCGGCGGACAAGGTCATTTTCATTCAGCATGATGAAGCCGGTGGCCTCGAAGCCGGCAGCGAAGGCTTTGCCCTGCTTCCCGAGCTGGAACAGCCAGCTGGCGCGCTGTATGTCACCAAAACTGCCTGCGACGCTTTCTACCACACCTCGCTGGCGCAGGTGCTGCGCGAACACGACATCCAGCAGTTCGTCATCTGCGGCTGCGCCACCGACTACTGCCTCGACACCACCATTAAAAACGGCGCCAGCCGTGGTTACGGCATCGTTGTCGCGGAAGATGCCCATACCACCGCCGACCGTCCCGCCGCGCCGGCCGCGACGCTTATCGCCCACTACAATGAGGTGTGGCGTACGCTGACCGTTCCTGGCAATCCTTTACAGGTGAAACCCACAGAAACAATTCTGCACGCCTGGCAGCAGAACTAAGCTGTTGATATCCGGTCTTATCATTCGTCTGCCCCGCGAGAGCGCACCCACGCGGCGGCCGGCGTATGCGTCGTACACAGCAATAGCAGAACGATAAGAAGTTAGCAGGAGACAATGATGTTTAAATCTTTTTTCCCCAAACCGGGGCCGTTTTTTATTTCTGCCTTAATCTGGTCGCTACTGGCCGTGATTTTTTGGCAGGCGGGCGGCGGCGACTGGCTGCTGCGGGTCACCGGAGCATCGCACAATGTGGCAATCAGCGCGGCGCGCTTTTGGTCGCTTAATTATCTGGTGTTCTACGCTTACTATCTGTTTTGCGTCGGCGTGTTTGCGATCTTCTGGTTTATTTACTGCCCCCATCGCTGGCAGTACTGGTCGATTCTCGGCACGTCGCTCATCATCTTCGTCACCTGGTTTCTGGTGGAAGTGGGCGTGGCGATCAACGCCTGGTACGCGCCATTTTACGACCTGATCCAGAGCGCGCTGGCCACCCCGCATAAGGTCAGCATCAACCAGTTTTATCAGGAAATCGGCGTCTTTCTCGGCATCGCGATCATCGCGGTGATCATTGGCGTGATGAACAACTTCTTCGTCAGCCACTACGTCTTCCGCTGGCGCACGGCGATGAACGAACACTATATGGCCCACTGGCAGCATCTGCGCCATATCGAAGGCGCCGCGCAGCGTGTGCAGGAAGATACCATGCGTTTTGCTTCCACCCTCGAAGATATGGGGGTGAGCTTTATCAACGCGGTGATGACCCTGATCGCCTTCCTGCCGGTGCTGGTAACGCTCTCCGAACACGTTCCCGACCTGCCTATCGTTGGTCATCTGCCGTACGGCCTGGTGATTGCCGCTATCGTCTGGTCGCTGATGGGCACCGGCCTGCTGGCGGTGGTGGGGATTAAGCTGCCGGGTCTGGAGTTTAAAAACCAGCGCGTGGAAGCGGCGTATCGTAAAGAGCTGGTCTACGGTGAGGACGATGAAACCCGCGCCACGCCGCCGACGGTGCGCGAGCTGTTCCGCGCAGTGCGTCGCAACTATTTCCGTCTCTATTTCCACTATATGTATTTCAATATCGCCCGCATTCTCTATCTGCAGGTGGATAACGTTTTCGGCCTTTTCCTGCTGTTTCCGTCGATCGTTGCCGGTACGATTACCCTTGGGCTGATGACGCAAATTACCAACGTCTTCGGCCAGGTGCGCGGTTCGTTCCAGTACCTGATCAGCTCGTGGACGACGCTGGTGGAACTGATGTCCATCTATAAACGTCTGCGTAGTTTTGAACGCGAGCTGGACGGCAAACCGCTGCAGGAAGCGATCCCGACATTACGTTAATCAAGACAAGGAAGCATGATGGCCGCACGTTTATCGCGCATTATTCCCGGTTCGTTGCCGCTGCTGGCGGCGATGGTGCTGAGCGCCTGTACCAGCCAGCAGGCCCCGGTGTTGAAAGAGGGGGAGAAGCCCGTAGACGTGGCGTCGGTGGTGCGGCAGAAAATGCCCGCCAGCGTTAAGGATCGAGAGGCCTGGGCGCAGGCCATCGCTACCGCGTTTGACAGCCAGAAGCTGGCGCCGACGGAAGAGAATGTCTGCTCGGTGCTGGCGGTGGCGCAGCAGGAGTCTAACTATCAGTCCGATCCGGTAGTGCCGGGGCTGAATAAAATTGCCTGGCAGGAGATCGACCGCCGGGCGGAAAAAATGCACATTCCGCTGTTTCTGGTCCATACCGCGCTGAAGATCACCTCGCCAAACGGCAAAAGCTACAGCGACCGTCTGGACAACGTGAAGACGGAAAAGCAACTGAGCGCTATTTTTGATGACTTTATCGGGATGGTGCCGATGGGGCAGAAGCTGTTCGGTTCGCTTAACCCGGTGCATACCGGCGGGCCGATGCAGGTCAGCATTGCCTTTGCCGAGCAGCACACCTCCGGCTACCCGTGGAAAATGAACGGCACGGTGCGCCAGGAGGTCTTTAGCCTGCGCGGTGGTCTGTGGTTTGGCACCTATCATCTGCTGAACTACCCGGCCAGTTACAGCGTGCCGCTGTACCGCTTTGCCGATTTCAACGCCGGCTGGTATGCCAGCCGTAACGCCGCCTTCCAGAACGCGGTGGTGAAAGCCAGCGGGGTGAAGCTGGCGCTCGATGGCGACCTTATCCGCTACGACAGCGATGAACCGGGTAATACCGAGCTGGCGGTGCGCCGTCTGGCGGGTCAGCTGGGAATGAGCGACAGCGAGATCCATCGTCAGCTGAAAAAGGGCGACAGCCTGGCGTTTGAGAAGACCGATCTCTATCAACAGGTTTTCCGTCTTGCCGATAAAAAAGCGGGCAAAGCCCTGCCGCGGGAAATGTTGCCGGGGATCCAGCTTGAGAGTCCGAAAATTACCCGTAATCTGACGACGGCGTGGTTTGCGAAACGGGTCGATGAGCGGCGGGCTAACTGTATGGCGCGGCGTTAACGGCGCTGACGCCAGCGCACGATTAGCGCCAGCAGCCCGATGAACGAGCAGCCGATCAGGAACGGGATCAGGCCAAAGAGGGTACCTACGGCGAGGCTGATGTCAACTTGTGGACGGCCGGCGTCCTGCGCCTGAATCAGACGTTCAAAGACCCCCGGGGCGTGGATCAACATACTGAGCATCTGCGCGCCGGCCCAGCAGCAAAACAGCACGAACAGCCCGTAGGCGATATGGCTGCCGGTCAGGGCCCCTCTTTTTTTATTTCCCAAAAGCGATTTTGAAAAACTGAATTCAGCCATAGGCCCTCCTAACTCTGTGCTGCTGGTTTTTTCTCCAGCTCTATGGCAGGTATTCTGGCAGTGAGGCGCCGTTGTCAGTATCAGATTGCTGGTAATTGCCGTCCAGGAATAATCCTGTTTTCGCCGTTGTGTTAACCGTGCCACAGGAGCGCAAAAGGGAGACTGACGTCGCAATCCAGCAACATTCTCCCTTGCGCTACAGACCGCCGCGAGCGGCTATGCGAAGATGCGTTTTTCGCTGTTGGAGGCCGCATGAAGCTCACTGATAAAATTCGCCGCGACTGGCACTACTACGCGGTGGCGCTGGGGTTAATTTTCATTCTCAACGGGGTGGTGGGGCTGCTGGGGTTTGAGACTCAGGGCTGGCAATCCTACGCCGTCGGTCTGGTGACCTGGGTGATAAGCTTCTGGGCCGCGGGCCTGGTGATCCGTCGTCGCCCGGCAGAAGAGGCCTGAGGCCGCCGCTGCCAGGCGCGGTAAAGCCGGTTTTAGTTCATGGAGGTTTTCAGCGCCCGGTCCGCGGCGTGGCGCTCCAGCGCCAGCTCAATCAGCCGGGTGATCAGGCTGGTGTAGTCGAGGCCGCTGGCCTGCCACAGCTTCGGATACATGCTGATGTTGGTAAAGCCCGGCAGGGTGTTGATCTCGTTGATCACCACCTCGTTGTCGGCGGTGAGGAACACGTCGACGCGGGCCATGCCGCTGCAGCCCAGGGTCTGGTAGGCCTGTACCGCAATAGCGCGGATCTTGTCGTTAATCTCAGGGGCGATAGCGGCCGGAACCACCACCTGCGCGCCCTGGTCATCAATATACTTGGTATCGTAGGCGTAAAATTCGCTGTTAAGGACAATTTCACCGCAGGTGCTGGCCTGCGGGTGATCGTTACCCAGCACCGCACACTCAATTTCCCGCCCGTTAATGCCTTGTTCCACCACCACTTTATGGTCAAATTCAAAGGCCAGGGCCACCGCCTGATGGTACTGCTCTTCGTTTTTAACTTTGCTAACGCCAACCGATGACCCCTGATTAGCCGGCTTAACGAACAGCGGCAGGCCGAGCTTCGCTTCGACATCGGCAAAGCTGAACTGCGCGCGGTTGGCGCGGGTCAGCGTGATAAACGGCGCGACGCTGAGCCCGGCATCGCGCAGCAGACGTTTGGTCACGTCTTTGTCCATACAGGCCGCGGAGCCCAGCACATCGGAGCCGACGAAAGGCAGATTCGCCATGCGCAGCATCCCCTGCAGGGAACCATCTTCGCCCAGCGTGCCGTGGACGATCGGGAAAATCACATCGATGGCCGCCAGCGGCTGGCCGCTTTCGGCGTTAATCAGCTGCTGCGCTTCGCGGCCCGGGATCTGCGCCAGAGTCACTGTGGAAGGGCGCAGGGCGATGCGGGCAGGGTCCTGAGCATTGAGCAGGTAGTTGCCGGCATCGTTAATGTGCCATAGACCCTGTTTATCAATACCCAACAGAACCACATCGAAGCGCGATTTATCAATCGCTTCCACGATATTCTTCGCTGACTGCAGCGACACTTCATGCTCTGCCGACTTACCGCCAAAAACGATCCCAACCCTCATCTTTGCCATTTCAACTTCCATCCAGATTACATCAAAGGGCATAACATACCATGTGAAACCGCTGCCTGGCTGCCATAATATTTACCTGATCAATTGACGGGAGTGGGCGTGAGAGGAAAGACGCTGCTGGTACTGGCGGGGCTGCTCGGCGCGGGCCTGTTGGGATATCGCTCTCTGCCGCCGCACCTGAATCCGCTGGCGCCGCTGACGCTGGACGATCCCCCGGGCTGGTTGACGTCATACAAGCTGCGCGGGCTGACGGCAGACCAGTGTGCCTCCCTGCTGGCGGAGGCTAATCGCCGGCGGCTTATCGCCAGCCAGCCGGTGGCCGACAGCGAGGGAAATTGCCCTCTGCGCAACGTGGTGCGGGTAGCGAATTTTGGCCCGGTGAAGCTGAGCAGCAGTTTCCTCGCCAGCTGCCCGCTGGCGCTGAGCAGTGCGCTGTATGTCGAGCAGCAGGCGAAGCCGCTGACCCGCCAGCTGATGGCGAGCGATCTGCGCCAGATCGATCATCTTGGCAGCTTTGCCTGTCGCAATATCTACCATCGGGCACAGGCGCGGCGCAGTGAACACGCCACGGCGGACGCGCTGGACGTCAGCGGTTTCCGCCTCGCCAACGGCCGACGCGTCAGCGTTCTGCAGGGCTGGCGCAGCGAGACCTCCCGGCCCTGGCTGGCGGCGCTGTTGAGCAACAGTTGCCACTATTTCGGCAACGCGCTGGGGCCAGAATACAATGCGGCTCACGCCAACCATTTTCACTTCGGGATGCGCGGGCAGGGTTTCTGTTTTTGAGCATAAAGCGCTGTGAGCAGGCGCAATAACCAGAAAATGATTTGTCAGGCTCGTTTCCCCAGTCATAAAACACCAAACTCATCGCCAGCGCATCTATGGTAGTACACCAGCGGAATGAAATTGCTAAGCTAGGTAATAATTGACAAATCATTAATGAATACGCGTAGTTATGGAATCCTGGAAGGTTAATCTCATCTCCGTCTGGTTTGGCTGCTTTTTTACCGGCCTGGCGATCAGTCAAATTCTCCCTTTTTTACCCCTCTACGTCTCCCAGCTGGGCGTGACTTCGCATGAAGCGCTGTCGATGTGGTCGGGGCTGACCTTCAGCGTCACCTTCCTGGTCTCGGCGATCGTCTCGCCGATGTGGGGAAGCCTGGCAGACCGCAAAGGCCGCAAGCTGATGCTGCTGCGCGCCTCGCTGGGGATGGCGGTCGCCATTTTACTGCAGGCTTTCGCCACCAACGTCTGGCAGCTGTTTATCCTGCGGGCGATCATGGGCTTAACCTCCGGTTATATTCCCAACGCCATGGCGCTGGTGGCTTCGCAGGTGCCGCGCGAGCGCAGCGGCTGGGCGCTAAGCACACTGTCGACGGCGCAAATTAGCGGCGTGATCGGCGGCCCGCTGCTGGGCGGCTTCCTGGCGGACCACGTCGGACTGCGGATGGTCTTTTTTATTACGGCTGTCCTGTTGACCATCAGTTTCCTGGTGACCCTGTTCCTGATTAAAGAGGGCGTTCGCCCGCAGGTCAGCAAAAGCGAGCGCCTCACCGGGAAACAAGTTTTTGCCACCTTGCCTTACCCGGGGCTGGTGATCAGCCTCTTTTTCACCACCCTGGTGATCCAGCTGTGCAACGGCTCAATTGGCCCGATCCTGGCGCTGTTTATCAAATCGATGGCGCCGGACAGCAACAATATCGCCTTTCTGGCGGGGATGATTGCCGCGGTGCCCGGCGTGTCGGCGCTGATCTCTGCCCCGCGGCTGGGTAAGTTAGGCGACCGCATTGGCACCTCGCGGATCCTGCTGGCAACGCTCTGCTGCGCGGTGGTGATGTTCTTCGCCATGTCCTTTGTCACCACCCCGCTGCAGTTGGGGACGCTGCGTTTCCTGCTCGGCTTTGCCGATGGCGCGATGCTTCCGGCGGTGCAGACCTTATTGCTGAAATACAGCAGCGACAGCGTCACCGGGCGCATCTTTGGCTATAACCAGTCGTTTATGTATCTGGGCAATGTCGCCGGGCCGCTGATTGGCGCTTCGGTGTCGGCAATGGCCGGCTTCCGCTGGGTATTTATTGCCACCGCCATTATCGTCTTCATTAACCTCTGGCAACTGGCATGGATGCTGCGCCGCACCCGTCGCGCTAACGCCTGAACCTCCGCTGACGGTATTTATCCCGCTACCGTCAGCGTTATTCCCCGCCGGGAGATTTACCATTACTTTTTGTTATCACCATTTCGTGAGTAATATTCCATTTAATTATTTCCCGCGTCATCTGAGGATCGCCCGCCTCGCTTGTCATTAAACAATACTATTTATAGTGGTATTTTATTGTGGTTAAACGTTTCGCTGTATATTGGGTGTTGCGACGATTCTTATTTTAAGTAATTCTGATGTTCGTCATCGGGCATGACATCCCAACCAAAAACAGGCCTCGCATAAGGAACTGGTGCTATGAAGAATCTCATTGCTGAGTTACTGGTTAAACTGGCGCAAAAGGAAGAAGAAGCAAAGGAACTGACGGTGCAGGTTGAAGCGCTGGAGATCGTGGTCACCGCATTATTGCGCCATATGGAGCATGATGCCCAGCAGGCATTGATTCAGGATATTGAACAGGCGATAGACCAGGTGACGCCCTGTCCGCCGGTCAACGACCAGGATGCCATTTTGCTGCAGCAATATCTAAAGAAGCTGTTGCGGCATCCTCGTAGTTAGTCTTTGTGACACGACAAGGATGCCGTCATTTTTCTGTCATCTCCCTTTTATAAAGTCTCCCTCGTTTTGTTTTTTTAAGTATTTTTTACATGGAGATGACAAAAGTGAAATTAAGCGCCCTGTTTATTGCCCTGCTGCCTCTGCTGGGCTCGCCGGTTATTCATGCCGAAACCACGGCTGCGCCGGTTCTGGAAAATCGCGCTGCGCAGGGGGATATCACCACCCCCGGCGGCGCGCGTCGTTTAACAGGCGATCAAACCGAAGCGCTGCGCGCCTCATTAATCAACAAGCCGGCCAAAAATATTATTTTACTGATTGGCGATGGTATGGGTGATTCGGAAATTACCGCGGCGCGAAATTATGCCGAAGGGGCGGGCGGTTTCTTTAAAGGAATTGACGCTCTGCCATTAACCGGGCAGTACACGCACTATTCGCTGGATAAAAAAACCGGTAAACCGGACTATGTGACCGACTCGGCGGCGTCCGCCACCGCCTGGACCACCGGCGTGAAGACTTATAACGGCGCGCTGGGCGTCGATATTCATGAGAACGCGCATCAGACCATCCTTGAACTGGCGAAAGCGGCGGGGCTGGCTACCGGCAACGTTTCCACCGCCGAACTGCAGGACGCGACCCCCGCGGCGCTGGTAGCGCATGTAACATCGCGTAAATGCTACGGCCCCACGGTCACCAGCGAAAAATGCCCCAGCAATGCGCTGGAGAAAGGGGGCAAAGGCTCCATTACCGAACAGCTGCTGAACGCCCGGCCGGATGTGACGCTGGGCGGCGGCGCGAAGACGTTTGCCGAAACGGCGACGGCGGGCGAGTGGCAGGGAAAAACCCTGCGCGAGCAGGCACAAGCGCGCGGCTACCAGATTGTGACCGACGCGGCGTCCCTTGCCGCTGCGACTGACGCCAGTCAGGCTAAACCGCTGCTGGGACTCTTCGCCGACGGCAATATGCCGGTACGCTGGGAAGGGCCGAAGGCGTCTTATCACGGTAATATCGATAAGCCGCCGGTGACCTGTACCCCAAACCCGAAACGCGACGCCTCGGTGCCGACGCTGGCGCAGATGACGGAGAAAGCGATTGACCTGCTGAGCCGCAACGAGAAAGGCTTCTTCCTGCAGGTGGAAGGCGCCTCCATCGATAAGCAGGATCATGCGGCGAATCCGTGCGGCCAGATCGGCGAAACGGTTGATCTCGATGAGGCGGTGCAGAAGGCGCTGGAATTTGCCAAAAAAGACGGCAATACCCTGGTGATCGTCACCGCCGACCATGCGCACGCCAGTCAGATCATCCCGGCGGATAGCAAAGCCCCGGGGCTGACCCAGGCGCTGAATACCCACGATGGCGCAGTGATGGTCATGAGCTATGGCAACTCTGAGGAAGAGTCGATGGAGCATACTGGTACCCAGCTGCGCATTGCGGCCTACGGGCCACACGCGGCTAACGTCGTTGGCCTGACCGATCAGACTGACCTGTTCTCAACTATGAAAGCTGCCCTGAGTCTGAAATAAGTCGCTGCCGGTGGCGAAATCGCGTCACCGGCTGGTTTTTTTTCTATCTGCGTCCAGACTTACAACGATCCACTCACAGAAGGATGGTGCGATGAAAATAACCTTACTGATGACCCTACTGTTTGGCTTGATCTTTATCAGCGCGGTTGGCGCGGCAGAAAAAACGCCCACTCCTCAGCAGCAAAAGATGACGGACTGCAATCAGCAAGCGTCAGCTAAAGCGCTGAAAGGAGAGGAGCGCAAAACCTTTATGAGCCAGTGTTTGAAAAAAGAGAGCACGACCTCGCAAGGAAAGGCGCTCACCCCTCAGCAGCAGAAGATGAGCGATTGCAGCAAAGCGGCCACAGCGAAATCACTGAAAGGTGATGAACGTAATACCTTCATGAGTACTTGCCTGAAGAAAGCCTGAAAAAAAGGAGCGCTCAGGCGCTCCCTTTTTACGTCTCAGGGCATGGCAGCCCATCTGTTCAGCTTCAGGAGCGGCTCAGTTGCTCTGATTTTTCCATGCACTGGGTGATGGCTTCGATCACCGCCGAGCGGAACCCTTTCTCCTCCAGTACGCGCACGGCTTCGATGGTGGTTCCGCCAGGGGAGCAGACCATATCTTTCAGCGCGCCCGGATGTTCACCGCTCTCCAGCACCATTTTGGCGGAGCCCATCACCGCCTGGGCGGCGAATTTATAGGCCTGGGCACGCGGCATGCCGCCGAGAACGGCAGCATCGGCCATCGCTTCGATAAACATAAAGACATAGGCCGGCGCGGAGCCGCTCACGCCCACCACCGGATGGATCATCGGCTCGGCAATTTGCTCCGCCTGGCCAAAGCAGCGGAACATGGTCAGTACTTCGGCCACATCTTCGCTGCTGACCAGCGCGTTTGGTGTCACAGAGGTCATGCCGGCGTTAACCAGTGACGGCGTATTAGGCATCGCGCGAATGATTTTGCGATCGTGACCGAGGGCGCGCGCCAGTTGCTCGAGCGTGACGCCAGCGGCGATGGACACCACCAGCGACTCTTTATTCAGGCTGGAGGCGATGTCGCCCAGCACTTTGGTCATAATCCCCGGCTTCACCGCGCCAAAGACGATATCGGCAATCTGCGCTACTTCCTGGGCGCTGGCGGCGGCGTTGATGCCATACTGGTCGCGTAGCGCCGCAACCTTGTCCGGCGACGGGGTGTAGACCCAGATTTGTCCCGGCTGTACCTGGCCGCTGGCGATCAGCCCACCCAGAATGGCCTTACCCATATTGCCGCAGCCGATAAAGCCAATTTTCTTATCCATCACCATTCCCCTCTGCTTTTTTCGTTACGATCTGATTAGCTTACCATCCTGGCGCTTTCCTGGGGGAGAAAAGCAGGTAACATTGGCGTCACTTATTGCAGGTAACAGGAGCTGGCATGGCCATTTGGGTGGATGCGGACGCGTGTCCGAACGTGATTAAAGAAATTTTGTTCCGCGCGGCAGAGCGGACCCAGACTCCGCTGACGCTGGTGGCGAACCAGCCGCTGCGCGTACCGCCGTCGCGCTTCATCCGCACCCTGCGGGTTGAGCAGGGTTTTGACGTGGCGGATAACGAAATCGTGCGTCAGTGCGCGGCGGGAGATTTAGTGATCACCGCCGACATCCCGCTGGCGGCGGAGGTGCTGGCGAAGGGCGGGGCGGCGCTCAATCCGCGCGGGGAACGCTACAGCGAGGCGACGATCCGCGAGCGGCTGACGATGAGGGATTTTATGGAGACATTACGGGCCAGCGGCGTTCAGACCGGCGGCCCGGATAGTTTATCGCAGCGCGATCGGCAACAGTTTGCCGCCGAGCTGGAGAAGTGGTTGCTGGCGGTTAAGCGTCAGCAGGATTAAACCCAGCTATCGTCATCGCTGCCAATATCATCGTCGCCAAAGCCGGAGTCGAAGTCGTCGTTCCAGGTATTGTCGGCAAGGAACTGATCGTCTCCCTGGCGGAACGGATCGTCACCCGCGGTGGCATCCTGCGCGGTGTCCGCCTCAGGCTGCGGTTTCTCTTCGATGATGTTAACGATCTCCTGCGGGTGCGAGCCGCTGAACATATTGGTCAGCATATTGCCCAGCACCACACCGCCCGCTACGCCTGCGGCTGTTTGCAGCGCGCCTGCCATAAAGCCGCCACCGCGTGCGGCAGCCTGCGGGGCATAGCTCTGCTGCTGTTGTTGCGGAGCATACTGCGGCTGGGCGCTGGCCTGCGGGCGACCGTATTGCTCCGCGCCTGGGATCGGGTCAGAACCGCGCGACGAGCCGCCACCGCCAAACAGACCGGAGAGGAAGCCGCCGCTGCTGGGCTTCGCCGCCTGCAGCTGACTGACCTGGCTCTCCAGCGCCTGGATGCGATCGTTGAGCTGTTTAATGGCGGCTTCCTGGATGAGAATGGTCTGCGCCATATAGTACGGTGCCGCCGGCTGCGCGCTGACGTGTTGGGCAATCCGCTCCTCGGCGCTGGTATCGCGCGATGCACTGTGTGCCTCAGCCTCTTTCAGCCGGGAAAACAGTCCATCAATAAGGCGTTGTTCTTCAGATTGCATGTTACATTCCTCTGTCACACTGTCGAATAGGCATCAGGGTGCGTCTGAAACATGATGTTGTAAATATGTTGCTTCGTAAAGCTATGCATAAATGTGTTACCGTTTACGCCAGTGGTGGATAAAAAATAACGCCCAGCAGAAAGTAAAGCTGGTTAAACACTAAATGCAATGATAAGTTTACATCAAGAACCCCTTTTCTCACTGTGGTAATGGGGTGTAAAGAAGTTGTGTAACGTTTTCTTTACTAATGCGTTGCGGAACAGACAGCGATAATACGTTCTTTCGTTTTTGATTATTTTGCGACAGACGGAACCAGGGGGTCTTCGGTCATGACACAGCCAATCTTTCTCATCGGGCCACGCGGCTGCGGTAAAACTACCGTCGGCCATGCGCTGGCGCGAGCGCGGCATTTTCAATTCTCCGATACCGATCATCGACTGCAGGCTCATGAGCAGCGGACGGTCGCGGAGATCGTGCAGGCGGAGGGGTGGACGCGTTTTCGCGAACTGGAGACCCTGTCGCTGAAGGCCGTGACCCTGCCGGATACGGTGATCGCCACCGGCGGCGGCATCATCCTCGCGGAATGTAACCGCCAGTTTATGCGGGAGAACGGCGTGGTTATCTATCTGCAGGCTTCGGTGTCGGCGCTGATAGACCGCCTGGAAGCCTACCCGAAAGCGGAACAGCGTCCGACGCTGACCGGGAAACCGGTACGTGAGGAAGTGGGGGAGGTGCTGGCGCAGCGCGAAGCCTTATACCGTGACGCTGCCCACCACATTGTCGATGCCACGGCTTCTCCTGATCGGGTAGTGGAGCAGATCATGACGATGCTGTGCGGTGCAGCGGCGACCCCGGTAAGTTAAGAATTTACTTACATTAAGGCGGCGAGGGGTGCCTATACTTACTAGTTCTGACGCCAGAAGAAGGAAGAACTATGCCAAACAGGCCCCCTTATCCGAGAGAAGCCCGCGTTGTCGCGGTAGAGAAAGGCCCTCAGGGCCAGACGGTCACCTGGTATCAACTCCGCGCGGATTACCCTGAGCCCGATTCGCTGATCAGCGAACATCCTACCGAGCAGGAAGCCGTGGATGCCAAGCGGCGCTATGAAGATCCTGACAAATCGTAACCCCCTGAGCCCGAATTGCCCGCCATGCTGGCAATATCGGGCGTATCTCACATTTTTTATTTATCAGTCGTACTAATGAATATCTAACACACGGATTTTTCAGGCACGTCGCTGTCGCCCGGCAATCTTTACATTCAGCCGTGGCGTACAGCTGCTACGCTTCTCGACGGTTGATTTTTACTCACCAGGGGGGCGAATGCTGTGTGTGGTAAGCCTGTGTTGAAGCAGTGGTAGTGAAAAGGTACATGATATGAGTAGTGCAACGATGGCAATTTTGACCATCGGCGTTGTGCCGCTGGCGGGAGTGTTGCCGCTCCTGACCGAACATATCAGGGAAGAACAGATCACCCACATTAGTCTGCTGGGCGATATGACGCATGCCGAGGTGGTGAAAGCCTACGCGGTGGGCGATGGCGAGCAGGGGCTGTTGACCCTGCTGACGGATGGTCAGCTGTTGATGGTGTCGCGAGAGAAAATTGAACGCGATATCCGCAGCGTGATCGCGATGCTGGATCGGCAGAACTATGATGTGATCCTGCTGCTAAGTTCGGAACCGCTAAGCAGCTTTGCGACGCAGCATGCGATCCTTCTTGAGCCGCAGCGGATCATCCCGCCGCTGGTGGCGTCGATCGTCGATGGTCACCAGGTTGGAGTGATTGTGCCGGTGGAAGAGATCATGCCCATGCAGCGGCAAAAATGGCTGTTGTTAGAAAAGTCGCCGTACTACGCCCTGGCTAACCCCTTTACCGGTAGCGACAGTGAATTATTAACCGCCGGCAAAGCGCTGCTCGAGCAGGGCGCCGATGTGCTGGTGCTCGACTGTCTCGGTTACTATCAGCATCATCGCGATGTGTTACAAAAAGCCCTCGATGTCCCGGTTTTGCTGTCGAATGTGCTGGTTTCCCGACTGGCGGCAGAACTATTGGTCTAATGTGTTAATTTCACGTGACAGGGGCAAGGAGCGCCCCCTATATTGAGCCTTTCAACGACGATCAGAAGGGCTTGTTTATGCTTCAAAGCAATGAATACTTTGACGGAAAAGTGAAATCCATTGGCTTCACCAGCAGCAGTACCGGTCGCGCCAGCGTTGGCGTGATGGCGGAAGGAGAATACACCTTCGGGACGGCGCAGCCGGAAGAGATGACGGTGGTCAGCGGGGCGCTGAATGTTTTGCTGCCGGGTGAGACTGAGTGGAAAGTTTACGCCGCCGGCGAAGTCTTCAATGTGCCAGGCAACAGCGAATTCCATCTGCAGGTGGCTGAGCCAACCTCTTATCTGTGCCGCTATCTGTAAGCCAGTGCGATCCCCGGCGTCTGCCGCCGGGTGGTTTTTTTCCTTCCTGCCTGGCAGGAAGGAAAGCGGCGCTTAGCGCTGTGCTTCGCCGCCGAGCCCTTCCACCAGGCTCTGAATCAGAGCAGCCAGCTCGCCAGTCATTAAGATAAAGTCGGCGTCAAAACGCTGGGCGAAATCTTCCCGATCGATATCTTCGTTTTGATCGCGCAGTTCATCGCAGAACTTCAGGCGCTTAATCGACGCGTCATCGCAGATCATAAACTGAATACGCTGCTGCCAGTCCAGCGCCAGCTTGGTGACGACCTTTCCGGCCTCAATGTGCACGGCGATTTCGTCGCTGACCAGATCCTGCTTCTTGGCGCGGATCACGCCGCCATCTTCCAGCATCGCTTTCAGCTCGGCTTCATCCAGCAGCTGGAAGCCCTGCGCCACGGTGCCGGAGCGGACCCATTCGGTCAGCGTCAGCTCAATCGGATTCTCCAGGGTCAGCGGCACCACCGGCAGCGAGCCGAGGGTTTTACGCAGCAGGGCCAGGGTATCCTCCGCTTTCTTCGCGCTGGCGCAGTCGACCATGATCAGGCCGTTGACGGTGTCGATCCACATCATTGTCTGGCTGAATCGGCTGAAGGCGCGCGGCAGCAGCGAGTGCAGCACTTCATCTTTCAGGGAATCTTTCTCGGTCTTCTTCAGCTTGCGGCCCTGATCGGCTTCGAGCTTCTGGATCTTCGCCTCCAGCGCCTGCTTAATCACCGGCGACGGCAGGATCTTTTCTTCTTTACGCGCGCAGATAATGATCTGGCCGTTCGCCGTATGCGTCAGCGCGTCGCTGTGCGATCCCATCGGCGATACCCAACCGGTTTTCGCCATATCCTGGCTGCCACAAGGGGTAAATGTCAGCTCGGCCAGCTGTTTTTCCATCTCCTCGGCGCGCAATTCGATATCGCGGCTGAGACGGTAAACCATTAAATTTTTGAACCACAGCATGATAATTTCCACGGCTTTGTCGTTAAATCAGGCGGGCATGATAGCGAATTGTCGCTATGCTTGCATTGTTAATCGGGCTGAGGAGCAGAGCGTGCGTATTGGTATTGATTTAGGTGGAACAAAAACCGAAGTGATAGCCCTGAGCGACCAGGGAGAGCAGCTGTTTCGCCACCGGTTACCCACGCCGCGTGAGGACTACCGGCAAACTATTGAGACTATTGCTACCCTGGTAGCGATGGCCGAGCAGGCGACCGGACAGCAGGGCACCGTGGGGATGGGCATTCCTGGCTCGATTTCGCCTTATACCGGCGTGGTGAAAAACGCCAACTCGACCTGGCTCAACGGCCAGCCCTTTGATAAGGATCTCAGCCTGCGCCTTGAGCGTGAAGTTCGGCTGGCCAACGACGCCAACTGTCTGGCGGTGTCGGAAGCGGTGGACGGCGCGGCGGCGGGGGCGCAAACGGTGTTCGCGGTGATTATCGGCACCGGCTGCGGCGCGGGCGTGGCGCTCAACGGGCGGGCGCATAGTGGCGGCAACGGCACGGCCGGCGAGTGGGGGCACAACCCGCTGCCGTGGATGAACGACGATGAGCTGCGCTACCGCGCGGAAGTCCCTTGCTACTGCGGTAAACAGGGATGTATCGAAACCTTTATCTCCGGCACTGGCTTCGCCACCGACTATCAGCGGCTGAGCGGCAAAGGGTTAACCGGCAGCGAGATTATGCGCCTGGTGGGCGAGGGTGACGAAAAGGCCGAACTGGCGCTGAGCCGCTATGAACAGCGGCTGGCGAAATCGCTGGCCCACGTGGTGAATATTCTCGACCCGGACGTTATCGTGCTGGGCGGTGGGATGAGCAACGTCGAGCGCCTGTATCAGACGGTGCCGGACCTGGTGAAACAGTGGGTCTTCGGCGGCGAGTGCGAAACGCCGATCCGCAAAGCGTTGCACGGTGACTCCAGCGGAGTACGCGGCGCGGCCTGGCTGTGGCCGCTCCAGGGGAACTAAACTGCACCCCCTCACCCCGGCCCTCTCCCAGTAGGGAGAGGGAGAAAAGCGGTACGGTGCGGGTGGTTGAGACGGTGGCCGGGAACCCCTTGTCTCTTGCCGGGGGAGGAGAATCGCAATAGCGTGCGAAACTACAGACCGGCGCCGGAGGGTTCCCTCTCCCTCGGGAGAGGGGAATCGCAATAGCGTGCGAAATTACAGACCGGCGCCGGACGGTTCCCTCTCCCTCCGGGAGAGGGGAATCGCAATAGCGTGCGAAACTACAGACCGGCGCCGGACGGTTCCCTCTCCCTCCGGGAGAGGGTTAGGGTGAGGGGACATTGCAATAATTAGGACCTCATTCCACCGCAAACGCTCTGTCCAGCCGGCTATAGCCCAGGCCGTTTATCTTCTTCACTTTGATCTGCACCGGAATACGTTCCTTCATTGCCTCCACATGGCTGATTACCCCGATAATTTTACCGCTGGCGTTAAGGGCATCCAGGGCGTCCAGCGCCGTGTCGAGCGTTTCGCTGTCGAGGGTGCCGAAGCCTTCATCAAGAAACAGGGAGTCAATCCGCGTCTTATGGCTCACCAGGTCTGACAGCGCCAGGGCCAGCGCCAGGCTGACGAGGAAACTTTCGCCGCCGGAGAGGGTGCGGGTGTCACGCACCGCGTCGGCCTGCCAGGTATCGACAACCTCCAGCTCCAGCGCCTCGCTGGCCTTGCGTTGCAGCAGATAGCGGCCGTGCAGGCGGTTGAGCTGCTGGTTTGCCAGCCAGACCAGATTATCGAGGGTCAGCCCCTGGGCGAATTTGCGGAACCGGTCGCCGGTGCTGGAGCCGATCAGTGAGTTGAGATAGCTCCAGTCGTCCGCCAGCTGCGCCGCCTCTGCAATCTGCTGCCCCAGCGCCTGCTGCTGCTGACGACTCGCTTCGTCCTGCCTGAGCTGCTGGCGGATCTCACCCTGGCGGGTGGTGTTGTCCCGCAGCCGCTGGGCAAGGGCGTGCAGCTGCGTTTGCAGGGTGGGGATGTCCGTGTCCGTCCCTTGCGGCCGCAGCGCCAGATGCGCCTGTTGCTGCCGGGTCGCCTGCTCGCAGAGCACCGTCGCCTGCTGGAGCTGCTGCTCCAGCGTCTGTTTTAACTGCGTCAGCCGCTGGGCGGTCTCGTCATCCAGTAGCGCGGCGAGGAACGCCTCCCGATCGCTGAAGCGGCTGGCGGCCAGGGCAGCCGTGAATTGCGTCTGTGACTGGTCCAGACGCGCCGTTTCTTCGATCTCCTGCTGCTGCTGGGCGACAAGCTGGCTGTGCAGCGACAGGCATTCCTCGTGGATTTCACGCCAGTTGTCGGGGATAACCGGCTCAGCCTCCGCGTCATCCTCATCGCCGGGGGGCAGCGTATCGAGCAGCGGTTTCAGGGCGGCGATCTGCTCCTGGAGCACGCCATGCTGCGTCTGTTGCGCCTGCCACCGGGCAAATTCATTTTCACGAGCGTGCAGCCAGGCGGCTTCTGCGCCTTCTTCCGGCAGGCTGAGCGACAGCGTCAGCAGGGCGTTCTCCAGCCCCTGGCGCGTGGTCTCCAGCTGCTGGTGAGCCTGGCGCTCCAGCGCCTCCTGATCGTTGAGCTGGCTCTGCAGCATCAGGCGCTGGCTGAGCTCATAAAGCTGCTGCTCGTAGCGCGCCTGCTCCTGCATCCAGTCGTTTATCTCTTGCGCAATATCCCGCGTGACCTGCAGCGAGGCGCAGGTCTCCTGCCACGCTTTAGTGAGCGCTTGCTCTTCCTCTGTGAGCCGTCGGGCCGCTTCGGTCTCACGCTGGAGCTGTTGCGTCAGGGCGTTGACCTGCCCGAGGACCAGCAGACCTTCTTCTTTCAGCGCGGCGACCTCTTTTTCCAGCGCATCGCGGCGACGCTGGTTATCCGTGACCGTCAGCGAAGCGTATTGTTCAATCGCCGGGTGTTCACAGGCGCCGCACAGCGGGCAGGGTTTACCCGCTTCGAGCCGCGCGCGGTAGCCTTCCAGATCTTTAATCGTTTCTTCCCGCTGGCAGAGCGCCTTCAGGTCGAGATAGTGCTGGTTTTTGTCTTTATATTGCTCCCGACGTTGCGTGAGGGTGGCATTGAGTTTTGCCTGCTCCGTTTGCGCCTGCTGGATGTTCTCGGCGCTCTGCCGCAGGCGTTTGTGCAACTGCTGATGCTGTTCATGCAGCGAGACCAGCCGCTGGCGCAGCGGCCGCGACTGCGTTTGCTGCGCCATCGCCGCCGCGACGTCCTCTGCGGACAATGACAGGGAGCTGGCCGGCAGAGCGGCCAGCTTCTGGCGCAGCGCGGCCAGGCGGGTGGTCTGAGCCGCCAGCTGCTGTTTATCGCGCATCAGTTGCGAAAATTGCGCCCGCCAGCCGGCAATTTCCTGGCCCCATAAGCGGAATCGATCATGGGCCGTCAGCCACTGCGCCAGCTCCGTCAGTTCAGCCTGACGCTGCTGCTGGGTGCGCAGGGCGCCCTGACGAATGCGCGCGCGCTGCGCGGTGCTGGCAAGTAAGCGAGCATTTACTTCGTTGATCCGCTGGCGGGTTTTCGCCAGACCAGCTACCTGTTCCTGCTGACGCTCCCACAGGGGACGTAACTGGGCGGCGGGCTGGGCCAGCTCAAGCTTCGCCAGCGTCGGGGCGGCGTCGGCCAGCGCCTGGCGGGCCCGCTGCTGTCGGGTGACCGCCTCCTGCTGCTGTTGCGCCAGTTCGTCGCGGCGGGTCAGCCACTGGAGCTGCTGCTGTTGGCTTTGCTGCTGTACCAGCAGAGCTTTTTCTTCGTCAGTAAGTACCTGCAAACTTTCCTGCAGCGCCTGCTGCTGGGCCTCCGTCAGCAGAACGATACCCGCCGCCTGGGCTTCGAACTTCTCCAGCGCGTGGCGAGCAGCTTTGTGCTGTTCGTAGACCATGGCTGAAATCTGGCCGTAGATTTCCGTGCCGGTCAGCTCCTCCAGCAGCTCCGCGCGATCGCTCGGCTTCGCGTTCAGGAAGGCGGCAAATTGCCCCTGGGAAAGCAGCATCGAGCGGGTGAAGCGGCCATAGTCGAGGCCGGTAAGCGTCGCGGTTTGTTCCAGCTTATCCGAAACCTTATCGGCGAGGATTTTGCCGTCGGCGCAGCGCGCCAGCTCGACGCGGGGTGCCTGCAGATTGCCATCCGGCTGGTTACGCGCCCGATTCTGGCTCCAGAAAGCGCGGTAGGCGATGCCTTTGACTTCAAATTCCACCTCCGCCAGACACTCGGCGGTATCGCGGGTCATCAGATCGTTTTGCGACTGGGAGACTTTATTCAGGCGCGGCGTCTCGTGATAAAGCGCCAGGCAAATGGCATCGAGCAGGGTGGTTTTGCCGGCGCCGGTGGCGCCGGTAATAGCAAACAGGCCGTTGCTGGCAAACGGCTCGGCGGTAAAGTCTATCTTCCATTCGCCCTTCAGGGAGTTGAGGTTTTTCAGTCGCAGGCTCAGGATTTTCATGCGTTTTCGTCCTCCGCGGTGAGCGTATGCAGCGTATGGGTGAACAGCTCATGCAGCCGGGCGCGCTTGTCATCGTCAATCTCGGTCAGCGCCAGCCGACGCTCAAACACCTCCTCCACCTTCAGTTCGCTGAGGGTCTCCCGCTGGGCGCCAAGCAGAATTTTCTCGCGCTGCTCGCGGCTGCGGCGTACCAGCAGCACTTCCACCGGCAGATCCTCCGTCAGCGCCTGAATATGACGCTGAATATCGTGCAGGTAGTCCTCGGTGGTGATTTCGATATCCAGCCACACCGGCGGGTCCTGCTCGACGCCGCGCCACTGCTCCAGTCGGGCGGTGATGGCGGCCAGATCGCCTTTGATCACCGCCAGCGGCTGGGTAACGGGGACTTCCAGCGTCTCTACGGCGCTGAGTCGCCCGTCGTTAAAGCTCACCAGGTGCACCGATTTCGCTTTGCCGGTTTCATCAAAGCTCAGCGGCAGCGGCGAACCGCTGTAGCGGATGTGTTCGCAGCCGCCGACCACCTGCGCACGGTGGATATGGCCCAGCGCAATGTAGTCGGCAGGGGGGAAGTGTTGCGCCGGAAAGGCATCGAGTGTGCCGATATAAATGTCGCGAACGGCATCGCTTTTACTGGCGCCGACGGTGGTCAGGTGGCCGCTGGCAATGATGGGCAGCGGCCGATCGCCGCGCAGCGCGCAGGCCTGCTGATACTGCTGCTGATAATAGTCGCTGATGGCGTGCAGCAGTTGTTGCTGCTTTTCCCGGCCGGAGTGGCCGGCCTGGCTGGTCACCAGTTCGCGCGGGCGTAAAAACGGCACCGGGCAGAAGATGGCGCCCGGGGTGCCGTCGCGCAACGGCAGCTCAATAGGCGCATGGCCAGCGTTCGCCACCACGGTGGTGTGTAAAAAGGCGAGGATATCGCGCGATTCATTGAGCATCGCCACTGAATCGTGATTGCCCGCCAGCACCACCAGGCGACAGCCGGTCTGCTGCAGCTGGACGACGAAACGGTTATACAGTTCGCGAGCGTAGCTTGGCGGTGAGCCGGTATCAAAAATATCGCCGGCTACGATAATGGCGTCGACTTCATACTCCTGCGCGCGGGCCAGCAGCCAGGTCAGGAAGGCATCATGTTCGGCGGCGCGGCTTTTGCTGTAAAAATTCTGGCCCAGGTGCCAGTCGGAGGTGTGAAGGAGGCGCATAAATCTTCCCTAGCGAAAAAAGCATGGGCGGCAGTATACCATTTGTCGGCGGGGGGTAAGTCCGCGCCGTGCTTCAAAATACCCGATCATCAGACCG
>NZ_JBMAXV010000057.1:0-23202 GCF_048589245.1 Klebsiella sp. 10982
CAGCAGGCCCCGTCGACGGCGGCCGACGTGCCGCAGCTTGACAGCGCCGACGCCCGGTAAGAGCCGGGTCTTATTCCGCAGGCGCATCGGCCATAAAAATTGGTTATTTGTCCCGTCGTTTTCCCGGCGGCATAGTGATCGCAGAGAACATGACCCGGAGTGAGGGGGAAGGGTGACACGTAACCGATTACTGCTGGTTCAGACCGGCACGCCGCCGACGGCCATCCGCCAGGCGCATGGCGATCTGCCGCACTGGTTTCGCACGCTGCTGGCGCCGTGGCAGGCGCAGCTGACCGCGGTGCGGGTGTTTGAAGATGAACCGCTGCCGGCGCCGGATAACCAGACCGTGGCGATACTGACCGGTTCGTGGGCGATGGTCACCGATCGGCTGGCGTGGAGCGAACGGACCGCCGACTGGATCCGTCAGGCGGTGGCTATCGATATGCCGCTGTTCGGCGTTTGCTATGGTCATCAGCTGATGGCCCACGCGCTGGGCGGCGAGGTGGCGTATCATCCGGGCGGGCGGGAAAGCGGCAGCCAAACCATTTCATTGTCGCCATGGGGTGTCGACGACCCGCTGCTGAGCGGTCTGCCGGCCTCGTTTCCCGCGCATTTGAGCCATTTGCAAACCGTGACCCGTCTGCCGGAGGGGGCTACCGTGCTGGCCGCATCCTCCCACGACCGCCACCAGATTGTGCGCTACGGACCGCACGCCGTCTCCACGCAGTTTCACCCGGAATTCACCGCGCCTGTTGCCCGCTCACTGATCCGCTACCGGGAGGCGGTGCTGCAGGCGGAGGGCATCGACCCGCAACGGTTACACGACGAGGTGCAGGAGAGCCCGCAGGCCGCGGCGATCCTTACGCGTTTTGTCAGCGCCTTTCTCACCCCGGATGCCCCCATTAATTTCCACTGGTGAACAGCACCCGCCAGCGGCGACGGCGGCGAGTCATTTCGCGCCACAGGACGGCCACCTCTTCAACGCGCAGCGCGTCAGCCGCCTGCGGCGTCACCACCGGTAAACCATATCTCTGGCGCAGGGCGTCCAGCGCCTGCTCCTCGGGGGGGATTCGGGCGCGAGCCTGGGCGGCCAGCCGCTGCTGTAGCGGCCTGAAGGTCGCCTCATCGATCGGCGCCAGCTGGCGCAGAAAGGTTTTACAGCAGCGCAGTAGCTCCCCGGGGCGGCGATCCGGTGACTGCAGCGCCATCAGCAGTCCGTCGCGATCGGCCAGCCGTTGATAGCGGCAGCTCACCACATAGCCAATCTGCTGCTCCACCCGCAGACGCTGGAAAAACGGCGCCTCACAGTACTGCGCCAGCACCTGCAGGGCCGCCAGCGAGGCGCCTTCCGCCAGCGGAATAAAGACCAGCAGCGCCGTGCCGTCCCCGGGGAAAGCCAGCCGCCCGACGCCGCGGCGGCAGGGGGCCGGAGCGGGCATCGGCGGATTAACCGGGGCGGTAATCAGGCTCAGCTGACGCGCTACCCACTGCGCATCTTCCGCGCTGCCGCCCGCCAGGGCCGCCAGCCACCCTTCCTGGTGCGCTGACGTACCCAGCCGTTCGGGGAGCTGGGCCATGAGATGACGGATCGCAATACTCTCCGGCGGCGGGGTCAGCGGGGCGACCGGGAGCGCGAGCTGCCGTACGATGGCCTGCAGGATCGCCGCCGGGCGCTGGCCGGCAGCTGGCAGCTGCAGGATCAGCTGCCAGCTGCCGGCGAACAGATGCCACTCGCCGTATCCCCCGGCGTGGCGCAGGGCGGCAAGCAGTGGGCGCAGCTGTTCCCCGCGCGCCAGCCCTTTGGCCAGATCGGGCGAACCGTAGAAAGGGGAGCGCAGCAGAAGCGTCGGCGGTGCTTCCGGGGACGGGAGGTGGAGCAGCGGCGCGGCATCCTGCGGGCTGTCGGCCACGAGGTTGTCAGCGGTCTGCGGATAAAAAGCAAACGCCAGCGCCGGGTCAGTGACCGGGCGGCGGCGCCAGCGGCTGAGCGGCAGACTAAAGCCCTGGGTGGCTACCGTTGCTCCGGGGAGCTGCGTCTGGCAGGCCAGGCTGACCGCGGGGGCGGCCAGCAGGGCGGCGCAAAAATCGGCGAACCCGGTGGGCGGCGCCCCGGGGGCAAAGCCGAATGCCCGCTGGCGCAGCTGACCGAGAGGCGACAGCGCCTGAAAACGGCGCCGGGACAGCTGATAGTAGTGTTGCTGCTGCACAGGCGTCGTCTGCTGTAGCGCCTGCAACCAGTGGGTTATCTGCCGGTCAACCTGTTCCGGCCGGTCGCTGGCGAAGACCAGCGCCAGCCAGCCGAGGTGCCGATCCTGATACAGCCAGTTCAGCGCCACATCCCCGGCCAGCTGGCGCTGGCGCAGGCCGGCCATCAGGCTGCCGGGGGCTTCATCCAGCAAAAACTCGCGCAGTAACGTGACGTTGTCACTTAAAGCGATCAGCGGGCAACGCCACAGCGCGGGCTGGCTGGAGACCGCCAGCTGCAGTGCAGTGAACTCGCCCAGGCGCAGCGGCGGCGCCGGCGGCGGAGCCTCGCCCGCGGCAAACCCGGCGGCGAAACGTGCCGCCAGCTCGCCGAGCGCCTCCAGCGACTGCGGCCCCTGCAGCCAGAACTGCATTCGTCGGGCGACGTAATGGGTGCGGTGAAAATCGCGTAAGGCTGCCTGCAACGCAGGGAGATCGCCCGCCAGCGCGTCAGCGCTGCCTACCTGAAAGCGACGAAACGCCGCGGGCGCGATGACGGCGTGGCGCACGGCGGCCTCCCGGCGCGACGGCTCATGCTGCTGGATCAGGCGGTATTCGGCATCAATCACCGCCACTTCGCGCTGAATATCGTCCCTGAGCAGCCGCGGGGCCTGCAGCATCTCTCCCAGACGTGCCATGCCCTCCGCCAGGTCCCCGGCGGAGACCTCGAAGAAGAACGCGCTGCGGCGGGCCAGAGTGGTAGCGTTGACGCTCCCGCCCTGGCGCGGTACCCAGCCCATCAGCCGGTCAGCGTCCCGGTAGCGCTCACCGCCGTAAAACAGCAGGTGTTCCAGCAGGTGCGCCAGACCGGGAAAGTGCGACGGCTCGTGGTGGCTGCCGGCGGCGACCCGCGCCAGAGCCGCCGCGCGCACGGCCTGCGGCTGATGCACCAGGGTGGCCTGCAGGCCGCCCGGCAGGGTGATGGTGCGGGTCGCCAGGGTCATTACAGGTTCCGGGTTTTGTAGATCAGCTGTGAGCGGGCCCGGTTGCGGAACTGCAGCTGGCTGACTTTGATGTCGCTGCAGGCCGCTTCGCGTCGGGCCTCAAGGATTTTGTGATGATGCGGGGATTTGCTGCACACCGGATCGGCGTTATCGGCGCTGCCGGTCAGCATAAAGGCCTGACAGCGGCAGCCGCCGAAGTCTTTCTCTTTTTCATCACAGGAGCGGCACGGCTCCGGCATCCAGTCATACCCGCGATAACGGTTGAAGCCGAACGAGTCATACCAGATCGATTCCAGACTCTGCTCCAGCACCGACGGGAACGTCACCGGCAGCTGGCGCGCGCTGTGGCACGGCAGGGCGGTGCCTTCCGGGGTGACGCTGAGAAAAATCGATCCCCAGCCGCCCATGCAGCCTTTCGGCCGCTCCTCGTAATAGTCCGGGGTGACGAACAGCAGGTTGGTGAGGTTGCCGCTGGCGGCCATTTTCTGCCGGTAATCGGCGACCACCTGCTCGGCGCGGGCGATCTGTTCCCGGGTCGGCAGCAGCCCCTCGCGATTAAGAAACGCCCAGCCGTAGAACTGGCAGGTGGCGAGCTCGACGTCATCGGCCTCCAGCTCAATGCACAGCTCGATAATTTTATCGAGCTGGTCGATGTTGTGCCGGTGGAGGACGAAGTTG
This sequence comes from Klebsiella sp. 10982, assembly GCF_048589245.1. Classification (NCBI taxonomy): domain Bacteria; kingdom Pseudomonadati; phylum Pseudomonadota; class Gammaproteobacteria; order Enterobacterales; family Enterobacteriaceae; genus Klebsiella; species Klebsiella sp. 10982. Next base: position 3,867 of record NZ_JBMAXV010000057.1, read on the forward strand.
AGCACCATTGGGTAGTCGCGCGCTTTCACCGCTCTGGCCATCGCCAGCTTCTGCTGGAAGGCTTTTTTATTGCCGGCGAGAGCGGCGTTGAGCACCTCATCGCTGGCCTGGAAGCTAATCTGGATATGGTCCAGCCCGGCCTCGCTGAAGGCGTCGAGCTTGCTCTCGGTTAACCCAATTCCCGAGGTGATCAGGTTGGTATAGAACCCGAGGTCGCGCGCGGCGCGGATCAGCTCCGGCAGATCTTTACGGGTCAGCGGCTCGCCGCCGGAAAAGCCCAGCTGTACGCTGCCCATCGCTCGCGCCTGGCGAAAGACCTCGATCCATTGTTCGGTGGTCAGCTCCTTTTCCTGCCGGGCGAAGTCCAGCGGATTGGAACAGTAGGGGCACTGCAGCGGGCAGCGGTAGGTCAGCTCCGCCAGCAGCCACAGCGGCGGATTGACGGCGGGTTTATTCTGGCTCACGGCAGGTGATCCACTTCTGTTGACAGGCGATCTGCAGGAACTCGACGACGTCGTCATCGACGCCGCCGGCTTCCGGGAAACGTTCGTTAAGCATGGCGATAATCGCCGCGACGTCGCGCCGGCCATCGACCAGCTCGAGGATCGCCGCGGCGGTCTCATTGAGTTTGGCCATTCCCTCCGGATAGAGGATCACATGGCTCTCCTGGGCAGCTTCCCACTGCAGGCGGTAGCCGCGACGAAAGGCGACGATGGAGGTTTTTTGCATGGTTACACCAGTCGGGTCGTGTGCCAGGCCGCCTTGTCGGTGACCGTATGATAGGGCGGGCGCTGCAGAGCGTAGGCCATGGTCATGGCATCGAGCATCGACCACAGAATGTCGAGCTTAAACTGCAGGATCTCCAGCATCCGGTTCTGTTTTTCCGCGCTGTCGCAGTAGGTCTTCGCCAGCGCCAGACCATGCTCAACGTCGCGGTTGGCCTGGCTCAGACGACTGCGGAAGTAAAAATAGCCTTCCTCTTTGATCCACGGATAGTGCTGCGGCCAGCTGTCGAGGCGCGACTGATGGATCTGCGGGGCGAACAGCTCGGTCAGGGAGCTGCAGGCCGCCTCCTGCCAGCAGGCGCGACGGGCGAAGTTAAGATAGGCATCCACCGCGAAGCGCACGCCGGGCAGCACGTGGCGCTCGCTGAGCAGATCGTCGCGGCTCAGCCCGACCGCTTCCCCCAGCCGCAGCCAGGCTTCAATCCCGCCATCCTCGCCGTGGCTGCCATCGTGGTCGAGGATCCGCTGCACCCATTTACGCCGGGTCTGTGCATCCGGGCAGTTGGCCATAATCGCCGCGTCTTTCAGCGGGATGGTGGTCTGGTAATAAAACCGGTTCGCCACCCAGCCCTGAATTTGCTCGCGGGTCGCGTCGCCGTTGTGCATGGCGATGTGGTACGGGTGGTGAATATGGTAGAAGGCGCCTTTGGCCCGCAGGGCCTCTTCAAAGGCCTGCGGCGACAGCGTGTCGGTGATCAGCATGCGGTATCCTGAAGGGTGATTGCCATCCCGTCCCAGCTCACTTCAATCCCCTGTTGCGTCAGCGCCTGGCGCTGGGGAGACTGCTCGTTAAGGATCGGGTTGGTGTTATTAATATGAATGAGAATTTTGCGTTTTGCCGGCAGGGAGGCCAGCAGGGCCATCATCCCGTGCTCATCGCCGAGCGCCAGGTGGCCCATATCGCGGCCGGTATTGCGCCCGACGCCGGCGGCCTGCAGTTCGTCATCCTGCCAGACGGTGCCATCGATCAGCAGACAGTCCGCTTTTTGCAGCCACGGCAGAAGGGCTTCATCCGGCTCACCCAGCCCCGGCGCATAGAACAGCGTCTGGCCGTTGCGGCGGTTTTCGATAAACAGCGCTACGTTATGGCCCGGCAGCGGCCGGTCGCGATACGGCGAATAGGGCGGCGCGTTGCTGGCGATAGGCACCGCGGTAAACTGCAAATCAGGACAGGCGTCAACGGTAAAAGGCTGCTGCGGGGCGATGGGGTGATGCACCAGGCCGCCGTTCCAGTGTCGCAGCATGGTAAACACCGGGAAGCCAGTGGAGAGATCCTCATGAACTTCCGGCGTGCACCACACCTGGTGCGGGCAGCCCTCGCGCAGGCTCAGCAATCCGGTGGTGTGGTCGATCTGGCTGTCGGTGAGAATAATGCCGCCGATATGCGTCCCGCGCAGCACGCCGGGGTTATTTAACTCGGGGGTATGAGCAATCTGCTGGCTGATATCCGGCGAGGCGTTGCACAGTACCCACTCTTTGCCGTTATCGCTGACGATGATCGACGACTGGGTGCGGGCGGTGGCCTGAATGGTGCCGTTGCGCAGGCCCTGACAGTTGGCGCAGTTGCAGTTCCATTGTGGGAAACCGCCGCCAGCGGCGGAGCCGAGGACTTTAATGAACATGAAGACGGACCGGGTAATGAATGAAGGTGCCCGCGCGAACGGCGGGCGGGGCGATTAGCGGTTAGAAATGTACAGCGTCACTTCCAGACCGAGACGTAAATCGATAAAAGCAGGTTTCTTCCACATGTTTTGTTCCTCCTAAAAATGAGACAGGCCTCACGAATCATAGTCGATCTGTGACGGCCGCCGCATATTGCGCTTCACCGGGAGAGAGATCAACCCGGAATATGTAAGGAATTAACTTTATGTTTACAATATAACCTATTGTTACCAAACATTTTTTAATACCCGCAGCCAGTTGCTCCACCGCAGCTTATCCAGCACCAATTGATCATAGCCATTGTCCCGCAAGGCATTGATAAGCCGCGGTAAGCCGGCCACATCGCCCAGCTCGTCCGGCAGGGTGATGCCGTCGAAATCCGAGCCGAGAGCCACATGATCCTCACCCATTATGTTAATAAGATAGTCGATATGCCGGACAATGGTGGTTAAGGGTGTGTCGCTGTCGCGCCGGCCGTCGGCGCGCAGGAAGGCATTGCCGAAATTGACGCCCACCACGCCGCCGCTGTCGCGGATCGCCCGCAGTTGCCGGTCGGTAAGATTGCGCGGCTGCGGGCACAGGGCGTGGGCATTGGAGTGGGTGGCCACCAGCGGGGCGGTGGAGTGGCGGGCGGTATCCCAAAAAGCCTGCTCGTTCATATGCGAAACATCGATCTGCATCTTCAGGGCGTTGGCCTGAGTGATGAGCGCAATGCCCTCGCGGGTAAGACCCGGGCCGCTGTCCGGGCTGCCGGGAAAGGCGCCGGTGACCCCGCAGCCGAAGCGATTGGCGATGTTCCAGAACGGACCGATGCTGCGCACCCCGGCGCGATAAAAGGCCTGCAGATCGTCGCCTTGCGCGTCGAACCCGCCAGCGCCTTCGATGTGCGCCACCATCGCCAGCGCGTTATCCTGCCGACAGCGTTCAATATCCGCCGCGCTCAGGCACAGCCGCGCGCGGTCGGTATCGTGGGCGCAAATCGCCTTGAGAATAGCCAGCTGCTGCCAGAGGATCGCCAGCGGTTCCCACGCCTGACTGGCGTACTGTGGCGCCACGCGGGCAATATACTCCTGCGGCGGCACAAAGAGGGCGAACAGGCCGCCGGCCAGCCCGCCCTGGCGGATACGCGGAAAGTCGAGATGGCCGTTTTCTATCCCGGTAAAGAAGGCGCTCACCGGATCCTCACGATGGTGAAGCCAGAGATTCAGCAGCAGGTCATTGTGACCATCAAAAATCGCCATAGCGGGTTCCTGCGTTCTTAAGTGGTGAAAAATGCCTGCCACGGTAACGGATTTATCTCCCGGGGCAAGCATAAATTCACATGCCCGCAACAATTGCCAACCTCGACTTTGTATCACACTGTATCTCGCGGCGCAGCGCTGACATTAAGAGATAAAAATGGCCCCGGTCGGGCACATGGCGGATACAAATTTCCGTTTTACTGGTCACGTACTCTCTTGATGACGATAAAAGGTGAGAAAACGATGAACAGATTATCCCTGATCCGGTTTACCAGCGCCGCGGCGCTGGGATTATCCACCCTGTGGTCCGCCGCCGTTTGCGCCGCGGAAGATGCGGGGGCGTTCGACAAGATCTACCAGATCCACGCCGGCGACCTGAATATTGGCTATGTGGATATCGGCCCGCGCGACGGCCAGCCGGTGATCCTGCTGCACGGCTGGCCCTATGATATTCAGAGCTATGCCCAGGTGGCGCCGGCTCTAGCGCAGAAGGGTTACCGGGTGATTGTGCCGTATCTGCGCGGCTACGGCACGACCCGTTTCCTCTCCGCCAGCACGCCGCGTAACGGTCAGCCGTCGGCGATGGCGGCCGATATTGTCCATCTGATGGACGCCCTGCACATCAGGCAGGCGGATCTGGCCGGCTTTGACTGGGGCGCGCGCACGGCGGATATTGTCGCCGCGCTGTGGCCGCAGCGGGTGAAATCCCTGGTTTCGGTGAGCGGGTATCTGATCAGCAGTCAGCAGATTGGCGAAAAACCGCTGCCGCCGCAGGCGGAGCTGTCGTGGTGGTACCAGTTCTATTTTGCCACCCCGCGCGGCGAAGCCGGTTACCGGCAGAATACCCACGACTTTGCGAAATTTATCTGGCATCAGGCATCGCCGCAGTGGCAATTCAGCGACGCGACCTTTGCCAAAACCGCCCGGGCGCTGGATAACCCGGACCACGTGGCGATCACCATCAGCAATTACCGCTGGCGCCTGGGGCTGGACAAGGGGGAAGCGAAGTATGCCGGCTATGAACAACGGCTGGCGGCGCTGCCGCCGATAACCGTGCCCACCATCACCCTGGAAGGGGCGAATAACGGCGCGCCGCATCCTGCTCCCGCCAGCTACCGGGCCAAATTTACCGGAAAATATGAGCACCGGGATCTGCCGGGAGCGGTGGGCCATAACCCGCCGCAGGAGGACCCGGCAGACTTTGTCCAGGCGGTGGTGGACGCCGACCGTTTGTAATCCGCGCCTTGCCGGCGGCGCGACGTTGCGCTTCCGGCAACACGGCTTATGCTTGTGAAGAGTTAATTTTGCCGCAGGAGCAGCCTTTGGCGCGTATTGACCACATCCTGGTCGTCGATGACGACCGCGATATTCGGGAACTGATTGTCGACTATCTGGAAAAATCGGGATATCGCGCCAGCGGCGCGGCGAACGGCAAAGCCATGTGGTCGGTGCTCAAAAATCATCAAATTGACCTGATTGTGCTGGATATCATGATGCCGGGCGAGGACGGCTTAACGCTCTGCCGCCAGCTGCGCGCCAACCCGCAGCAGGATATTCCGGTGCTGATGCTCACCGCCCGCACCGACGACAGTGACCGGATCCTCGGCCTGGAAATGGGGGCTGACGATTATCTGATTAAACCCTTTGTGGCCCGCGAACTGCTGGCGCGCATCAAAGCCATTTTACGCCGCACCCGGGCGCTGCCGCCCAATCTGCAGATCACCGAGGCGGGCAGACTGATCGCCTTTGGCGACTGGCTGCTCGACACTGCCGCCCGCCACCTGCTGGATGACAGCGGCGCCATCGTCGCCCTCAGCGGGGCGGAGTATCGGCTGCTGCGGGTGTTTCTCGACCACCCCCAGCGGGTGCTGAACCGCGATCAGCTGCTGAATCTGACCCAGGGACGCGACGCGGAACTGTTTGAACGGTCGATTGACCTGCTGGTGAGCCGACTGCGTCAGCGCCTGCGGGAGGATGCCCGCGAGCCGGCCTACATTAAGACGGTGCGTAGCGAAGGCTATGTGCTGTCGGTGCCGGTCTCCATCCGCGAGAGGCATGAATGAGGTTCTGGCCCGCCTCGCTGCAGTCGCGGCTGATGGCGCTGCTGTTTCTGGCGCTGCTGCTGGCGAATACCTTAACCCTGTCGCTGCTGTTTTATGAGCGTATGAGCAGCGCCCGCAGCGTGATGCTGGGCAACCTGGCTTCCGATGTCGCCACCAGCGTGGCGATCCTCGACCGTCTGCCGGCCGCTGAGCGCCCGCAATGGCTGCCAAAGCTGGCGCGCGGCAACTACCGCTACCAGCTGGACGCCGGCGAACGCGGCGATTACCCGGACAGCTGGCGCGCCCGGGACGCGGCCCGCTCCCTGCAGGAGGCGCTGAGCGCGCAGTATCCGGTCAGTATTGTGGCGATCCCCGGCCCGCGGCAGCATATTCAGGCCCATATTACCCTCCACGACGGCGCCCCGTTGACGCTCGATCTGTGGCCGAAGCTACCGGCCATCGCCCGCTGGCTGCCGGTGGTGCTGATCGCTCAGTTTGTCCTCCTGCTGGCCTGCGCCTGGTATGCCGTTCGTCAGGTGTTGCTGCCCATCACCCGCTTTACCCGCGCAGTGGATGCCCTTGAACCGGCCAGCGACACGGTGGGAACCATGGCCGAGCAGGGGCCGGAAGAGGTCCGCCGTGCCGCCCGCGCGTTTAACGCGATGCAGGCGCGCATCCATGATCATCTGCAGGAGCGGGCGCGGATCCTCGCCGCCATCTCCCACGATCTGCAAACCCCGATCACCCGAATGAAGCTGCGGGTGGAGATGGCCGACCAGCCGGAACTGCGCGATAAGCTGCTGCAGGATCTCGACAATATGACCCGTCTGGTGCGGGAGGGCATCGCCTTCGCCCGCACGTCGCAGCCGCTGGCGGAGGCGCGCCAGCGGCTGAACCTCGACGCCTTTCTCGACACCATCGTCTGCGATTATGCCGATGTCGGCCGGCCGGTGCGTTTTTGTCCCGAAGAGACCGCCGGGGTGGTGTGGATCCCGCCGCAGGCCCTGCGCCGGGTGATGACCAATCTTATCGATAATGGGCTGAAATTCGGCACCACGGTCACCATAACCCTGACCCGCGACGTCGGCGGGGATGTCACCCTCCATGTGCTGGATGAGGGGCCGGGGATCCCGGAGGCCTCGCTACAGGCGGTGCTGCAGCCGTTTTATCGCCTGGAGGACTCGCGCAATCGCGACACCGGCGGCACCGGTCTGGGGCTGGCGATTGCTGCGCAGCTGGTCAGCCAGATGAACGGCACGCTGCGTCTGGCCAACCGCCCGCAGGGCGGCCTGGACGCCAGCGTTCGCCTTGCCGCGGCGGGATTGTATCCTGCTGTATCTCCGGGGAAGAAGGATAACTAAGCCGACAATTCTCCCGCTTTCCCGACACATTCGCCATACACGCCCTTGCTGTAATGTCGTGGCTGTCACTCTCGGCAGCGACGGCATAATGAGGAGAAGGCGATGTCGATATTCATTGCATTTTTGGGCGGAATGTTAACCCTGCTGAGCCCCTGTACGCTGCCGGTGATCCCGCTGCTGTTCGCCAGCGTCCGGGGCCGCCGGGGGCAACTGGCGATTATGCTGGCTGGAATGGCGCTGATGTTCGGCGCGGTTTCCTGGCTGGTGACGGTCGCCAGCGGCTGGGTGGTGAATCTGACCCTCGCAGGCCGCGGCCTGGCGCTGGCGTTCTTCGCCCTGGTCGGGCTGAGCCTGCTTTCGCAGCGCGTCGCGCAGCGGCTGACCTCCCCCCTGGTGGCGTTGGGGAATCAGCTTAACGACGCCAGCTCACGCCAGCGCGGCTGGATCGGTTCTCTGCTGGCCGGGCTGGCGGTGGGCCTGCTGTGGGCCCCGTGCGCCGGGCCGGTATTGGGGGCGATACTCAGCCTGGGCTTTGTTCATCCGGGCCAGGCGACCACTGGCGGGTTACTGCTGGCCTACGGCAGCGGCGGGGCGCTGATGTTATTCCTGCTGGGGTGGTGTGGTGCAGCATTGATCGCCCGACTGCGTCGCGGGCTGGCGTTCGGCGAACGGCTGCGCCGGCTGGCGGGGCTGGCGATGCTGGCCTCGGTGGCGCTGATCGCCAGCGGTGGCGACCGCTATCTGCAAAGTGCGGGAGGACTGAGCCAGGCGCTGGAGCAACGGCTGGCCGCCCGTCTGCCGCAGCCGGAGCAAAAGACCATCCTCCAGCCCATCGCTGCGCCGCAGCCCACCAGCGCGATGCCCTCCCTGGCGGGAGGCAGCGCATGGCTCAACAGCCCGGCGTTAACCCCGGAGCGTCTGAAGGGCAAAGTGGTGCTGGTGGATTTCTGGACCCGGGAGTGTATCAACTGTCAGCATACCCTGCCTTACGTGCGCGCCTGGGCGAACAAATACCGCGCGGCGGGCCTGGTGGTGATTGGCGTTCATACCCCGGAATATCCCTGGGAGCGTTCGCTGCCTCTGCTGCGCCAGGCGGTGAAGGACTGGCGGATAACCTACCCGGTGGTGGCGGATAATGAGTACGCCATCTGGAACGCCTTCGGCAATCAGTACTGGCCGGCGCATTACATTTTCGACGCTCGCGGACAACTGCGCTATACCGCCTTCGGCGAAGGGGATTATGCCCGCCAGGAGCAGGTGATCCAGCGACTGCTGCAGGAGAGCAAAGCCTGACCCGCGGCGCAGGCGTCTGGCGGACGGATCCCTCCAGCCCTTGAGCCCAATGCCGGGCGGCGCTGCGCTTGCCCGGCCTACAGGAGCGCGCAGGGAGAATGTCGGCCCGGTAAGGCGCAGCCGCCACCGGGCATTGAAGCGGGAACGGCGCAGAGTGCCCATCGCCGGTGACTGCCGGACGGTTCCCTCTCCCTGCAGGGAGAGGGTTAGGGTGAGGGTGAATGGAAGTGGCGTGACACTGTCACCTGTCGAGCCATCCCTGCAGGGCCTCGGTCATCAGTTCGCCGAGCAGCGCCACGGCGGCGGAATGGTGCTCCTCACGCGGGGTTTGTCGCAGGCTGACGGCCAGGCTACCTGGCGCTGGCAGCAGACCTCCTGCGGTGCGCAGATTGCCGGGCATACCGATATGGGTACGTATCGTCAGGCCCAGCCCGGCCTGCACCGCCGCCCAGATGCCGCTCAGGCTGTGGCTGACAAACACCACCTGCCAGGGGATCTCCGCGACATCGAGACAGGCGATAGCGCGGGATCGCATCAGGCACGGGCTGTCGAACATCACCAGCGGCAGCGGCTCGCCGGAGGCCAGCAGAGCGCGAATATCCAGGTCAGGATGCGCAATCCACGCCAGCGGGCAGAGGCCCAGCCCGGGACCCTGATCTTCGGTTTGCCACAGCAGCGCCAGATCCAGCGCCTCTTCCGCCAGCGCCTGACGCAGCGGACCATTGCGATCCACCCTGGCAACTATCCGCACCTGCGGATGGTGGCGGGTAAACTGCCCGAGGATCCCCGGCATCAGCGACTCACCGAAATCTTCCTGCATGCCCAGATGAATCTCGCCGGTGAGCCGCTCGCCCTGCAGCGCACGCAGGGTTTCATCGTTGAGCGCCAGCAGGCGTCTGGCGTAGCTCATCAGCTTTTCGCCTTCAGCCGTCAGCGCAAGATGTCGGCCTTGCTTAACCACCAGCGCCGCACCGCACTGGCTCTCCAGCTTTTTAAGCTGGGCGCTGACCGCGGAGGTGGAACGCGACAGGCGCAGCGCTGCCTGGGCGAAGCTACCGCACTCTATGCCGGTCACAAAGCTGCGCAGAGCGTCGAGATCCAGCCCTGGTAAGCGTTTCTCCATCATCATCCTTATTTTCAGGATATTTATCCTGAACATTGTTATTTTCGGGATAGTACTGTGGCATCGCGAGAGGCAGGGGTCAACGGGCCTTGCGAAGTGAGCGTCTGTGGCGCGAAAAGTAATAAAAAAAGCCGATAAGGATATTATCGGCTTGTTGCAGGCATAGCTGGCAGCAGGGCGGCAGGCGCCGCCTCGCTAAGGCAGATTATTGCGCCAGCAGCTCCTGAGCGGTGCGATCCACCAGGTTCAGCAGAACCTTCACGTCATCCAGGGTTACCACTGGGTTCAGCAGGGTCAGCTTCAGGCAGGTGACACCGTTGTGCTCGGTCACGCCAACGTTAGCGCGACCGGACGCCAGCAGGGCGTCGCCAACGCGCTGGTTGAGCAGGGCGATAGCCGCCGCGTCGCTCCCGGCCATCTGTGCCGGACGGGAACGGAACAGCACGCTCGCCAGCTGCGGCTGCATGACCAGCTCCAGCATCGGCTGCGACTTCACGTACTCCGCCACGTTTTTCGCCATCGTGACGCCGTGGTCGATGATCGCCGCATACTGTTTCTGGCCCAGCGCTTCGAGGCCCATCCACAGCTTCAGCGCATCGAAGCGGCGGGTGGTCTGCAGCGACTTAGACACCAGGTTCGGTACGCCATGCTCTTCATCGAACTCGGAGTTGAGATAGGCCGCCTGATAACGCATCAGCTCGTAATGGCGCGCGTCCTTCAGCAGGAAGGCGCCGCAGCTGATGGTCTGGAAGAACTGCTTGTGGAAGTCCAGGGTAACGGAATCCACCAGCTCCAGACCGTCAAGGTAGTCGCGATACTGCTCAGACAGCAGCAGGGCGCCGCCCCAGGCTGCGTCAACGTGCAGCCAGATCTGATGTTCCGCAGCGATACCGGCGATGTCGCGCAGCGGGTCGATAGCCCCCGCGTCGGTGGTCCCGGCGGTGGCGACGATCGCCATGATCTGCTCGCCGTTAGCCTGCGCTTGCGCAATCTTCGCTTTCAGATCGGTCACGTCCATCCGCGCGAATTCGTCGGTTTTCACCAGCGTTACCGAGCGGTAGCCGAGGCCCATCAGCGCCATGTTCTTCTGCACCGAGAAGTGGGCGTTTTCCGAGCACAATACTTTGTACTTGCGGATATCTCCCGGCAGCCCATCCTGCTGGATGGAGTGTCCCTGACGGGCGAAGAAGGCGTCGCGCGCCAGCATCAGGCCCATCAGGTTGCTCTGGGTGCCGCCGCTGGTGAAGACGCCGGCGTCGCCAGCCGGATAACCGACCCGGGCGCGCAGCCATTCGATCAGCTTCATCTCAATGATGGTTGCCGACGGGCTCTGGTCCCAGGAGTCCATGCTCTGGTTGGTGGCGTTGATCAACACTTCCGCCGCCTGGCTAATCACCAGGCTCGGACAGTGCAGGTGCGCCACGCACTGCGGGTGATGCACCGACAGGCTGTCTTTCAGGAAGTACTCAATCGCACGGTCAATCGCCGCCTGGTTACCCAGACCCTGTTCGTTAAATTCAAGGGAGATACGTTCACGCAGTTCGTCAACGCTTTTCCCCTGATACATCTCAGGTTGCTTCAGCCACTGCACAACGGCCTGACTGGTCTGGTCGATAACCTGCTGATAGGCCTCAATGCTCTGCGCCGAACCAGCAAGAATCGGATTCAATGTGGACATGGTGGTCACTTACTCCACTCAGACCGGTTTTACGCCGGCGGCCAGCAGGGCCTGTTCAAATTTGTCGAGGAACACGTCCAGTTCCGCGTTGCTGATCAGCAGGGACGGCAGCAGGCGCAGCACGCAGCCGTGACGACCACCGCGCTCAAGGATCAGGCCAGCTTCGAAGCATTTCTTCTGCAGCAGGGCAGAAAGTTCGCCATCAGCCGGGTAGCAGCCCATGTGATCCTGCGCTTCGTTCGGCTTGACGATTTCGATACCGATCATCAGACCAAGACCGCGAACGTGGCCAATCACCGGGTAGCGCTTCTGTAGCTCAGCCAGTTTGCCTTTCAGCCACTCGCCCTGGGAGGCGACTTTGTCGGCGATCTTGTTGTCGCGCAGGTGACGCAGGGTGGTCAGGCCGGTAGCCATCGCCAGCTGGTTGCCGCGGAAGGTGCCGGTGTGGTGACCCGGTTCCCAGGCGTCGAACTGCTTTTTAATGCCCAGCACGGCCATCGGCAGACCGCCGCCAACCGCTTTCGACATCACGATGATGTCCGGCTGGATCCCGGCGTGTTCGAAGGCGAAGAATTTACCGGTACGGGCAAAGCCGGCCTGCACTTCATCGACGATCAGCAGAATGCCATGCTCTTCGGTCACTTTGCGGATGCGCTGCAGCCACTCAACCGGCGCCGGGTTCACGCCGCCTTCACCCTGAACGGCTTCAAGGATCACCGCCGCCGGTTTACGCACGCCGCTTTCCACGTCGTTGATCAGGTTTTCGAAGTAGTAGGTCAGGGCTTTCACGCCGGCTTCGCCGCCGATGCCCAGCGGGCAGCGGTACAGGTGCGGGTAAGGCATGAACTGGACTTCCGGCATCATGCCGTTAACCGCCGCTTTCGGCGACAGGTTGCCAGTCACGGACAGCGCGCCATGGGTCATCCCGTGATAGCCGCCGGAGAAGCTGATCACCGCCGTACGGCCAGTGTATTTTTTTGCCAGTTTCAGCGCGGCTTCCACGGCGTCAGCGCCGGAAGGACCGGTGAACTGCAGGCAATACTCTTTCCCTTCGCCCGGCAGGCAAGAGAGCAGGTATTCGGAGAAACGATCTTTTAACGGGGTAGTCAGATCGAGGGTATGTAACGGCAAGCCGCTGGTAATGACACTTTGGATGCTCTGCAATACATCAGGGTGGTTGTGGCCCAGAGCGAGAGTACCGGCGCCCGCGAGGCAGTCCAGGTACTGTTTGTTATCCGCATCCGTCAGCCACACGCCTTCAGCTTTAGTGATAGCCAGCGGTAACTTACGCGGGTAACTCCTGACATTCGATTCGAATTCGGCCTGACGGGCCAAAAAGGTTTCGTTGTTTGCGTCTAATAAATCGGCACGTAAAGTATCAATACGGACTTTATCCGTCATCATATCACTCCCACAACCAGCATTGCGGTTGAACGCTGGTTGAATAATTGGTCTAAGGAATTGAATTGGCATTCATAAAGCGCGCACAATATATGGCTTTTTAAATCCGCATTCAACGTTTTATTGATTACGTTATTTTGACGTTATTCTTATGGGGGTAAAAATTAACGTAACTCACTGAATTATAATAGAACACTTCCGCGTCATGATAACCCTTAAAAGTGTAATTATTAGTGAGAAAGTCTCTATATTTTTATTGCCGTTGGGTTAACGCGCTGACGGAATGCGTTCCGTCAGCGATAGCAAGACTCAATGCAGTTCCACCGCATAATTTGTTAAAGGTGTAACTTTTTTCACCAACTTATTGTTATATAAAAACTGTTCGTAAGCGTCGTAGCGCGCTTTATCCAGCGCCGCCGGATCGGTGGCGAACAGCGGCACGGTTTGCAGCCACGCCTGGTGGTTAAGCTCGGTCTTCAGCTCCGGGTGGGCGGCGGCAAACGCCTCCCAGCTTTCCTGCGGATGGGCGCGCAGATAGTTCACCCCGGCCTGCAGGGCAGTGAGGAATTTACGGATCTTCGCCTCATGGATAGCGTCGCGATTCGCGACAATCACCAGTTCGTCATAGGCCGGCACGCCGTAATCTTCGACGTTCATCACTACCGGCGTTTTGCCCTGCAGCTTCAGCTCCTGCGCTTCAATATTACGGTAGCCGCCAATGACCGCATCCACCTGGCCCGCCAGCAGGGCGCTGGTCAGCTGGAAATTGACGTTAACCAGTTTGATACTGGCCGGATCGATACCGGCATGTTGCGCCATGGTCGCCAGGGTGGCCTGCTCAATGCCGCTGACCGAATAGCCCACTTTTTTGCCTTGCAGATCTGCCGGGGTTTTGATCTGCTTATTGAGAGCGATCACCGTGTTCAGCGGCGAGTTGATCAGCGTGCCCACACGCACCAGCGGTAACCCTTCGTCGGCGAAGAAGTGGACCTGTGGCTGGTAGGTAATAGCCAGGTCCGCCTGGCGGGCGGCCACAAGGCGCGGAGGCAGCGCCGGGTCTGAAGGGGGAACAATCTTGACGTCCAGCCCCTGGGCCTTAAAGGCGCCGATCTGCTCGGCCACCATAATCGGCGCATGGTCGGGGTTAATGTACCAGTCCAGCACCAGCGTCAGCGGTTCATTGGCCAGCACGTGAGCGCTGAACAGGGCCGTCAGGGTGGCCCCGGCGAAAAGCGACTTTTTCATCTGTTTTCCTTTATTACTTCATTTTTATTCCGGCGACCAGTCGATCAGCCGGTGCAGCAGGGTGTCCACCGCCAGCCATAGCAGAATGGTCAGCAGCACTAAAATAAACAGCGCGGCAAAGCAGACATCGGTTTGCAGCCGGGCGTTGGCATTGAGCATCACGTAGCCCAGCCCTTCGGCAGAGCCGACCCATTCGCCGATAATCGCGCCGATGGGCGCCACCGCCGCCGCCATGCGCAGGCCGGAGCCCAGCGCTGGCAGGGCGGCCATCAGCCGGACATGGCGCAGCTGAGCGCCGAAGGAAGCGTTCATGCTGCGCGCCAGATCGAGATACTCGTGGTTGACCCGCCGCAGGCCGTCAAAGAAAGCGGAAGTCACCGGAAAGAAAATTACCAGCACCGCCATCGCCACTTTGGCGCTCATACCAAACCCCAGCCACAGCACCAGCAGCGGGGCGAGGGCAAAGACCGGGATCGCCTGACTGGTGAGCACCAGCGGCATCAGCCAGCGCTGCAGGCGCGGAGAGAGGATCATGCCCAGCGCCAGCGTGACGCCGAGCGCAACCCCCAACACCAGTCCGCACAGGATCTCACTGAGGGTGATAAGCGTGTGCCAGCCAAGATAGGCGAGATTAACCCAAAGCGCCTCGGCGACTGCCGTCGGGGAGGGTAAAAGAAAGTGAGGGATGCCGCTGCGGCTGGCCAGCCCCCAGAGGATCATCAGCCCGCAGAACACCATGCCCCCGCGCCAGAGACGTCCGTTCATGGATGCGCCCTCATCAGCTGCTGCAGCAATGCCGCCTGGGCGACCAACAGGTCGGGGGCGTCCGGTGCGCGCGGAGGCGTGCCGGCGAGGTGATGGCTGTCATCGATGTCGCCGTCTGCCGTCGACAGCACCAGCAGGCGGTGGCTTAGCCGGCAGGCTTCCAGCGGATCGTGGGTGATCAGCACCACCGTGCGCCCCGTCAGCAGAGTGGCCGCCAGGGTCTGAATGCGCGTGCGGGTGAGGGTGTCCAGCGCCGAGAAAGGCTCATCCATCAGCACGATGGGGCGATCCTCATACAGGGTGCGGGCTAGCGCGGCGCGCTGACGCATACCGCCGGAGAGGGTTGCCGGCCGGGCGTCGGCGCAGGGGGTGAGTTCCACCTGCTCAAGCAGGGTGGCGACCCGGTTGTGGTCCACTTTTTCCCCCCGCAGCCGTGCGCCAAGGGCGACATTCTCCCGGACGCTCAGCCAGGGATAGAGCAGATCTTTCTGCCCCATCCACGCCAGACGGCCCTGAATCGGCTGCCCATCGCTGGCGACCACTTCTCCGCCGGTAGCGGGCGCCAGACCGGCAATTATCCGCAGCAGGCTGGTTTTGCCGGCCCCGCTGGCGCCGAGCAGCGACACCCACTGGCCCCCGGGAAGCGTCAACGACAGGTTATCGAACAGCTGCCGATCGCCGAAGCGCAGGCTCAGGCCGCGGATCTCGATACCCGGCGCCGTCACGCCCGGGCCTCCGCCGCCGCGTTCAGGCCCATCTGCCAGAACTGTGCTTCAAGCCGGGTCGCGGTGGTGAAGATCTCGCTCAGCTCAGTGAGACGGGCCTCGCTCCCGCGCTGCTGCCACACGGTTTCCAGCAGCGCCAGCGCGGCGCTAACGCCCTGCAGATAATCTTCATCACCATAGTTGCGGATCCATGAGGCGTAGGGGTTATCGGTTAACCGGGTGGTAGGGTGACGCAGCAGGCCGAGGCCGATTTCCGCATAGCCCGCCACGCAGGGCATCAGGGCGACCAGCAGATCCAGGGCGTCGCCTGAATGGCCAACGTCCAGCACGTAGCGGGTGTAGTTGACGGTTTCCGGCGCTTCAGGCTGGGCAGCCATCTCCTGCTCGCTGATGCCCCACTGGGCGCAGTAGCCGACGTGCAGCGGCAGTTCATTGAGGATGGCGTTCATTGAGGCGGCCGCGGCCCGCATCTCCGGCAGCGTGCGCAGTTTACTCACCAGCAGCGCGTAGCTGCGGGCAAAGTGGATCAGAAACAGATAATCCTGAGTCAGATAGCGACGAAACGCGCTCTCCGCCAGAGTGCCGTCAGCAAGCTGCTGGACGAAAGGATGCGCCACATAGTGCTGCCAGTCAGCGGCGGCAAGCTGGCGTAAACGGCCATACAGGCCATGGCTAAACGCGGGAACAATCACAGGACCTCCAGTCATTCAGGGGAGATCCGGGCGTGCAGGGGTGTGAACAGGCAATGGCGGTAATGCTGGCAAAATTGCCGACCCGTCCCTTCGCTGGCATGACCCAGATCAGGTTCAAAGGGTTCGGCTTACGCCATCTCAGCCCTCACGGGACACCCCTCGGTAGCGCTATGTTATACGACATTCACCTTCTGAATACAATCACCGCGCCGGGCGGCAAAGCAAACGCGGTTTTCTGTGATGGCCAGCACTTTTTCGTTTAAAAATAGCTGAAAAACAGGCAGCTACGCGTTGGTGGGTTTTATCTGCTTACGTTATATTTTCATTATCCTGTTGCGTTAATCCTGTTCGCCACGCATGTCGTGCGCGCCCCACAGCCCCGGAGTGAGCATGAAATTCCCGCTGTCCCCGCTGGCGCTGATTTTCCTGCTCTGTGCGCCTGGGATGTCGCCGATCGCTTCGATGCGCAAGATGGCATGTTCGATATCCCCATCTGATGCCGATGGCCTGTCCCTGTCTCGCGCTATCGCTATCAGAGGGACTGCGCGGCCACGGCGCAAACCTCGCGCTGAGTCCTGCAGGAATTTGTGGGGGCGAAGACGACGGATACACAATGGGAGCAGCCAGCGGTGGCGCAGGCGGTCTGTTTCAATATCGGCTCGGGTTTCTAACGATAGATGAGAATAACAATGAGAGCATCCGGAGCGGTGTTGACGCTGCTGTTGGCGACCTGTGGCGCGTCGGCCGCGGAACCCGACGAGAACGACAGCTATTTTCCGATCTGGGGCGATGAGGCGCGCGCCAGGGGGTACTCGATTCCGTTACCCTACGGCGTCAACCTCAGCTATATGAATATCCGTCAGGATATCATGGTCGACAGTATTACCTTTTCCGGGCTTAAGCTCGGTAACCATCCTATCCCCAGCGATATTTTCGCCATCGATGCTGGACATACCCGTGAGAAGAGCAAAACGGAAAACCTGCGTCTCGACATGTGGGTCTTTCCGTTTCTCAACGTTTACGGGCTGGTGGGGCATACCCGCGGATCGTCCGTCTCTCAGGTCTCTGTGGATTCGGATCCCTCGCAGTTTCGTGGCCTGGACCGGGCGATCGCCGGCGCGGTTCATCAGCTTTATCAGAGTGGAAAACTGCAGAATATTGATTTTACGCTTGATTTCAAAGGAACCACCTGGGGAACCGGCTTTACGCTCGCCGGGGGATACGGCAACTGGTTCGGGTTAGTAGACACTAACTACACCCGTACCGATTTCGATATTCTCGACGGCAGCATCTCGGCGGTCACCGTCTCGCCGCGCGTCGGCTACCGCTTCAGTTTTCAGGGGATCGACGGGCCGTCCCACCTCAGCCTGTGGGTCGGGAGCATGTATCAGGACGTGCAGCAGGAGTTTAAAGGCGATCTGGCCGACCTGCATATGCCGCCAGAGCTTCAGCCCCTGATTGCCGCAGTCAACAAAGACGGCGAGGGGAAATTCGACGTCAAGCAGAAGCTAACCTCACCCTGGAATATGCTGATTGGCGCCCAGTATGAAGTCACCAAAAACTTTAACGTGCTGACTGAATTTGGTTTTAACGAGCGCAATAGCTTCTTTGTCTCCGGTGAATACCGTTTTTAACTAAAACTGCTGGCGCCATCTGCCGGTAAGATGCGCGCTCTTTTGTTGTTGTGGAGAGGCTGTTGATGCGTAAAGCCTTATGGCTGTTGTTTGCACTGTCGCTGCCGGCGCTGGCGCAGGATCCGGTGCTGCCCGCTGTGACGGCGATCCATCCGGTGCCCACCCTGGGTGAGCTGCCGCCGCCGGAGTCGCTGCGACCGTGCTGCGCTTTTGGTTACGACCTGCACGTGCGCGCGGTGGGCATCCCGATCCCGGTATACCAGATTGGCAATGTGCTGACCCTGGATACGCTGGGCAAGCACCATTACAACGACAGCGCGTTCGGGGCGGTGAAAAACCTGCTCGGGCTCAGCGAGGAGCAGAACGGGCTCATCTATACCCGTCGCGGCGGGTTTATTGATATCGCCCATGTGCGCGATACGGCGGACTACACCTTCTATCTGTTCAATCGTATTGCGCCGACGCTGGGCCAGGCGGGGCGGATCTTCTACAGTGAAGAGCTGGGCGTACGCCGCGTTCAGCTGAATGCCTTTACGCCGCCGGCGGGCGTCAGGCAGCGCTATCAGCTGGCGGCCTGGCTGGCCGGGCATCTGGCCTTTGAAATTGCGCAATGGCACGAAATCGCCCAGTGGTATGGTTTCCAGTCGGTTCCCGGGTTCTCTGAGGAGATCTCCGCTTTTTCGCCGGAAGATCTCTACTCCAATTTACTCGGCGCCCGGCTGGCGATAAACGTGATCCTTAGCGGCCACGGTGGTTCAGTGGAAGCGTATAACCAGGCCATGGATGTGGCGCTGAAACAGGCGCTGACCCGGCTGCTGGTGGCTACGCGAGGGGAGACAGAAGCGATGTTCCAGCGGATCGATGGCGACTGGTGGAACAGTCACCGGCGGGTGCCGGATAAGTTCCTGGTGCTGAAACGTAACTACGATCTGCAGGAAAACCGGCTACCGACGCCGATCCCGTTCGAAACCCTGCCGCCGTATCGCCTGACCATGCCGGCGCAGGTGGGGGGATTCCGCTTACGCGATCTCGGCGAACTGCAGATCTACCCCGGGCACGATATGCAGGCGCTGCCGGTTCCCGCGCCCTATTATGGCGCCGCAGCGTTTCAGGGGCTGGCGGATCGCGCCCGGGAGGCGGATAAGACCCAGCTGGCGCGCATTGAAAAATAGCGTCAAAGGCTCAGGGCGAGCGCCCTGAGCCAGCGAGTTAGCGAAAGTCGACCCAGCAGGCGCCGTTGTCGGCAGAGCGGACGCAGTTTTCTACCCAGCGGACGCCGAACGCCCCGGCGCGGGCGTCCGGATACCAGAAGTCGGCCAGCAGCGCTTCGTCGCGACGGTCGGCGGCATCCATGGCGATGGCGAAGCGGCGATAGAGATTCGACCAGGCTTCAAACAGCCCCTCCGGATGACCGCCGCCGATGCGGTCATCCTGCCGTGCCAGCGGATCAAGGTAGTCCATGCCGCGCTCCAGAATGCGCACCGGTTCGCCCTGAACCTCGTAGCGCAGCTGGTTGGGCTGCTCATCCCACCATTCGAGACTGGCTTTTTCCCCGACGATACGCACCTTTTGCCCGTGCATAGAGCCGCAGTTGACAGCGGAACTCCACAGCGAGCCGACGGCCCCGTTGTCATACTCCATCAGCACATGGGCATTATCTTCCAGCGGAGCGCGGCTTTTAACGAAGCT
>NZ_JBMAXV010000058.1:0-21776 GCF_048589245.1 Klebsiella sp. 10982
TGGTACATCTCAATAGGGGCACGATGGCGCGCTGACTGGCGACGTTTCTGGCGTTTCCGGCTAAGGAGCAGGGTGGATTTCCCTCTGCCGCTCCCGGCATTGGACCCTGATAGCCATTTACGTCGTGAGTTCAACGGCGTCACCGTGCAAATGGGTTAAATCATCATGCCGAACACGATACTGGCGATGACCAGCACAATACCGCCGCCCAAACGGGAAGAGATTTGCGCATAGGAAATAAGGTTCATTCGGTTACAAGCGGAAAGGACTTCCAGGTCACCGGAGCCGCCGCGGTTGGCCATACACAGGCCCGCGGTGATCGCCGATTCAATCGGAAAGAAGCCCATCATCCAACCGCCGATCGCCGCGCCGAGCACTGCGCCGATAACGATTACGGCGGCGATAACGACGTTATAGACAGTAATGGCATTGATGATTTCCTGCAGGTCGGTGTAGCAAACGCCGACGCCGACCATCAGGACCCACAGCAGCTGTTTGGAGAAGAAATCAGACAGGCGCTTGGCACCGGCTTTGATTTCTGGTGAGCACAGGCCAGAGGCGTTCAGCGCTGCGACAATCAGCACCATCCACGCAAAATAGTGAATAGAAACGCCGCCAATGCTGGGCAGAATTTTCTTTGCTACGACATAAGCGAGCAGGAAGCAGGTGGTGGACAACACCAGGCCGACAGCGGTTTCGCGATGGGTGATTTCACCCGCTTTCTCGTCCTCTTCGACTTTGAACGAGGCTTTACGCACCAGCTCGCCTTCACCGCTTAGCCAGGTGTGTCTTTTACCGATGATATCGAGTACCGCGGCAAAAATGATGGCGAAGATGTTGGCGATGGTCAGGATGGCGATGGCGGTAGAGTAGTACTCTTCGCGAGAGCGGCCGGTGACGGAGTGGTAAATTTCCGACAGCGGTACCGCGCCCGCGCCGTTGCCGCCGCCCATGATCGGCAGGACGTAGAGCATCATGATGCGATCCACCGGAATACCGAACACCAGGCCGATAGCGATGCCGAAAATAGATGCGCCGATAATGCCCATCAGGATCGTCGGAATATAGCCAAGCAGCGATTTCAGCAGCAGACGGCGGTTCACGGAAAGGATCGCCCCGGTAATTAATACTGCGATGAATAAGTTAAGGAAGTTACTCTTATCCATCACGTTGCTGATGGCATCGATCTCTTTCTGCGTGAAAATACCGGCATAGACGAAATAAGCCGCCACCAGGAAAATCATCACCGGGGCTCCACCGATATATTTGTTGAATATTGGCAGACGTTTGCCAATTTCACCGAACAGGGCGCCAATAATAAACATTATGGCGAAGCCGCCGACAATGTCGGTGGGTAACGCGTTAAAGAAATGGGAAAGTAATAGCGTAATTAACGCAAACGCATAAAGGGGCAGCGGCATGCCGAAGATTTTGAATCCCAGCAGGTCGCTAACGCCCTTTTTCTCCGTTGCCGGAGCGTGGCTCATGTTAGTCATAAACGTTATCCTGTTTATTGATGGAGTATTAAGACCGGCGCATAGTAATAAATAGAATCACTGCCAAGGTGTGATTACCTTCACTGAATACTCGTGTTTTTTATTAATTTAATTGGTTTAATGATGCTGAATTAATTAACAACATAAAAACCATAAAGCCAATTAAGCCACGAGAAAAACTGTGATTTAAATACAAGAATCCATAGCCGAACGCTGGCGAAATACAGGTCGTTTTGGAATAACGAAGCGCTAAAAAATGACTCTGATATTAAAACGCGTTCAGCTACAAAAGGATAAACCGCGGCGAGAGGCGATCGACCGATTTCTGCGTCAACATCAGCTCTCATTAGAGGCTGATTGTGAAATGGCGATCGTCGCCGAGTATCAGCAGCGGCTGGTCGGTTGCGGCGCCATTGCCGGTAACGTGCTGAAGTGCATCGCGGTCGATCCCTCGCTGCAGGGAGAAGGGCTGAGCCTGAAATTACTGACGGAATTACTCACTCTGGCCTATGAGCTGGGGCGCAGTGAGCTGTTTCTCTTTACGAAACCTTCTAACGCCGCGCTGTTTTCGGGGGCTGGCTTCTGGCCAATAGCCCAGGCCGGCGATCGCGCTGTGTTACTGGAAAATAGCCGGGAACGCCTCACCCGCTACTGCCGCCAGCTGGCCATGTACCGCCAACCGGGACGCAAAATTGGCGCCATTGTGATGAACGCCAATCCTTTCACCCTCGGCCACCGCTGGCTGGTGGAGCAGGCGGCCCGACAGTGCGACTGGCTACATCTGTTCGTGGTGAAAGAAGATGCATCCTGTTTCTCCTATCAGGATCGCTTCACGCTCATTGAAAAGGGGATTGTCGGTATCGACAAGGTCACGTTACATCCCGGCTCGGCATATATCATCTCGCGGGCCACCTTTCCCGGCTATTTTCTCAAAGATCAGGGCGCGGTCGATGACAGCCACAGCCAGATTGACCTTCAGCTGTTCCGCGAGCGTTTAGCGCCAGCGCTGCAGATAACCCATCGTTTTGTCGGCACAGAACCACTGTGCTCGCTGACCCGCCATTACAACGAGCGTATGAAAGTGTTGCTGGAAGCACCTGGCGATACCCCGCCTGTAAAGGTGGTTGAACTGGCGCGAATCGAACAAAACGGCGCCCCGATCTCGGCTTCCCGCGTGCGCGAGCTTTACCGGCAGCGCAACTGGCAGGCCGTGGCGGCGCTGGTGCCGCCGGGTACGCTCACTTTTCTGATGCAACTGGCGGAAAATGAACATCAAACCGCCTGATTTATAGGCCATAACCAAGGATTTGCCTCTATGGAAATGAAAATTGACGCCCTGGCCGGCACGCTGGAGTCCAGCGATGTGATGGTCAGGATTGGGCCGACGGCGCAGCCGGGTATTCAGCTGGAGATCGACAGCATTGTGAAGCAGCAGTTTGGCGCTGCGATTGAACAGGTGGTCAGAGAAACGCTGGCGCAGCTTGGCGTCAGCCAGGCCAACGTGGTGGTCGATGATAAAGGTGCGCTGGAGTGCGTTCTGCGTGCTCGCGTTCAGGCTGCGGCGCTGCGCGCTGCACAACAGTCCCAAGTGCCATGGAGCCAGCTATGAAACCCCGTCGCAGTATGTTGTTTATCCCCGGCGCCAATGCCGCCATGTTAAGTACTTCCTTCGTTTACGGCGCCGATGCGGTGATGTTTGACCTTGAAGACGCCGTGTCGCTACGCGAAAAAGATACCGCTCGCCTGTTGGTGCATCAGGCGCTGCAGCATCCGCTGTATCAGGATATCGAAACTGTAGTGCGTATTAACCCATTGAATACGCCCTTCGGTCTTGCCGATCTTGAAGCGGTGGTGCGTGCAGGCGTGGATATGGTGCGTCTGCCGAAAACCGACAGCAAAGAAGATATCCATGAGCTGGAAGCTCACGTCGCGCGTATTGAACGTGAGTGCGGCCGGGACGTCGGCAGCACCAAACTCATGGCGGCTATCGAGTCGGCGCTGGGCGTGGTGAATGCGGTTGAGATCGCCCGCGCCAGCCCGCGGCTGGCGGCAATTGCTCTGGCGGCCTTCGACTACGTCATGGATATGGGCACCTCCCGCGGCGATGGAACCGAACTGTTCTATGCCCGCTGTGCGGTGTTGCACGCCGCCCGCGTCGCCGGTATCGCCGCCTATGACGTGGTGTGGTCGGATATCAATAATGAAGAGGGATTCCTCGCGGAAGCGAACCTGGCGAAGAACCTCGGCTTTAACGGCAAATCGCTGGTTAACCCGCGACAAATTGAACTGTTGCACCAGGTCTATGCCCCGACGCGTAAAGAGGTCGACCATGCGCAGGAGGTGATAGCTGCTGCGGAAGAGGCAGAATCGCGCGGTCTTGGCGTGGTATCGCTGAACGGCAAGATGATCGATGGACCGATTATTGACCACGCTCGCAAAGTGGTGGCGCTCTCGGCTTCCGGTATTCGTGATTAAGGGGAACAAGATGAAAGAGACAGTAGCAATGCTTAATCAGCAGTACGTGATGCCGAATGGACTGACTCCTTATGCCGGCGTAACGGCGAAAAGCCCCTGGCTGGCGAGCGAGAGCGAAAAGCGCCAGCGCAAAATCTGCGATTCGCTGGAAACGGCGATTCGTCGCTCCGGCTTGCAAAACGGGATGACCATTTCATTCCACCACGCGTTTCGCGGCGGCGACAAAGTCGTCAATATGGTGGTGGCGAAGCTGGCGGAAATGGGATTTCGCGATCTCACCCTGGCGTCCAGTTCGCTGATTGATGCTCACTGGCCGCTGATCGAGCATATAAAGAACGGTGTGATCCGCCAGATCTACACCTCCGGCCTGCGTGGCAAACTCGGGGAAGAGATCTCCGCCGGCCTGATGGAAAACCCGGTGCAGATCCATTCTCACGGAGGGCGTGTACAGCTGATCCAAAGCGGCGAGCTGTCCATTGATGTGGCATTTCTCGGTGTTCCCTGCTGTGACGAATTTGGCAACGCCAACGGTTTTAGCGGTAAGTCACGTTGCGGTTCGCTGGGCTACGCCCGCGTCGATGCCGAGCACGCTAAATGCGTGGTACTGCTGACTGAAGAGTGGGTGGATTATCCTAACTACCCGGCCAGTATTGCCCAGGATCAGGTCGATCTGATTGTCCAGGTAGACGAAGTCGGCGATCCGGAAAAGATTACCGCTGGCGCCATCCGTCTGACCAGTAACCCGCGCGAGCTACTGATCGCCCGCCAGGCGGCGAAAGTGGTTGAGTATTCCGGTTACTTTAAGGAGGGTTTCTCGCTGCAGACCGGTACCGGTGGGGCTTCGCTGGCCGTGACTCGCTTCCTGGAAGATAAAATGCGCCGTAACGGCATTACCGCCAGCTTCGGCCTCGGCGGCATTACCGGCACGATGGTCGATCTGCACGAAAAGGGACTGATAAAAACGCTGCTCGATACCCAGTCCTTCGATGGTGACGCGGCGCGCTCGCTGGCGCAGAACCCGAACCATGTCGAGATCTCCACCAACCAGTATGCCAGTCCAGGCTCGAAAGGCGCCTCCTGCGAGCGACTGAACGTGGTTCTGCTCAGCGCGCTGGAGATTGATACTGGCTTTAACGTCAACGTGATGACCGGTTCTAACGGTGTGCTGCGCGGGGCGTCCGGTGGCCACAGCGATACCGCCGCCGGTGCGGATTTGACCATTATTACCGCACCGTTAGTTCGCGGCCGTATTCCCTGCGTCGTGGAAAAGGTGCTGACCCGCGTCACGCCGGGGGCCAGCGTGGATGTGCTGGTCACTGACCACGGCATTGCGGTAAACCCGGCGCGTCAGGACCTGATCGACAATCTGCGCAACGCGGGTATCCCGCTGATGACCATTGAGGAACTGCAGCAGCGTGCAGAGCTGTTGACCGGCAAGCCGCAGCCGATCGAATTTACCGATCGGGTGGTCGCAGTCGTGCGCTATCGCGACGGCTCGGTCATCGATGTGATTCGTCAGGTTAAAAACAGCGACTAAGCGCAGAGGGGAAAAGGCGATGAACAACGTGTTAATCCATCCTCCGCGTTTGCAGCGCGTGACGGCAATGACTGCAGATGAGATCGTCAGCGCGGTGGAGCGCGCACTGTTAACCGAAGTTCGCCTGACCCCCAAGCCTGGGTTAGTGGATATTCGTAACGCTGGCGCGCACCACGATATGGATTTGGCCTCGTTTGAAGCCAGCACCGCCGTGGTGGCCCCGTGGATGGAAAAGTTTTATATCATGGGCCACGATACCGCGGCGGTCGCGCCGGAGCAGGTATTGATGATGCTGCGCCCGGTGGGAATGGCCTGCGAGAACGATATGCTGGAAGTGACCGGCGGAGTGAATACCCATCGGGGGGCGATCTTCGCTTTTGGTCTGCTGAGCGCGGCGGCAGGCAGGCTGGCGTCGAAGGGAGAGCCGATGGAACAACATCGGCTGTGCGATCAGGTGGCACGCTTCTGTCGCGGCATGGTTATGCAGGAATTATCCTCGGCTAACGGGGAGCGACTCAGTAAAGGCGAGGCTCATTTTCTGCGTTATGGCCTCGCCGGCGCGCGCGGCGAGGCAGAGAGTGGATTCCTGACGGTGCGCACCCAGGCGTTGCCGGTCTTTAACCGTGTGATGGCGGAAACCAGCGACAGCAACCTGGCGCTGCTGCAAACCCTGCTGCACCTGATGGCGTGGAATGATGATACTAATCTCGTCTCGCGCGGCGGGCTGGCCGGGCTGAACTATGTCCAGCAGGAAGCGCAGCGATTGCTGTGGCAGGGAGGCGTGCTGGCTGACGATGGACTGGAGGCGATGCGCCAGTTTGACGATGAGCTGATTGCCCGCCACCTCAGCCCCGGCGGCAGCGCTGATTTACTGGCGGTGACCTGGTTTTTATCCGCCTTTCCTGGCGGCGCGCTTTTCCCGCAGTAATTCCTTCCACCCCGTCTCCGCCCGCCTTGTGGGGGCGGAGCATCCTCATTTCTCTTGCTGGTTGTCACTGCGTAAACGTGGATTTGCGGCACAAACTTATAGTTTTTACTGATATCGTCCGCCGTTTGTCATAAATTTCTAATTATCGGCGTTTTTGAGTAGCGGCCCGCTGATGGGCTGGTTACTCTGAAAACAATTTACGTAATGTTAACAAAAGAGAATAGCTATGCATGATGCACAAATCCGCGTGGCCATCGCCGGCGCGGGCGGCCGGATGGGACGCCAGTTAATTCAGGCTGCGCTGCAGATGGAAGGCGTGGCGCTGGGCGCGGCGCTGGAGCGCGAAGGATCCAGTCTGGTGGGCAGCGATGCCGGCGAGCTGGCGGGCGCAGGAAAAGCGGGCGTTACGGTGCAAAGCAGCCTGTCGGCGGTTAAAGACGATTTCGACGTCCTGATCGATTTTACCCGCCCGGAAGGCACGCTGAACCACCTGGCCTTCTGCCGTGAACATGGTAAAGGGATGGTTATTGGCACCACCGGGTTTGACGACGCGGGCAAACTGGCGATTCGCGATGCTGCCGAGGAGATTGCCATTGTCTTCGCCGCTAACTTTAGCGTCGGCGTCAACGTCCTGTTAAAGCTGCTGGAGAAGGCGGCGAAGGTGATGGGCGACTATACCGACATCGAAATTATCGAAGCGCACCACCGGCATAAAGTGGATGCGCCGTCAGGCACCGCGCTGGCGATGGGCGAAGCGATCGCCGGCGCATTGAACAAAGATCTGAAGGACTGCGCCGTTTACAGTCGTGAAGGTCATACCGGCGAACGTGTCCCGGGCACTATCGGCTTTGCGACCGTCCGTGCAGGCGACATCGTCGGAGAGCATACCGCGATGTTTGCTGATATCGGCGAGCGTATTGAAATCACCCATAAAGCGTCCAGCCGAATGACGTTTGCTAATGGCGCCGTTCGTTCAGCTTTATGGCTGAAAGCTAAGAAAAATGGCCTATTTGATATGCGTGATGTGCTGGATCTGAATGCTTTATAACGATTATTACCCATCGTGATGTGGTTATTGCTATCAATAAGTTATTGATGCAAGGGGCAATATTTTGTTGCCCTTTTTTATTTTTGCGCATTACATGATTTGTTTTTGATGAAATGGCTAAAACATGCTTTCTTTGCCTGTTTTTTAGTGAATGGAATGTAAATTTTGACCATCTGGTCCACTTTTTTGCTGGTTAGCGCTCTGTTTTACACTCTTCCACGTCCGCAAGCGTTTTCTAAGGCAGGTTTGTTGATCTTTTTGGCGTAAAAATCACGTCTTATGCGCCAGTGGCGTAAAATGGCATTAAAAATCTCCGCTTTGAGTTGACTTTTATCCGACATCTCTCCAGAATGCCGCCGTTTGCCAAAAATCTGCGGGCAACAGATTTGCATTGATTCAGATCGTGTTTATGAATTAATATGCAAATAAAGTGAGTGGATATTCTCTGGAGGATGTTTTGATTAAGTCAGCGCTATTGGTTCTGGAAGACGGAACCCAGTTTCACGGTCGGGCCATCGGGGCAACCGGCACGGCGGTTGGGGAAGTCGTTTTCAATACTTCAATGACCGGTTATCAAGAAATCCTCACTGATCCTTCCTATTCCCGCCAAATCGTCACTCTTACTTATCCTCATATTGGTAATGTCGGCACCAACGCCGCCGATGAAGAATCTTCTCAGGTGCATGCGCAGGGTCTGGTTATTCGCGACCTGCCGCTGATTGCCAGCAACTTCCGCAGTACTGAAGACCTCTCTTCTTATCTGAAGCGCCATAACATCGTGGCGATTGCCGATATCGATACCCGCAAGCTGACGCGTCTGCTGCGTGAGAAAGGGGCGCAAAACGGCTGCATCATCGCGGGCGACAGCCCGGATGCCCAGCTGGCGCTGGAAAAAGCGAAAGCGTTCCCGGGCCTGAACGGCATGGATCTGGCGAAGGAAGTCACCACCGCAGAAACCTACAGCTGGACGCAAGGCAGCTGGACCCTGGCGGGCGATCTGCCGGAAGCGAAAGCGGAAAGCGAGCTGCCGTTCCACGTCGTGGCATATGACTTCGGTGCGAAACGCAACATCCTGCGCATGCTGGTTGACCGCGGCTGCCGCCTGACGGTGGTGCCGGCGAAGACCTCCGCCGCGGACGTACTGGCGCTGAATCCGGACGGTATCTTCCTCTCCAACGGCCCTGGCGACCCGGCGCCGTGCGATTACGCTATCGAGGCGATTGAAAAATTCCTCGAGACCGATATTCCGGTGTTCGGCATCTGCCTTGGCCATCAGCTGCTGGCGCTGGCGAGCGGTGCCAGGACCATTAAGATGAAGTTCGGTCACCACGGCGGCAACCATCCGGTTAAAGATATCGACAACAATGTGGTGATGATCACCGCCCAGAACCACGGTTTCGCGGTGGATGAAGCCACGCTGCCGGCTAACCTGCGCGTGACCCACAAGTCGCTGTTCGACGGCACCCTGCAGGGGATCCATCGTACCGATAAACCGGCGTTCAGCTTCCAGGGCCACCCGGAAGCGAGCCCGGGGCCGCACGATGCCGCACCGCTGTTCGACCACTTTATCGAGTTAATTGAGCTCTACCGTCAGTCCGCGAAATAATCAGAACCTGTTTATGTTCTGCTGTGCTCGGGAATACGGCGTTAAAAATTTGTTCAAAATGCTCATTTACGTTTTGTAAACTGCGCTTTCTCACAAATTTTTTCCTTGTCTACCCATCGCTCGCGACGACCATAAACAGGTTCTTCGGAGAAGAAAGCAATGCCAAAACGTACAGACATAAAAAGTATCCTGATTCTGGGCGCGGGCCCGATTGTTATCGGTCAGGCGTGTGAGTTTGACTACTCCGGAGCCCAGGCCTGTAAAGCCCTGCGTGAAGAAGGCTACCGCGTTATCCTGGTGAACTCTAACCCGGCGACCATCATGACCGACCCGGAAATGGCCGATGCCACCTATATCGAGCCGATTCACTGGGAAGTGGTGCGTAAAATCATCGAAAAAGAGCGCCCGGACGCGGTGCTGCCGACCATGGGCGGCCAGACTGCGCTGAACTGCGCGCTCGAGCTGGAGCGTCAGGGCGTTCTGGCTGAATTCGGTGTGACTATGATTGGCGCCACCGCCGATGCGATTGATAAAGCCGAAGACCGTCGCCGTTTCGATATCGCGATGAAAAAAATCGGTCTCGACACCGCGCGCTCTGGTATCGCCCACACGATGGAAGAAGCGCTGGCGGTTGCCGCCGACGTTGGTTTCCCGTGCATCATCCGTCCGTCCTTTACCATGGGCGGCACCGGCGGCGGTATCGCCTATAACCGCGAAGAGTTCGAAGAAATCTGCGAACGCGGCCTGGATCTCTCTCCGACCAACGAACTGCTGATTGATGAATCGCTGATCGGCTGGAAAGAGTACGAGATGGAAGTGGTGCGCGATAAGAACGATAACTGCATCATTGTCTGCTCGATTGAAAACTTTGACGCCATGGGTATCCACACCGGTGACTCCATCACCGTTGCGCCGGCGCAGACCCTGACTGATAAAGAGTACCAGATCATGCGTAACGCCTCGATGGCGGTGCTGCGTGAAATCGGTGTCGAAACCGGCGGCTCTAACGTACAGTTCGCGGTCAACCCGAAAAACGGTCGCCTGATCGTTATTGAAATGAACCCGCGCGTCTCCCGCTCCTCGGCGCTGGCCTCCAAAGCGACCGGCTTCCCGATTGCTAAAGTGGCAGCCAAGCTGGCGGTAGGTTATACCCTTGACGAGCTGATGAACGACATCACCGGTGGCCGCACGCCGGCTTCTTTTGAGCCGTCCATCGACTACGTAGTCACTAAAATTCCACGCTTTAACTTCGAAAAATTCGCCGGCGCCAACGATCGTCTGACAACCCAGATGAAGTCTGTCGGCGAAGTGATGGCGATTGGTCGCACCCAGCAGGAATCCTTGCAGAAAGCGCTGCGCGGTCTGGAAGTGGGCGCCACCGGCTTCGACCCGAAAGTGAGCCTCGACGATCCGGAAGCGCTGACCAAAATCCGCCGCGAGCTGAAAGACGCCGGCGCTGAGCGTATCTGGTATATCGCTGACGCGTTCCGCGCGGGCCTCTCCGTCGACGGCGTCTTCAACCTGACCAACATCGATCGCTGGTTCCTGGTGCAGATTGAAGAGCTGGTACGTCTGGAAGAGAAAGTGGCGGAAGTGGGTATCAACGGCCTCGACGTTGACTTCCTGCGCACCCTGAAGCGTAAAGGCTTTGCCGATGCGCGTCTGGCGAAGCTGGCGGGTGTGCGTGAAGCGGAAATCCGCAAGCTGCGCGACCAGTATGACCTGCATCCGGTCTACAAACGCGTGGATACCTGCGCGGCGGAATTTGCTACCGATACTGCCTACATGTACTCCACTTATGAAGAAGAGTGTGAGTCCAACCCGTCCGTTGACCGCGATAAGATCATGGTTCTCGGCGGCGGCCCGAACCGTATCGGTCAGGGTATCGAATTTGACTACTGCTGCGTACACGCCTCGCTGGCGCTGCGTGAAGACGGTTACGAGACCATCATGGTCAACTGTAACCCGGAAACCGTCTCCACCGACTACGACACCTCCGACCGTCTGTACTTCGAGCCGGTGACCCTGGAGGACGTGCTGGAAATCGTGCGCATCGAGAAGCCGAAGGGCGTTATCGTCCAGTACGGCGGCCAGACCCCGCTGAAGCTGGCGCGCGCGCTGGAAGCAGCCGGCGTGCCGGTTATCGGTACCAGCCCGGACGCCATCGACCGTGCGGAAGACCGTGAGCGCTTCCAGCATGCGGTTGACCGCCTGAAACTGAAGCAGCCGGCGAACGCCACCGTGACTGCGATTGAGCAAGCGGTTGAGAAGGCAAAAGAGATCGGCTATCCGTTGGTGGTGCGCCCGTCTTACGTGCTCGGCGGTCGGGCGATGGAGATTGTTTACGACGAGCAGGATCTGCGCCGCTACTTCCAGACTGCGGTCAGCGTCTCTAACGACGCGCCGGTACTGCTGGATCGCTTCCTCGACGACGCGATTGAAGTGGATGTCGATGCTATCTGCGATGGCGAAATGGTGTTGATTGGCGGCATCATGGAGCATATCGAGCAGGCAGGCGTTCACTCCGGCGACTCCGCCTGTTCCCTGCCAGCCTACACCCTGAGCAAAGAGATTCAGGATGTGATGCGCGAGCAGGTGCAGAAACTGGCCTTCGAGCTGCAGGTTCGTGGCCTGATGAACGTCCAGTTCGCGGTGAAAGATAACGAAGTTTATCTGATTGAAGTCAACCCGCGTGCTGCGCGTACCGTACCGTTTGTCTCCAAAGCCACCGGCGTACCGCTGGCGAAAGTGGCGGCGCGCGTGATGGCGGGTAAAACCCTGGCGCAGCAGGGCGTGACCAAAGAGATCATCCCGCCGTACTACTCGGTGAAAGAGGTGGTCCTGCCGTTCAACAAATTCCCGGGCGTTGACCCGCTGCTGGGGCCAGAAATGCGCTCTACCGGGGAAGTGATGGGCGTCGGCCGCACCTTCGCTGAAGCGTTCGCCAAAGCGCAACTGGGCAGTAACTCGACCATGAAGAAACAGGGTCGCGCACTGCTCTCCGTCCGCGAAGGCGACAAAGAGCGCGTGGTCGACCTGGCGGCGAAGCTGCTGAAGTTCGGCTTCGAGCTGGATGCGACTCACGGCACGGCGATTGTGCTGGGCGAAGCGGGCATTAACCCGCGTCTGGTGAACAAGGTGCATGAAGGTCGTCCGCACATTCAGGACCGCATTAAGAATGGCGAATATACCTACATCATCAACACCACCGCAGGTCGCCAGGCGATTGAAGATTCCAAGCTGATCCGCCGCAGCGCGCTGCAGTACAAGGTGCACTATGACACCACCCTGAACGGCGGCTTTGCCACCGCGATGGCCCTGAACGCCGACGCCACCGATAAGGTGATTTCGGTTCAGGAAATGCACGCGCAAATCACCAAATAAGCGCACCGGCCTGGCCGGATAGCTACAAACGTGGGCTGACGACATCGTCAGCCCTTTTTTATGGGCTGCGGTCATCTTCGGAGAGTTCTGCTTTTAACCCCCTGTCGGGTCAGGCTAACTATAGTTAGCACCATAACGATACCTATTGATGAAAAGACAGGAGGATACAATGCGGAACAATATTCTGGTGGCATCCGCACTGGCAGCGACGGCAATCATGTTCGTGGCCGGCTGCTCATCGAATCAGTCGATCAAAACCACCGACGGCAAGACCATTGTCACCAGCGGCAAACCGCAGGTGGATGATGATACCGGCCTCGTTTCTTACAAAAATGCTGAAACCGGCCGCGTGGAGCAGATTAACCGCGACCAGGTAAAATCCATGGATGAGCTGGATAACTAAGTGGTTATCCCAGGCCCCGCGGGGAGCGTGCGGGGCCGAACGATCGCGTTACAGCAGCGCGCGATCGATTTTGACCACGATTTTGCGCAACGCTGCGCCTTGATCGAGGCAGGCCATCGGGCGGTGTAATTCGCCAGGGAAGAGGATCGCCAGCTCTTCCGGGTGGAGATGAATCAGCGTTTCGCTGTCGATAGCCTGGCAGAAACCGATATCCTGCGCCGTGTTGAAGGGGCCATCTTCAACGACCGGCAGCCCTTTATTCCCGGCACCGATGATCTCTTCGCCTTTCAGCACAATGTGAATATCGAGATATTGACGATGATATTCCGGACGTTGCTCGCCCAGCGGCCGGGTATGGCCTTCGACGACGGTAAAAAACACATTATCACTCTCGACGGTATATTTCCCCGGCGGCAGCGCGTGCGGTTGTTGCTGTAACACGGCCTGCAGCGCCTGGCGAATCACCGGCGGATAGAGCTCATTTTCGGCGGCGGCGGTTAAGGTATCGATAATCATGCCGGGATCCTCTGCGGTTGTTGCGGATGAAGTAACGTTAATGAGTGGGCGACAATACTGGCGACGTCGGGGGTAATATCGACGGCCAGAACATCGCTTTCACTGGCGTCTGGCGTCTCCAGGGCGGCGAACTGGCTACGCAGTAGCGCCTCTGGCATAAAGTGGCCTTTACGCTGGCGCATACGCTGCAAAATGCAGTCATAATCCCCGGTCAACCACAGGAAGCGTAGCTTCGCGTTCCCCTCACGCAGGCGGTCGCGATAGCGCTTTTTCAATGCGGAACAGACCAATACACCAGACTCGTTTTTCTGCTCAAGGCTGAAAATAACGTCGGCGATACGCGTCAGCCACGGTTGACGATCCTCATCATTCAGCGGCTGGCTGGTGGCCATTTTGACGATATTGCTGCGTGGATGAAGGTCGTCGCCGTCGATAAATTTCGCCCCCAGCGCGTGGGCCAATGCCTGACCGACGGTGGATTTGCCGGTCCCGGAGACGCCCATCAAAATAATGCATTGTCCTGCCATCATGTGCTCCCTCACTCAGACCGCGACCAGCATGCCGCCATCAACGAACAGCAGATGGCCGTTGACGAAATTCGACGCGTTTGACGATAAAAAGACGGCAGCGCCGACCAACTCCTGCGGATCGCCCCAGCGGGCGGCAGGGGTGCGTTTGCATAACCAGTCGGTAAACGCCTTATCCTCAACCAGCGTCCGGGTCATCGCCGTATTAAAGTAGCCCGGGGCAATGCCGTTGACCTGAATGTTGTGCCGCGCCAGCTCAACGCACATCCCGCGGGTTAGCATCTTCACCGCGCCTTTGGCGGCGGCGTAGGGGGTGATGGTGTCGCGCCCCAGCTCGCTCTGCATGGAGCAGATATTGATGATTTTTCCCTGCTGGCGGTCAACCATGCGCTTCGCGACGGCCTGAGAGACGAGAAACACCGCCGTCTGGTTAACCGAAATCACATCATTCCACTCCTGCACCGGGAATTCGGTAAACGGGTGTCGACGCTGGATCCCGGCGTTATTGAATAACACGTCGATTGGGCCAATATGCGCTTCGATATCGGCAATGGCCTCTTCAACGGCCTCGGCATCGGTCACGTTAAATACCGCAGCATGGGCGATGGCGCCTTCATCGCGGAGCTTCATCACTGCATCGTCCGCTCGCGGGGCAGAAAGGTCATTAATAATGATTTCTGCGCCATATTGCGCCAGACCCTGGGCCATGACAAAACCGATCCCCTGTCCTGCGCCCGTAATTAAAATGCGTTTACCTTGTAAGCTGAAAAGATCGTTCATCTCGATATCCTGATTAGCGGCTGAAGAAAACCTGTGCCCTATCTCACGGATTTTTACCGGGGGAAACTGTGATGAAGATCACTCGAAACCGTGTTACAAAAAGGGGTTACCTTAAACGTGACGCTGCCGGTAAATCTCGCTGACTCAACGGGTTAACGGCTACGGACTGGCATTCTCTTTTGCCACCCCGACAGGCATAATGGCCTGAAGCAGTCAGGTATTTGGCGGACACACAGATGAAAGCACAACGCATTACTCTCCATGATATTGCCGAGCTGGCTGGCGTAACCAAGATGACCGTTAGCCGCTATTTGCGCACCCCGGAAAAGGTGAAACCGGAGACGGCGGAGCGCATTGCCAGCGTGATAGCGGAGATCGGCTATCAGCCCGACCCGGATAATCCGGCGATGACCAGCGTCGCCGTGCCGCGGATTGGCGTACTCATTCCCTCCTTTCATAATCAAATTTTTGCCGATCTGCTGGCCGGCATCGAATCTGTTGCCGCCGGGCATGGCTACCAGACGCTGGTGGTGAATTACGACTACGATCGCCAGCGTGAAGAGGAGCAGATTGCCGCCGTGCTGGCGTTTAACGTGAAAGGACTGCTGCTGACCGAGTCGGTGCACTCCCTGCGGGCGGACAAGTATCTGAATGCCGCGAAGATCCCGATCGCCGAAGTGATGGGGCTGGCGGAGAATCCAGGACGCATTAACGTCGGATTCGATAACTTCCAGGCCGGCTTCGATATGACCACCATGCTGCTGGCCAGCGGTAAACGACGGATCATCTACTTCGGCTCGATGTCCGACGTCCGCGACGAGCAGCGTTATCTGGGCTACTGTCGGGCGATGGAGAATGCCGGGCTGGCGGTGGGGCGCATTGCGCCGAATAAAGTCTCGTCGGTTTCCATTGGCACCGGCATGATGACCCTGGCGCGGCAAATGTACGCCGATATGGACGGTATCCTGTGCACTAATGACGACCTGGCGGTGGGCGTGTTACAGGAGTGCCTGGCATCCGGTATCAGCGTGCCCCAGGAGCTGGCTATCGCGGGCTTTCATGGCCTGGAGATCGGCCAGATCGTCTCTCCCCGGCTGGCCAGCGTCCTGACGCCGCGCTTCGAGATGGGTAAGGTGGCGACAGAGATTTTAATAAAGAAAATCAAAGGACTGCCCACTATTGAAAAGGTGGATCTCCACTACCGCCTGTCGATGGGCGAAACGATTTAACGGCCACCAGCTAGCGCCTGTCGTGTGTTAGCGAAAGGTTAATGCGCGCGCGGTCCATTGCCTGTCTGGTCGCCGTTTTGTCTTCACGATCACGCGTCCGGTAACATGCATTTTTAACACGATTCAGCGTGATACAGATCGCAAAATCCCCCGATAAAAACCCGTTTGATAGTGGCTACCGTCGTAACCAAACGTCAAACAGGTGATCTGATGAAGAGTGTTATTCCCCGCGCTGTCCTTTTAGTGGCCCCCGTAATTGAGACCCTGCAGCTGCAGCTGGCGGAGCATTTCCCGCTGCTGCGTCTCTACGAGCAGGACGATCCGATCGCCTTTCTGCGTGAACAAGGAGAGAACATTGCCGTCGTGGTCACTCGCGGCGACGTCGGCGTAGCAAACAGCGTCCTTGAGTTGCTGCCTCAGGCTGGGCTGATTGCCATCTTCGGCGTCGGTACCGATGCGGTGGATCTGGCGTATGCCCGCTCGCGGCAAATTGCCGTCACCATCACCTCCGGGGTGTTGACGAATGATGTCGCTGACCTGGCGATGGGGCTGCTGCTGGCCGGCTCCCGTCAGCTCTGTCAGGGCGATCGCTTTGTCCGCGAGGGACGCTGGCTGAGCGGTGGTATGCCGTTGGCGACTCAGGTCAGCGGGAAGCGTATCGGCCTGCTGGGTATGGGGAATATTGGCCAGGCGATCGCCCGCCGGGCGCGGGGTTTTGATATGCAGGTGCTGTATACCGACCGTAAAAAGATAGCGGGCCTCGATTATCAGTGGTGTGCCGACCTGCATACCCTGGCGCATGAGAGCGATTTTCTGGTGATTGCCGCATCCGGCGGCGAGGCGAACCGCGGCATCATCGACGCCTCGGTGTTTAACGTGATGCCGGCGCATGCCTGGCTTATCAATATTGCCCGCGGTTCGCTGGTGGATGAAAAGGCGTTGATCCACGCGTTACAAAACGGCGTTATCGCCGGGGCCGGGCTCGATGTTTTCGAACAGGAACCCCAGGTCCCGGCGGCGCTGATCGCCCTCGATAACGTGGTGCTGCAGCCGCATGTCGCCAGCGCCACGCAGGAAACACGACAGAAAATGAGCGAAGTGGTTTTTGCTAACGTCGCCGCCTGGTTTGC
Source organism: Klebsiella sp. 10982 (assembly GCF_048589245.1). NCBI lineage: Bacteria > Pseudomonadati > Pseudomonadota > Gammaproteobacteria > Enterobacterales > Enterobacteriaceae > Klebsiella > Klebsiella sp. 10982. The sequence continues at coordinate 17,060 of NZ_JBMAXV010000058.1, forward strand.
CGGCGCAGCGCTGCCAAACGCTATCGATTAATTAGCTTTTTATTTCTGTACCCGCGCGATCTCAATCAAAACAATAACCTCTGCATAGAGAGTGCAAATATATGAACGAGAAAATTCCCAGCACCCGTTGGCTGCGTATCATTGTGCCGGTGTTAATTGCCTGCATTATGTCATTTATGGACCGGGTTAATATTAGCTTTGCCCTGCCAGGCGGCATGGAGGCCGATTTAGGCATTACCAGCCAAATGGCCGGCGTGGCCAGCGGTATCTTTTTTATTGGTTATTTATTTTTGCAAATTCCCGGTGGGCGAATTGCGGTTAACGGCAGCGGTAAAAAATTTATTGCCTGGTCGCTGGTAGCCTGGGCTATCGTTTCCGTGGCGACAGGGTTTGTGACTCATCAATATCAACTGCTGGTGCTGCGATTTATTCTCGGGGTATCGGAAGGGGGAATGCTGCCGGTAGTGCTGACTATGGTCAGTAACTGGTTTCCGGAAAAAGAGCTGGGTCGCGCGAACGCGTTTGTGATGATGTTTGCCCCGCTCGGCGGCATGCTCACCGCGCCGGTCTCCGGCGCCATTATTGCGGCGCTTGACTGGCGTTGGCTGTTTATCATCGAAGGGCTGTTGTCGCTGGTGGTGCTGGTCGTGTGGTGGTTTATGATCAGCGACCGTCCGCAAGAGGCCCACTGGTTGCCCGCCCGCGAGCGTGACTATCTGGTGACCACCCTGGCCGCCGAGCGTGCGGCGAAGCAGGCAGAAGCCCCTGTCAGCAAGGCGCCGGTGAAGGATGTGTTTGGTAATGCCGGACTGATGAAGCTGGTGATCCTCAATTTTTTCTACCAGACCGGGGATTATGGCTACACGCTGTGGCTGCCGACCATTCTGAAGGGGTTAACCGGCGGCAACATGGCCAGCGTTGGCTTCCTGGCGGTGCTGCCGTTTGTCGCCACGCTGGCCGGGATCTATGTGATTTCGTTGTTCAGCGACCACAGCGGTAAGCGTCGTCTGTGGGTTCGCTTCTCGCTCTACAGTTTTGCGGCAGCGCTGGTGGCGTCGGTAGTGCTCCGCGACCAGATGGTGGCGGCCTATATCGCACTGGTGATCTGCGGTTTCTTTCTCAAATCGGCTACCAGTCCGTTCTGGTCGATGCCGGGGCGTATCGCTTCGCCGGAGGTGGCGGGCAGCGCACGCGGAGTGATCAATGGCCTGGGCAATCTCGGCGGATTCTGTGGCCCCTATCTGGTGGGCGTGATGATGTATCTCTACGGCCAGAATGTGGCGGTCTGCGCCCTGGCCGGTTCGTTGATTATCGCCGGCACAATGACCTTTCTGCTACCGAAGCAATGCGATCTGGTCGACAACGATTCTGATGTGGCGATCAAGAATCAACCCCGAAATGCGTAACCCACTGCGACATAAATCACAGTTATCATTGTAAGCCGTTGGCTTAACTGTCTACACTCTTGCTGATTATGACAAGAGCAAACGCAGGCCAATCAATGATTCTGATAATTTATGCGCATCCTTATCCGCAGCATTCTCATGCGAATAAGCGAATGCTTGAACAGGCAGGGACGCTTGAAGGCGTAGAGATACGCTCCCTCTATCAACTCTATCCTGACTTTAATATCGATATCGCCGCCGAGCAGGCGGCGCTGGCCCGTGCCGATCTGGTTATCTGGCAGCATCCCATGCAGTGGTATAGCGTACCGCCGCTGCTGAAGCTGTGGATGGACAAAGTGCTGGCGCACGGCTGGGCCTATGGCCACAACGGTATTGCCCTGCGCGGTAAATCGCTGATGTGGGCGGTGACCACCGGCGGCGGTGAAAGCCACTTCGACATCGGTTCATTTCCCGGTTTTCCGGTGCTGGCGCAGCCGTTGCAGGCAACTGCGCTTTACTGCGGCATGAAATGGCTGCCGCCGTTTGCCATGCACTGCACCTTTATCTGCGATGACGAAACGCTGCAGGAGCAGGCCCGCCATTATCGTCAACGCTTAATTGACTGGCAGGAGGCACATCAGAATGGATAGCCATACGCTGATACAAGCGCTGATTTACCTGGGCGCCGCGGCGCTGATTGTGCCCATCGCCGTCCGCCTGGGGCTGGGGTCGGTGCTGGGCTATCTGATCGCCGGCTGTATTATCGGCCCGTGGGGGCTGCGGCTGGTGACCGACGCCGAGGCGATTCTGCACTTTGCCGAGATCGGCGTGGTGCTGATGCTGTTCGTCATTGGTCTGGAGCTGGATCCGCAACGGCTGTGGAAGCTACGCGCCTCGGTGTTCGGCGGCGGCGCGCTGCAGATGGTGGCCTGCGGGGTGTTGATCGGCTTGTTCTGCATGCTGCTGGGCCTGCGCTGGCAGGTGGCCGAGCTGATCGGCATGACCCTGGCGCTCTCTTCCACAGCCATTGCGATGCAGGCGATGAATGAGCGTAATCTGACGGTGTCGCAGATGGGGCGCAGCGCCTTCGCGGTGCTGCTGTTTCAGGATATCGCGGCGATCCCGCTGGTGGCGATGATCCCGCTGCTGGCGGCCAGCGGTGGCGCCACCTCGCTGGTGGCGTTTGCTCTTTCCGCATTGAAGGTGGCCGCGGCGCTGGCGCTGGTGGTGGCCCTGGGGCGCTATCTGACCCGTCCGCTGCTGCGCTTTGTCGCCCGTTCCGGACTGCGCGAAGTGTTCAGCGCCGTGGCCCTGTTCCTGGTTTTCGGCTTTGGTTTATTGCTGGAAGAGGTCGGGCTGTCGATGGCGATGGGGGCGTTTCTCGCCGGGGTGCTGCTGGCCAGCTCCGAGTATCGTCATGCGCTGGAAAGCGATATTGAGCCGTTTAAAGGACTGCTGCTGGGGCTGTTCTTTATCGGCGTCGGCATGTCGATTGATTTCGGCACTCTCGTGACCCATCCGCTGCGTATTGTGATTTTGCTGGTCGGTTTCCTGGCGATAAAAATGCTGATGCTGTGGCTTATCGCCAGGCCGCTTGGCGTGCCGCGCGCCCAGCGCCGCTGGTTTGCGGTGCTGCTGGGGCAGGGAAGTGAGTTCGCGTTTGTGGTCTTTGGCGCCGCGCGGATGGCGGATGTACTGGACGGCGAATGGGCAAAGGCGTTGACCCTGGCGGTCGCCCTGTCGATGGCGGCAACCCCCATTCTGCTGGTGCTGCTGACCCGCATGGAGAAATCGTCCAGCGGCCAGGCGCGTGACGCTGACGAGATTGATGAAGAGCAGCCGCGGGTGATTGTCGCCGGCTTTGGCCGCTTCGGACAGATTGCCGGGCGACTGCTGCTCTCAAGCGGGGTGAAGATGGTGATCCTCGATCACGATCCGGACCATGTCGATACCCTGCGCAAATTTGATATGAAGGTCTTCTACGGCGATGCCACCCGGGTCGATCTGCTGGAGTCAGCCGGTGCGGAAAAGGCGGAAGTGCTGATCAATGCCATTGACGATCCGCACGTCAGCCTGGAGCTGGTGGCGAGGGTGAAAGAACATTTCCCGCATCTGCAGATTATCTCCCGCGCCCGCGATGTCGATCATTATATCCAGCTGCGTCAGGCTGGCGTTGACGCGCCGGAGCGTGAAACCTTCGAGGCGGCGCTGAAGTCCGGCCGAATGACGCTGGAGGCGCTGGGGCTTGGCGCCTATGAAGCGCGCGAGCGGGCCGATCTGTTCCGTCGTTTCAACCTGCAAATGGTCGAAGAGATGGTGGCGATGGCGGAAAACGACGCGGCGTCGCGGGTGGCGGTCTTCAAGCGTACCAGCGATATGCTCACCGGCATCATCAACGAAGATCGACATCATCTGTCGCTGGTGCAGCGCCATGGCTGGCAGGGAACGGAAGAGGGCAGGCATACCGGGGATATTGCCGATGAGCCGGAAAATAAGCCCTCTGCCTGACGCTAACCAGTAACATTTTGTTTTCTTTTAGATCCTCTTCTGGCGGCCCACGGCGCGAACGTGGGCTTGCCAGCAAATCAGAAAATTTTCTTATTCTTTACTCTCCGCCCAGTCGACGAAGTTGTACGCTTTCCGTATAGTGGCGACAATTTTTTGTACTCAGGAATGAATGAATGATCAGTCTGATTGCGGCGTTAGCGGTAGATCGCGTGATTGGTATGGAAAACGCCATGCCATGGAACCTGCCTGCCGATCTCGCCTGGTTCAAGCGCAACACGTTAAATAAGCCGGTAGTGATGGGGCGTCTGACCTGGGAATCCATTGGACGCCCGTTGCCGGGGCGTAAAAACATCGTGATCAGCAGCAAACCCGGCAGCGACGATCGCGTGCAGTGGGTCTCCTCCGTTGAGGAAGCGATTGCCGCCTGCGGCGATGTGGAAGAGATTATGGTGATTGGCGGTGGCCGCGTGTATGAGCAGTTTCTGCCGAAAGCGCAGAAGCTGTATCTGACTCATATCGATGCGGAAGTGGAAGGCGATACTCATTTCCCGGATTACGATCCGGACGAGTGGGAATCGGTGTTCAGTGAGTTTCATGATGCCGATGCGCAGAACTCCCACAGCTACTGCTTTGAGATCCTCGAACGCCGTTAAGCGGGAAGGATAGCCATGAAAAAACCCCTGTCGCGTCTGGCGTAACCGGGGTTTTCTTTTGCATGAATTCCGTGACGATGGCGCACGCAGTACCTCGTCATATTTCCCGTCGCGGGCTCCGTCTTCCGGGAGTGCTGCCCGTGGCTACAAATGGCACGGAAATGTAGAAAT
>NZ_JBMAXV010000059.1:0-21415 GCF_048589245.1 Klebsiella sp. 10982
TCCGTCGCCATGCTCACCTCGCTTTGGTGCACACGAGTATTGAGCATAGTCGGGGAGCCCGCAGAATTCGGAAAAAATCGTACGCTAAGGTTTTCCGGGCATCCGTAAGGGCCGAAACTTCCCGTCTTCCAGTCTGCGGCTCTGCCGCCAGACGTAATCGCCGGTTAGGTTGATGTGCTCCCAGCCCAGCGGCGACAGGAATTGCAGCAGCTCGCCGTCCACCGGCTTGCCGGCCTCGACCAACCCCTGGGTGGCGCGTTCCAGGTACACCGTGTTCCACAGCACGATAGCCGCCGTCACCAGGTTGAGGCCGCTGGCCCGGTAGCGCTGCTGCTCGAAGCTCCGATCCCTGATTTCCCCAAGGCGGTTGAAGAACACCGCCCTGGCCAGCGAGTTGCGCGCCTCACCTTTGTTCAGGCCGGCATGCACGCGGCGGCGCAGTTCAACACTTTGCAGCCAGTCCAGGATGAACAGCGTGCGCTCGATCCGGCCCAGCTCGCGCAGGGCCACGGCCAGTCCGTTCTGGCGCGGGTAGCTGCCGAGCTTGCGCAGCATCAGCGAGGCGGTGACGGTGCCCTGCTTGATCGAGCTGGCCAGGCGCAGGATGTCGTCCCAGTGGGCACGCACGTGCTTGATGTTCAGGGTGCCGCCGATCAGCGGGCGCAACGTCGGGTAGGCTTGCACGCCCTGCGGCACGTACAGCTTGGTTTCGCCGAGGTCGCGGATGCGCGGCGCGAAGCGGAAGCCTAGCAGGTGCATCAGGGCAAAGACGTGATCGGTGAAGCCGGCCGTGTCGGTGTAGTGCTCCTCGATCCGCAGGTCGGACTCGTGGTACAGCAGGCCGTCGAGCACATAGGTGGAATCGCGGACGCCGACATTCACCACGCGGGTGCTGAACGGCGCGTACTGGTCGGAGATATGGGTATAGAACAGCCGTCCCGGCTCGCTACCGTACTTCGGGTTGACGTGCCCGGTGCTCTCGCCCCGGCCACCCGCGCGGAAGCGCTGGCCATCGGAGGATGAGGTCGTGCCGTCGCCCCAGTGGGCGGCAAAGGCGTGGCGATACTGGTGGTTGACCAGCTCGGCCAAGGCCGCCGAATAGGTTTCGTCGCGGATGTGCCAGGCTTGCAGCCAGGACAGCTTGGCGTAGGTCAGGCCGGGGCTCGACTCGGCCATCTTGGTCAGCCCGAGGTTGATCGCATCACCGAGGATTGCGGACAGCAGCAACGTCCTGTCTTTGGCCTCGGCCCCGTCCTTCAAGTGGGTGAAGTGGCGGCTGAAGCCCGTCCAGTCGTCCACGTCCATCAGCAGTTCGGTGATCTTGATGCGCGGCAGTAACTGGCTGGTTTGGTCGATCAGCGCCTGCGCCCGATCCGGCACCGCCGCATCCAGCGGGGTGATTTTCAGCCCTGACTCGGTGAGGATGGCATCGGGCAGCTCGTTGTCCTTGGCCAGGCGGGTGACGGTGGCCAACTGCTCGTCCAGCAGCTGCAAACGCTCTTCCAGGTACTGGTCGCTGTTCGGGTTGATCGCCAGGGGCAGGGCCTGCTCGCGCTTGAGTGCGGCGAACTTCTCGGCCGGCAGCAGGTAGTCGTCGAAGTCGCGGAACTGCCGCGAGCCCTTGACCCAGATGTCGCCGGAGCGCAGGGCGTTCTTCAGCTCGGACAGGGCGCAGATTTCGTAGAATTTCCGGTCGAGGCCTTCCGGGGTGATCACCAGCGGCTTCCAGCGCGGCTTGATGAAGGCCGTGGGTGCATCGGCCGGCACCTTGCGCAGGTTGTCGGCGTTCATCTCACGCAGGGTCTGCACGGCTGCCAGCACGCCTTGCGCGGCCGGCCCGTGCTGTTCCCCAACTTTTCGCTCGGCGAAGAGTATGAACATGCGCCGCCGGCGACGAATCGCCAAATCTCACCGTATCTCCCGAGCGGACGATTTCGCACCGGTCTGCCCGTCGAAGGGCTTGCGATCGAACGGGGCGACCTTTTCTATGCATGTCCGCGAGCCAGCGTCTTTTATGGCACGGCGCTCGACGCCGACCTTCGGACGCGCGGCGTAAGCACGCTTGTCATGGCCGGGATAAGCACCACCGGCGTTGTTCTTTCAAGCGTCGCCTGGGCTAGTGATGCGGACTACGACGTGCGTTTGGTCCAGGACTGCTGCTACGACCCGGATCGGGATGCCCACGAAGCTCTGTTGCGTTCCGGGTTCGGCGGACGTGTACAGGTCGTGTAATTTTCGGGCCTCGCATGATCGCGGCCATAGCCGCAGGTGGATTGGTGCGAGGCAGGGCCAGTCCAAGTCAGGGTGCGGTCATCGCGGCGCCTGCAACTCTCAAAAACCCATCGCCGTAGCGGAGGTCTTGTAATCGCATGTCATTACGCACGCCCGATTTATTGTTCACAGCGATAGCACCTGCCATTTGGGGCAGCACCTACATTGTCACCACCCAATACCTGCCGAACTTCTCACCGATGACGGTCGCGATGCTGCGGGCGTTGCCGGCGGGTTTATTGCTCGTGATGATCGTCCGACAGATTCCAACGGGAATCTGGTGGATGCGCATCTTCATCCTCGGCGCACTTAATATTTCGCTATTCTGGAGCTTGTTGTTTATTTCGGTCTACCGCCTGCCGGGCGGGGTCGCGGCGACGGTAGGCGCTGTGCAGCCGCTGATGGTCGTGTTCATCTCTGCCGCTCTGCTAGGTAGCCCGATACGATTGATGGCGGTCCTGGGGGCTATTTGCGGAACTGCGGGCGTGGCGCTGTTGGTGTTGACACCAAACGCAGCGCTAGATCCTGTCGGCGTCGCAGCGGGCCTGGCGGGGGCGGTTTCCATGGCGTTCGGAACCGTGCTGACCCGCAAGTGGCAACCTCCCGTGCCTCTGCTCACCTTTACCGCCTGGCAACTGGCGGCCGGAGGACTTCTGCTCGTTCCAGTAGCTTTAGTGTTTGATCCGCCAATCCCGATGCCTACAGGAACCAATGTTCTCGGCCTGGCGTGGCTCGGCCTGATCGGAGCGGGTTTAACCTACTTCCTTTGGTTCCGGGGGATCTCGCGACTCGAACCTACAGTTGTTTCCTTACTGGGCTTTCTCAGCCCGGGGACCGCCGTGTTGCTAGGATGGTTGTTCTTGGATCAGACGCTGAGTGCGCTTCAAATCATCGGCGTCCTGCTCGTGATCGGGAGTATCTGGCTGGGCCAACGTTCCAACCGCACTCCTAGGGCGCGTATAGCTTGCCGGAAGTCGCCTTGACCCGCATGGCATAGGCCTATCGTTTCCACGATCAGCGATCGGCTCGTTGCCCTGCGCCGCTCCAAAGCCCGCGACGCAGCGCCGGCAGGCAGAGCAAGTAGAGGGCAGCGCCTGCAATCCATGCCCACCCGTTCCACGTTGTTATAGAAGCCGCATAGATCGCCGTGAAGAGGAGGGGTCCGACGATCGAGGTCAGGCTGGTGAGCGCCGCCAGTGAGCCTTGCAGCTGCCCCTGACGTTCCTCATCCACCTGCCTGGACAACATTGCTTGCAGCGCCGGCATTCCGATGCCACCCGAAGCAAGCAGGACCATGATCGGGAACGCCATCCATCCCCGTGTCGCGAAGGCAAGCAGGATGTAGCCTGTGCCGTCGGCAATCATTCCGAGCATGAGTGCCCGCCTTTCGCCGAGCCGGGCGGCTACAGGGCCGGTGATCATTGCCTGGGCGAGTGAATGCAGAATGCCAAATGCGGCAAGCGAAATGCCGATCGTGGTCGCGTCCCAGTGAAAGCGATCCTCGCCGAAAATGACCCAAAGCGCGGCCGGCACCTGTCCGACAAGTTGCATGATGAAGAAGACCGCCATCAGGGCGGCGACGACGGTCATGCCCCGGGCCCACCGGAACGAAGCGAGCGGGTTGAGAGCCTCCCGGCGTAACGGCCGGCGTTCGCCTTTGTGCGACTCCGGCAAAAGGAAACAGCCCGTCAGGAAATTGAGGCCGTTCAAGGCTGCCGCGGCGAAGAACGGAGCGTGGGGGGAGAAACCGCCCATCAGCCCACCGAGCACAGGTCCCGCGACCATCCCGAACCCGAAACAGGCGCTCATGAAGCCGAAGTGCCGCGCGCGCTCATCGCCATCAGTGATATCGGCAATATAAGCGCCGGCTACCGCCCCAGTCGCCCCGGTGATGCCGGCCACGATCCGCCCGATATAGAGAACCCAAAGGAAAGGCGCCGTCGCCATGATGGCGTAGTCGACAGCAGCGCCGGCCAGCGAGACGAGCAAGACCGGCCGCCGCCCGAAACGATCCGACAGCGCGCCCAGCACAGGTGCGCAGGCAAATTGCATCAACGCATACAGCGCCAGCAGAATGCCATAGTGGGCGGTGACGTCGTTCGAGTGAACCAGATCGCGCAGGAGGCCCGGCAGCACCGGCATAATCAGGCCGATGCCGACAGCGTCGAGCGCGACAGTGCTCAGAATTACGATCAGGGGTCTGTTGGGTTTCACGTCTGGCCTCCGGACCAGCCTCCGCTGGTCCGATTGAACGCGCGGATTCTTTATCACTGATAAGTTGGTGGACATATTATGTTTATCAGTGATAAAGTGTCAAGCATGACAAAGTTGCAGCCGAATACAGTGATCCGTGCCGCCCTGGACCTGTTGAACGAGGTCGGCGTAGACGGTCTGACGACACGCAAACTGGCGGAACGGTTGGGGGTTCAGCAGCCGGCGCTTTACTGGCACTTCAGGAACAAGCGGGCGCTGCTCGACGCACTGGCCGAAGCCATGCTGGCGGAGAATCATACGCATTCGGTGCCGAGAGCCGACGACGACTGGCGCTCATTTCTGATCGGGAATGCCCGCAGCTTCAGGCAGGCGCTGCTCGCCTACCGCGATGGCGCGCGCATCCATGCCGGCACGCGACCGGGCGCACCGCAGATGGAAACGGCCGACGCGCAGCTTCGCTTCCTCTGCGAGGCGGGTTTTTCGGCCGGGGACGCCGTCAATGCGCTGATGACAATCAGCTACTTCACTGTTGGGGCCGTGCTTGAGGAGCAGGCCGGCGACAGCGATGCCGGCGAGCGCGGCGGCACCGTTGAACAGGCTCCGCTCTCGCCGCTGTTGCGGGCCGCGATAGACGCCTTCGACGAAGCCGGTCCGGACGCAGCGTTCGAGCAGGGACTCGCGGTGATTGTCGATGGATTGGCGAAAAGGAGGCTCGTTGTCAGGAACGTTGAAGGACCGAGAAAGGGTGACGATTGATCAGGACCGCTGCCGGAGCGCAACCCACTCACTACAGCAGAGCCATGTAGAGGGGTCTGACGCTCAGTGGAACGAAAACTCACGTTAAGCAACGTTTTCTGCCTCTGACGCCTCTTTTAATGGTCTCAGATGTCCTTTGGTCACCAGTTCTGCCAGCGTGAAGGAATAATGGCCGAGCATATTGATATGTCCGTGGCAAAGCGGGGAGAGGCGTGCGATATCTTCATCATTCAGTGTTTCACCCTGCGCCCGGAGATGATCCAGGGCTGCCTGCATATAAATAGTGTTCCATAACACGACGGCGTTAGTGACCAGCCCCAGTGTGCCCAGTTGATCTTCCTGACCGTCGGTATATCGTTTTCTTATCTCACCTTTTTGACCGTGACAGATGGCTCTGGCAACGGCATGGCGACTTTCTCCCCGATTAAGCTGGGTCAGAATGCGCCGGCGGTAATCTTCATCATCAATATAATTAAGCAGATACAGCGTTTTGTTGATGCGCCCCACTTCAATGATTGCCTGAGTCAGTCCGGAAGGACGTTCACTTTTCAGCAATGAACGGACCAGCACTGAAACCTGTACTTTGCCCAGCTTCAGGGAGCCAGCGGTCCGGATCATTTCGTCCCACTGAAGGACTATTTTTCGGGGATCTGATTGCCCTCTGGCAATATCATTCAGCACGCCATAGTCGGCATCATGGTCCATTCGCCAGAAAACCGAAGCACCGGCATCAGCCAGGCGTGGAGAAAACTGGTATCCCAGCAGCCAGAAAAGGCCAAAGACAAGTTCGCTGGCACCTGCTGTATCGGTCATAATTTCGGTTGGATTCAGCCCGGTCTCCTGTTCCAGAAGACCTTCCAGCACAAAGATAGAGTCCCTCAGCGTCCCCGGTATAACGATGCCATGAAAGCCGGAATACTGATCGGACACAAAGTTGTACCAGGTGATCCCTCTGTTATTACCAAAGTATTTGCGGTTCGGTCCGGCATTGATTGTTCTGACTGGCGTAACAAAGCGCATTCCATCTGCAGATGCCACTTCTCCTCCACCCCATATCTGTGCCAGTGGCAGCGTTGCCTGAAAATCAACCAGTCTGGCATTAGCGCTGGTGATAGTTTCAGCCCGCAGATAGTTCGCTTTTGTCCAGTTCAGCCGGTGTCGGGTCAGTGCAGGAACATTTGATCTGATCAGTGGTTCCAGACCGATATTGCAGGCTTCAGCCATCAGCACGGCGCTGATGCTGACGGGCAGATCATCAACTCTGGCACTGGCTTCACTAGCATGGAAAAACTCATCAGCAAATCCGGTATGGGCGTTAATTTCGAGCAGCAACTCCGTTAAATCCACCGGAGGGAGTAGATCACTGATCATTTTGCTCAGTCGTTTCAGACTGTCCGGCTCATCAAGACTGGCGAGGGGAGAAATTGTCAACCGGGGCTTCGGGCCAGAAACATCGAGTTCGACAGCCTCATTTTCGCAAAGACGTGCAGCAACCTGTCTGTAACGACTATCAAGCTGATGACCCAGAGATTTTATTGCTTCCTGCGGGTCTGTCGGGTGCCCCAAAGAACGATAAACCTTAATCCGGTTTGCCTGCCAGTCAGCACCCTGTAGTAATCTTGCACGAGGATCTCCCCACCGGTTACTGCCGGTAACGTAGACATCCCTCCGCCTCAGACTATCCTGCAGTTTACTGAGAAAGCAGAGCGTGTATCCCCTGCGGGTGATATGTTTTTCCTTGTTAATCACCAGCCGTTTCCATGACCGACTGATAATTTCCGTTGGTGCGTCGTCAAAAAACTGCCGCCGTGAGCTGAACTCCCGGCTGAGGTAGTCACAGGCATTCAGAGTGGTAACCCCGGCAGGTGCGGATGAAAATTTAACGGTATTCAGCAGATGGGGCAGGAAACGACGAACGCGCCCGTACTGCTCCACCATTTCTTCATGAAAATTATCGTCTGAGGGCCGGGCAATTTCACGGACAAGCGTGATGATTTCAGCCAGCTTTTGCCTTGGGATGTAGCTGAACACCTCAGCACGAATCGATTCGTCCGGTGTTTCTTCTTTCAGCAGGTACGAACATGCGCTGGCGAGCGCCAATGCAGATTTATCCAGATCCTTCAGCGAGCGGAGCCGTTTTTTCTGCCCAATCTTTCTGGCGTCACGGATGATAACGGCCAGCATGGCGTCCAGAACGTCCAATGCATCATCCAGCGCCAGCGTTTCCCATGCAAGGACAAAGGCAACCAGAACCGCCATCCTTTTCTGCGGTGACATCCTGGCAATATTGAACACCGAAGTCATACCAGCATAACGTGCGAGATTTTTCAGGCGCACAGCCGGGAGTGTACTCAGGTTTTCAGCATGCAGGCCAAAATCGTTCAGAGTTTTCCAGCGTTCAATTGCTTCATTAAACGCCGGACCACTGATGGTCACAGGGCCCTTTTTCAGTGATTCCAGTAAAGACAGGCGGCTGCAATCAGTTGGCCCCAGCAGCATCTCCAGCTGTGAACGCTGTTCGGCTGACGGTATCAGTGCCAGTTTGTTCCACAGGCGCAACGTCGCCTTTTCCCTTACCTCTGAAATCAACCGGGTCAGCGTAGTGGCTCCGGGGAGAATAATACGATGTTGCATAAGCCACCCTGTCGCCAGATCGAAAAGCAGGCCAGGACGTTCGTTGCTTATCCAGCTCCGGGTATATAAAAGACGGGTAAGGCGAAATGTCCAGGGCCAGGCAAATTCACGATACTGATAGTGCTGACGTATCAGCGCTGCATGCTCACGGCGGGTATTTTCCCTCTGACCGTATTCTGCAAGAACGGTGATATCACGAATCCCGAGCTGTCTGGCGGTAAAATGCCGGACGCCGGAAGGAATATGATTCATATCGGTGAGGAAGGTGCCCAGAAAACGGACACATCCAATTTGCAGGGCAATGCCCAGACGGTTGTGATCACCTCTGCTTTTTCCGATAAATTCCTTGTCTGCTTCATCAAGGTGAAAATATCGTGCCAGCTGAAGCTCATCCGGTTCACCGGTGAATCTGCCATAGCTTTCAGTCTGCTCAGTGGTCAGAAAGTCAACGGGCATATCGGCCTCCCTGCCTGACGGGCATTTAGTAACATTTTTCCAACCGTACGAAATGTTATAAATTATCGGACATCGTAAAACTGTTACATTAATATGTCTATTAAATCGTAAATTTGTAATAATAGACATGAGTTGTCCGATATTCGATTTAAGGTACATTTTTATGCGACTTTTTGGTTACGCTCGGGTCTCAACCAGTCAGCAGTCTCTTGATCTTCAGGTCAGAGCACTCAAAGACGCAGGTGTGAAAGCAAACCGTATATTTACCGATAAGGCATCCGGCAGTTCAACAGACCGGGAAGGGCTGGATTTGCTGAGGATGAAGGTGGAGGAAGGTGATGTCATTCTGGTTAAGAAGCTCGACCGTCTTGGCCGCGACACTGCCGATATGATCCAACTGATAAAGGAATTTGACGCTCAGGGCGTGGCAGTCCGGTTCATTGATGACGGGATCAGTACCGACGGTGATATGGGGCAAATGGTGGTCACCATCCTGTCGGCTGTGGCACAGGCTGAACGCCGGAGGATCCTAGAACGCACGAATGAGGGCCGACAGGAAGCAAAGCTGAAAGGAATCAAATTTGGCCGCAGGCGTACCGTGGACAGGAACGTCGTGCTGACGCTTCATCAGAAGGGCACTGGTGCAACGGAAATTGCTCATCAGCTCAGTATTGCCCGCTCCACGGTTTATAAAATTCTTGAAGACGAAAGGGCCTCGTGATACGCCTATTTTTATAGGTTAATGTCATGATAATAATGGTTTCTTAGACGTCAGGTGGCACTTTTCGGGGAAATGTGCGCGGAACCCCTATTTGTTTATTTTTCTAAATACATTCAAATATGTATCCGCTCATGAGACAATAACCCTGGTAAATGCTTCAATAATATTGAAAAAGGAAGAGTATGAGTATTCAACATTTTCGTGTCGCCCTTATTCCCTTTTTTGCGGCATTTTGCCTTCCTGTTTTTGCTCACCCAGAAACGCTGGTGAAAGTAAAAGATGCTGAAGATCAGTTGGGTGCACGAGTGGGTTACATCGAACTGGATCTCAACAGCGGTAAGATCCTTGAGAGTTTTCGCCCCGAAGAACGTTTTCCAATGATGAGCACTTTTAAAGTTCTGCTATGTGGTGCGGTATTATCCCGTGTTGACGCCGGGCAAGAGCAACTCGGTCGCCGCATACACTATTCTCAGAATGACTTGGTTGAGTACTCACCAGTCACAGAAAAGCATCTTACGGATGGCATGACAGTAAGAGAATTATGCAGTGCTGCCATAACCATGAGTGATAACACTGCTGCCAACTTACTTCTGACAACGATCGGAGGACCGAAGGAGCTAACCGCTTTTTTGCACAACATGGGGGATCATGTAACTCGCCTTGATCGTTGGGAACCGGAGCTGAATGAAGCCATACCAAACGACGAGCGTGACACCACGATGCCTGCAGCAATGGCAACAACGTTGCGCAAACTATTAACTGGCGAACTACTTACTCTAGCTTCCCGGCAACAATTAATAGACTGGATGGAGGCGGATAAAGTTGCAGGACCACTTCTGCGCTCGGCCCTTCCGGCTGGCTGGTTTATTGCTGATAAATCTGGAGCCGGTGAGCGTGGGTCTCGCGGTATCATTGCAGCACTGGGGCCAGATGGTAAGCCCTCCCGTATCGTAGTTATCTACACGACGGGGAGTCAGGCAACTATGGATGAACGAAATAGACAGATCGCTGAGATAGGTGCCTCACTGATTAAGCATTGGTAACTGTCAGACCAAGTTTACTCATATATACTTTAGATTTGAAATGTAAGGCCTTTGAATAAGACAAAAGGCTGCCTCATCGCTAACTTTGCAACAGTGCCTCTCGATAGGTATAGTGTTTTGCAGTTTAGAGGAGATATCGCGATGCATACGCGGAAGGCAATAACGGAGGCAATTCGAAAACTCGGAGTCCAAACCGGTGACCTGTTGATGGTGCATGCCTCACTTAAAGCGATTGGTCCGGTCGAAGGAGGAGCGGAGACGGTCGTTGCCGCGTTACGCTCCGCGGTTGGGCCGACTGGCACTGTGATGGGATACGCGTCGTGGGACCGATCACCCTACGAGGAGACTCTGAATGGCGCTCGGTTGGATGACAAAGCCCGCCGTACCTGGCCGCCGTTCGATCCCGCAACGGCCGGGACTTACCGTGGGTTCGGCCTGCTGAATCAATTTCTGGTTCAAGCCCCCGGCGCGCGGCGCAGCGCGCACCCCGATGCATCGATGGTCGCGGTTGGTCCGCTAGCTGAAACGCTGACGGAGCCTCACGAACTCGGTCACGCCTTGGGGGAAGGGTCGCCCGTCGAGCGGTTCGTCCGCCTTGGCGGGAAGGCCCTGCTGTTGGGTGCGCCGCTAAACTCCGTTACCGCATTGCACTACGCCGAGGCGGTTGCGGATATCCCCAACAAACGATGGGTGACGTATGAGATGCCGATGCTTGGAAGAAACGGTGAAGTCGCCTGGAAAACGGCATCAGAATACGATTCAAACGGCATTCTCGATTGCTTTGCTATCGAAGGAAAGCCGGATGCGGTCGAAACTATAGCAAATGCTTACGTGAAGCTCGGTCGCCATCGAGAAGGTGTCGTGGGCTTTGCTCAGTGCTACCTGTTCGACGCGCAGGACATCGTGACGTTCGGCGTCACCTATCTTGAGAAGCACTTCGGAGCCACTCCGATCGTGCCAGCACACGAAGCCGCCCAGCGCTCTTGCGAGCCTTCCGGTTAGAGGCCGTCGACAATGATAATCTGGATCAACGGACCTTTCGGCGCCGGAAAGACGACTCTCGCTGAGCGGCTGCGCGATCGGCGTCCGAAATCGCTGATCTTTGACCCTGAGGAAATCGGGTTCGTGGTGAAAGAAACGGTCCCCATACCAGCGAGCGGAGACTATCAGGATCTCCCCTTGTGGAGGGGACTTACGATCGCTGCGGTCAGCGAGATTCGCAGGAATTACTCGCAGGACATCATCATCCCAATGACGCTCGTGCACCCGGACTATCAGAGGTGGCTCGGGAAATCTGCACAGCGGTGATAAGTGGAATTTCTGCCTGACTTCGGCTTAGATGCCGGGAACAGGAGATACCATGACAAGACGACCGCGCCGGAACCACAGCCCGGCTTTCAAGGCAAAAGTGGCGCTCGCCGCGATCCGAGGTGAGCAGACGCTGGTGGAATTGTCCCAGCAGTTCGACGTGCATGCCAACCAGATCAAACAGTGGAAAGACCAGCTCCTTGATGGGGCGACAGGCGTTTTCGGCGATGAAGCGAAGGCGGAACCGGCAGGTCCAACCGTCGATGTCAAAACGCTGCACGCCAAAATAGGCGAACTGACATTGGAGAATGATTTTTTAGCCGGAGCGCTCGGCAAAGCGGGATTGCTGGGCGGAAAGAAATGATCGACCGAACACACAAACTGTCGGTCGCACGTCAGGCCAGGCTTCTCGGCTTCAGCCGTGGCAGTGTCTACTATTCTCCACGTCAAGTGTCCGACGGCGATCTGGACCTGATGCGGCGGATCGACGAACTGCACCTCGACTATCCGTTCGCCGGAAGTCGGATGTTGCAAGGGCTTTTGAGGGGTGAAGGGACCGAGGTCGGGCGGTTGCACGTCGCCACGCTGATGAAGAAGATGGGCATCGAGGCAATCTACCGTCGCCCGAACACCTCCAAACCAGCGCCAGGTCACAAAATCTATCCTTATCTCCTGCGCAAGCTGGCGGTCACCCGGCCCAACCAGGTCTGGGCAATGGACATAACGTATGTGCCGATGGCGCGGGGATTCGTCTATCTCTGCGCCGTCGTGGACTGGTTTAGCCGGCGGGTTCTGTCCTGGCGGCTGTCGATCACGATGGAGGCGGACTTCTGCATCGAAGCGGTCGAGGACGCGCTGGCCCGCTATGGAAAGCCTGAAATATTCAACACCGATCAGGGTTCGCAGTTCACCTCCATCGACTTCACAGCCGTGCTGAAGAAGGCGGAGATCGCCATCTCGATGGATGGCAAGGGCGCGTGGCGCGACAACGTCTTCGTCGAGCGGCTCTGGCGGTCGATCAAATACGAAGAGGTCTATCTCCACGCCTACAAGACCGTATCCGAGGCTCGCGCTGGCATCGGCCGCTATCTCGCCTTCTACAATAGCCGACGTCCACATTCATCCCTTGACCGGCAGACGCCGGATCAGGCCTACTTCAACGCGCTGGCACCAATGATGGTGGCGGCATAATCAAGGCGGAAATCCACTTAGCAAAACGCCCAAAACTGTTCAGACAAACCGAGCCACCTCTGATGTCAGCAACAGATGGTCACGCTTTCCTTATCGCTGGCAGATTTTATCGACCACCTCACCAACACGGTCGAAGTCTTCTGCCAGCAGATCGCTCTCTGCAAAACATAGCAATCTTGTCCTACTGCGGTGATTGGGCAGCCGGTGGCGAAGATCTCATCAACGAAATCCGGGATCTGATCTTTACGCATTTCATCCTCCTGATGGCAGGGCGCCGATCGCATGATCTGAATAAGGTATGATCGTCATGGCTGACTGACCGCGCGACGCTTTCAGCGGCGTTGAGGCATAACCGGAGAGCCGCCGTTCATACGTGATGCGGCCTGCACATAGGAAACATGTCCTCACCGTAGAAGTGCAGCCGGATATGATGGCGCCGGCACAGCCAGCGGACGTTCAAAGGCTCGTCATACCTGTCATGATGCGCGTCCACGTGCGCGCAATCACCGTCAATCGACTGATGTTATCCAACATCTGTCCGAGACCCTGCCAGGCATTCCTCAGCGCGCGTGACCAAGAACAACTTTTGAGGTAGGTTGGTGCTGAGTACGGCCGCAGCCTGATAGGCTGCCGCAGCTTGGTCTTGGAAACCAAGACGCGAAAGGAAATCCGCCCGCGTCGCGTGAAAAAGCGGGTAGGTCTCCACGTCCCACTCGTCCTCAATCGCCTTAAGGACCGCCATCCCTGCAGCGGGGTTCATGGCCCACGACACAGCGACTGCTCGATTGAGGGCAACTACGTATGTAGGGCTCAACAGGAAGAGCGCGTCATATCTCGCCAGTATCTCTCGCCAATTGGTGTCTCGAAAGCTCGCAGCCCGCGCGTGACAAGCAGAAATCAACGCTTGCAGAAGATACCATCCAGTGGGAGACGACATGCGGCATGCTCGCTCAACTATCTCCAGACCTCGACGTATGAGCAATCGATCCCACAAGCCACGATCCTGACGATCGAGCGGCACTGGCAAGCCTTGACGATCTTGTCGGGCAAGCAGCCGAGAGCACTGGAGTTCCATGAGGGCTAAAAGACCAAGTACCTCAGGCTCCTCTGGCTTGATATGCGCTAGGGTCAGGACTCATTGCTCATAGCCAGAAGATAACGGTCGCAGCGAGAGCGATGGCGGAGAGAAAGGCCATTGGGCACCGGTCGTAACGCGTAGCGACACGCCGCCAGTCTTTGAGACGCCCGAACATGATCTCGATCCGGTTGCGCCGTTTGTAGCGGCGTTTGTCGTATTTGATGGTCTTCTTGCGGGATTTTCGACCTGGAATGCAGGGAGTGATCCCCTTCGCCTGTAAAGCGTCACGATACCAGTCGGCATCATAGCCACGGTCGGCCAGCAACCATTTGGCCTTGGGAAGTTCATCAAGCAAGGCGGCAGCACCGGTGTAATCGCTGACCTGGCCTGCCGTTATGAAGAAGCTGATCGGGCGACCACTCGCATCCGTTACGGCATGAAGCTTGGTGTTCATGCCGCCTTTCGTGCGTCCAATCAGGCGGCCCGCGCCCCCTTTTTTACCCGCAAGCTGGAAGCCGTGCGGTGGGCCTTGAGATAGGTCGCATCGATCATGATGGTCTTGTGCTCTGCGGCTTCAGGCACGGCCAGACCTTCCATCATCTGGATAAATACGCCCTTGTCGCCCCAGCGTTTCCAGCGGTTATAAAGCGTCTTCGCCGGGCCATATTTCTTCGGCGCATCACGCCAACGCAGCCCGTTGCGGTTGACGAAGATGATGCCGCTCAGAACGCGTCGATCATCAACGCGCTGGCGGCCATGGCTCTTGGGGAAATAGGGCTGAAGACGAGCCATTTGCTCGTCCGTCAGCCAAAACAAATTACTCATCAGTCGGGCTCCTATACGCCCATCTGAATCACAGCCGTCAGTTCAAATCAATGGGTCCTGACCCTAGGGCTTATGAAATGATGTGTTGTTTATCGCTTGTGTTGAGCTGGTAAAGGTTGGCTGTATGAATGAAATAAATGAAATCGCAGACCGCTTGAAAGAAGTTCGCAAGAAGTCCGGCAAGCGACAACAACCCTTTGCTGATAGCATTTTAGTATCACAAAGTGCTTATAGTGCTTATGAACACGCTAAGCGCGAGATACCTATGAAAGTTTTGCGCTCGCTTGTGATCGAATACAATGTGAATCCGGCGTGGTTCTTACTTGGAACCGGCAATTTTTCATATCTGCCTGAAGCTGAAGAAATGACAAACATCGCGGCCAAGTTGGAAATTTGACGAGAACAACACAGCTTAAAAACTGCCGCCAGAAGGCAGATTGAAATTAACCTTTGTTCATTATATGTTCTTGTAGTGTAGCAAATGGTAATTCAATGATTTTAAGCCCTGTTTCAGTTGCCTATGAAGGCCAAACCGTTATTTTATCCTCAATTGTCGTTCCTGCTGGTTTCCCATCACCGGCCAGTGATGATTTAGAGGATGAAATTGACCCTATTGCTTGGATCGTACCGCATCCGAGCGCCACATTTTGGTGGCGTGTTTCCGGTGATAGCCTTGTCGATGAAGGTATTCACGATGGAGATTTAATTGCCGTGGATCGTTCCGGTAAAGCGCGGGTAGGCCGCATTGTTTTAGCTGTGGTTGACGGTTCAATCACACTGAAGAAATTAGCCAAGCGAGACGGTCAATATTGGCTCGATCCTAAATCTAAGGGCAATAATTATCAGCCAATCAGGATTACAGACCAAACAGAGATTTGGGGCGTAATCGCCGGATCAGTCCGCCGCTATTCGGTGGATTGATTGCAATGGTAAGACCCATAGCCCTGATTGATGGGAATAATTTCTATGTTTCGTGTGAGAGGGTGTTTCAGCCGCACTTGCTAGGCAAGCCGGTTATCATCCTGTCAAACAATGATGGTTGTGCCGTAGCACGATCAGAGGAAGCAAAAGCCCTCGGTATTAAGATGGGTGCGCCGCTGTTTAAAATCCGTGAGCTGGTCAAAGAACACGGCGTTAAAGTGCTATCCTCAAACTATACGCTTTACGGAGATATGAGCCGCCGTGTCGTGGATGCTGTGAGCCAGTTTTCACCTCATTACGAAATCTATTCGATAGATGAAAACTTTGTTGATTTGTCGGGCTTTGGTGATCGTTATGAAGCCATTGCCGTTGATATGCGAGCCACCGTTAGACAAGTGACCGGAATCCCTAATTGTGTCGGCATTGCCGAGACAAAGACACTTGCAAAACTTGCCAATTTTGCCGCCAAGAAAAACCCGATTTTTGGCGGTGTTTGCGACTTCACGCAACCGGCAGTATTGGCATGGTGTTTAGACCGGATTCCGGTTGCTGAAGTGTGGGGAATAGGGCGGCAAACACAAATCAAGCTGGCATCACAAGGAATAGCAACGGCGGCACAGTTGCGCGACATGCCGCGCACACTTGCACGTCAACTCGGTACAGTTGTCTTAGAAAGAACAGTTGCGGAGCTTCAGGGCATCCGCTGCCTTGAGATCGAGGACATTGCACCACAACGCAAGGGCATGGCTGTTACGCGCTCTGCTGGTGCGCCTATGCGCGATTTAGAGGCTGTTATGCAGGCACTCACCGCCCACGCTTCCCGTGCCGCTGAAAAGCTTCGGTTGCATGGATTAGTTGCTGGTCAGATCACAGCGTTTTTTCACACAAACAGTTTTTCAAAAAACGCCGCGCAGCACTCGGTATCAAGAACCGTAAAGCTGAAGCCCATGACGAATAATACATTCGATCTTGTGCAGGCTGTTAACCGGTGCGCCCGTGCTGGTTGGCATCCTAAAGCGCATGAGCATGGCTATAGCTATACAAAGGCGGGTGTGATGCTCGATGATCTTCTGAAGGCAGAGGACGCGCCCAAAATGCTTTTTGATATAGTGCAGCCCCGTGATGCTCGCCTAATGGAAGCAATGGACGCAATTAATGACCGATACGGCAAACGCAAGGTTGTTATCGGTGCGCAAGGCTTTCAGAATAAACATGAAGCGAAAGCGGATATGCGTTCACCACGCTTCACAACAAGACTTTCAGACTTGCCAGTAATTTGTTGAATATTATCTAACTGAGAGGTGGAAAATATTCTCTATTACCTTCTCAGTTTTATCAGCGTAAATGCCAGCAGGCCGGTCACAATGACAATGATCATAGTGTGAATTTTTGAATATGTGATTTCTTGGGTTACAAATTTATAGCAAACAAACAGACCGAAAGAAGCAAATGCTAAGGCAGCAAATGCTAGAATGTTATTTCTAATGCCAAAATATCTTTCATCTGAAAAAGAGGCTGTAAAAGCATCCTTAAAAGTACAGTTATCTTCAGTTATGGAATGGTACATTCGGAATAGTTTTAGATAAACATACATACCGAAACACAGAGCCATATAAATGAATGTATCTTGCATCGTTAAAGTCATTTTAATCACCTCTTATCTTATTAGTGCTTTCCTTGGTTAATTTATAATTAACCGCCTTGGCAATCGTGGAGCGGCTGCAATTCAATGTCTGTTGTATCGTTGTCCATGAGTTGCCGCTTGCAAGCATCTTATTAATAGCTTCATATCGCTTCAGGTCAGGTGTGCGACCCTTAAATTTCCCGTTGGATTTTGCCTTATCAATACCTTGTCTTTGCCGCGCACGGCGCTGCTCATAATCTCGCCGTGCTATAGCGGCCAGCATGTCTAGAAGCATGTCATTGATTGCGCCAAACATTCGGGCATCAAATTCGGTCTGGTCAGCTTTTAGACTTTGCCAAGTCGTCGGGACATTCACGGCCACGATTTTAATTTGCCGATCCCGCAAGATAGCTTTTAGATTTTGCCAATCAGCTTCACGCAGCCTAGACAACCGGTCAACATCTTCAATAAGTAAAATATCTTGAGACTGGCAATCGCTCAGGAGCCGGAATAACTCAGGCCGATCTAAACGAGCGCCAGATTCATTTTCTGCATAATAGTTGCAAATTGATAAGCCGCGCTCTTGCGCAAAGGCATCAATACTGCCCCGCGCTCGCTGTGCATCCTGTTCTTTAGTTGATGCACGAAGATAGGCACGAACAAAATTTGTGGCCTTTGCCGGTACTGTTTGAGTCATTAGCGCGAACCAGTCTGTTTTAAGTGGTGTTAGCGCCTTATACAGTACCTATTAAAGCCAGTCCATTTTAAGCATACTCAAAACAAAATCATTATGGCCGCTAATTGCGGCTATTAAATAGGCTCCGCCAGCCCTTCGGCGCTATTTGAGTTGCGCGGGTGGCTCCGCCTTCAACAAGCCTTTGGCTTGAAAGAGTGCGCCTATAGGCGCTCAATCCAATTTCTATATACAGAAAGGGGAATTAGGAGGCTTTGCCCCCTACCCCTCGCAAGCAGAAAAATGGGGTTTCCCCGTGCTTCCGCACTCACTTCAGCCGGCAATGACCGGCTTACGCTCGCTTGTGCAGCAACACCAGGAGCGGAAGCGCTCTTGGTGTCCCTTCGGGCGGGTGATCCCCCTCCCCATTTTTCAACTTGCCACCCCTTACCCCCAGTCTCACTTGCGACGCCGCAGGAGCAGAAACGGGGTTTCTGCCCTACGGGCAAAAAAGGGAAAGAAGAAAATGGCAAAACTCACTAAAGCACAATTGAAAGCACATCGCGAAGCTGAAGCGATTTTGACCAAAGACGTTTTGAACTATGATGAAAAATTGTTTGTGCTGTATAATTGGCATGAAGGCGCAAACTTCACCAATGGCGCAGCAGGCGCGTTCTTTACTCCCGCTGACCTTGCAAGCGATTTTGCAATTGAAGGGGACGTTTGCGGGAAGGGGCGAAAACCTACTCTAAGCTGTGTCAGTACAAATGAATGATCAAATGGACGGCTTCATTCAATAAAAAATTGAACCGCATTTTGAAATTTGCCGTGCAAGTATGTTCCGCCGTTGACTGGAACGAGGCGGAACACTCCCGCTCATTCAACCTGAGCGCAATTTTTGTCCTCTCATTACATCCGCTTCTTGAGCAGTTTCATGAGTTCGCCATTTCGCGGAATTTTGTTTTGCTTACCCTGTTCTGTCAGCCAGTAAAACTGGCCGGGACGCAGACTTGCAGGCAGTTCGTAATCCATGCCGTCCCACTCGTCTTCCCGAAATGCATAAAATGCACGGTGAGCCTGAAACTTCTCGGCTGCATCCATTACATCGGTCAAATAGGCGCTGCAGTCTGGCCAGAGGCGCATACAACCGAATTCGGCCATCACTATTCGATTGGTGCTTAAGCCGTTTTTCCTGGCCCATTCAAAAGGGAGGGTGATATGAGCAGCAACTGTTTTGCGGTCCCAAATAACTTCTGAACCAGAGTATCGCGTCTTTACACCAGGGTAGCGTAAAGGCACCTTGCGCTTCATATTTGGCGCGCTTGTGGCATCATAGGGTTCATACATATGAAATGCATAAAGAACTTTGGTGTCAGCAAGCGGTGCAGGCCATGCTGCTAGTGATCGAGCATTCGCGTAATACCCACTGTCGACCATTATAGGTGTTGCCGGATCGACTTTCCAAATGCCTTCAATGAGCTGTTGGTAAAACGCTCGTAAATCCCTTGTGCCGTTCTGATGTTCCTTCTGCCACTCTTCTAAAACTTCCATCGATGCATTTTCTTTAAGCCCGGTGGTTTTCTCAGGTGCTGGTTCATTAATTAAATTATAGGCGGCTATCGCTGGGTGATCCTTCAGTTCTCCGGCCAGATCGGTCCAGAACTTGACGGCTTGCTCGACATATTCAGGGCTTTCCCATAGCCGATCATCAAATTTACCACCATTTTGTTGAGTCCATCGGGCACCTGGAAGGCTTACCGATGTAAGAACGACTTTAAGTCCGGCTGCCTGAGCGGCATCCAATGTCTTCCGCAGAATTTGTAAATCTTTTTCTCTCAGGCTTCGATAGTGATCAGCATTGCCGATCAGGAAATCCCGATCTTCCCCACGCCATTTGCTAAAAGTCAGACGAACCCAGGTAGCGCCCGTCGCGGCCAGCGTTTTGAAATAAGCCTCATCAGGAGGCGTTTTGTTAAAGCTGTTCCCGCCTTTTCGCTGTGTGTCCCAAAAACCGATGAGATCGGCAGAATAAGCTGGCAGGGTAAATGAGCTGACAGTTGCGCTCAGGAGAGCAGCGATTACCACGGTCTTTAATTTTGTAAAATGCATAGAACCAATCCGATTTAGATAAAACTATTTGCATTCCGTAAATTCGTGATCGCTGCCGTATCGCTCCAATTCGTCGAAATAAAGAAAGCGACCCAACATTCGCCGCAATTCGTCCTTTAGACTTCTGAAGTTTTTGAAAATTCATTTGATTAAGGCATGCGATGACAAGATCTGCCCTTTTGATTCCACTCACCACGGCGGCTATCGCGCTAAACGCAATATCGCCGGTTTATGCGAGCGACACCCATTCTATTGATGATACCGTAAAACAGGTTGAAACCACGCTGGGAGCAAAAGTGGGTATAGCCGTCCTGGACACCGGGTCTCAACGTGCCTGGTTCCACCGTGCTGATGACCGTTTCCCGATGGCGAGCACATCCAAAGCTCTGACCTGTGCAGCGCTGTTGGATAAAGGTCAGAGCTTTATGAATAAAGAGGCCTTGATCAAAAAGGCGGACCTGGATGAATATGCACCAGTGACATCCGGCATAGTCGGCAAAAAAGTAAGTGCGGCTGACCTTTGCAGCATTACCATGCGTACAAGTGACAATACCGCCGTCAACAAAGTTCTTGAAATCCTGGGAGGACCGCAAGCTGTAACCGCTTATTTGCGCAAGACAGGTGATAACATTACTCGACTTGACAGAAATGAACCGGACCTCAACGAAGGAACGCCTGGAGACGTGCGCGACACGACAACGCCTCGCGCTATTCTCGAAACACTTAATAAACTGGTACTGGGCCCCACTCTTGGCTCTGACGAGCGAAAACAACTCACAACCTGGCTTGAAAGTAATGAGGTTGGTGACCCTTTGCTGCGCGCTGGAGTTCCTTCTGATTGGCGCGTCGCCGATCGAACTGGCGCTGGAGGTAACGGGACGCGTGGGGTGATTGCCGTCATGTGGCCGCCAAAACACGCGCCAATCATTGCTGCGATTTACATTACACAGACGAAAGCCACTATGGAGGAAAGGAACGCTGCCATCGCCTCTATTGGCAAAGCGATTGCTGCCGAAGTTCTGGAATAAAAAGGAAATGGTTGCCGGAACATTTCTGGCTACGGAACCAGGCCAAGAACGCGTTTCCCGTAGTCCCGGAGCTCCCCACTCGGTCCCACATATCGATATAAGGTAACGCGTTTTATTCCCAGCTCTGCGCATAAGTCGGAAACAGAGGTGTCGCGCTGTGTCATGGCGGCTTGAGCAAGACGAACCTGCGCTTTTGTAAGAGCGAATCTTCGCCCTCCTTTCCGGCCGCGCGCTCTTGCGGCGGCAAGACCTGCTACTGTTCGCTCACGAATAAGGTCTCGCTCGAACTCTGCTAAAGTGGCAAATATACCAAACACCATGCGACCGGATGCGGTCGTAGTGTCGATCTGGGCGCCTTTTCCGGTCAGTACCCGCAAACCGATATTGCGATCAGACAGGTCTTTCACAGTATTGACCAGATGAGCAAGCGATCGCCCGAGACGATCAAGCTTCCAGACCACCAAAACATCACCTTCGCGCAAGGACTTCAAGCAGGCCGCCAGGCCCGGCCGATCATTCCGAGTACCGGAAGCGTGATCCTCATAGAGGCACTGTTGCATAGA
>NZ_JBMAXV010000060.1:0-20877 GCF_048589245.1 Klebsiella sp. 10982
GGATATTCAGTTCCTGGTGTACTCTGACGCCGGGTATTGATGAAGCAATCCAGCCTTCCTGTTAAGTTGCACTAATTATATCGAATGCCTTCTGTTTGCTGCATGACAGGCTGATGACATCTTTGTCATATTATCTTTTTTGAGCGACCTGATTCATTTTATCCAGTCTTGGCACGGATAAAATAAACCGTGTCGAGCGTATATCTGATTCCACGTTTACCTTACCATGATGGGCTTCCACAATTGACTTCACAATCGCAAGACCGATGCCGCTGCCTTCACCTTTTCGTTGTCTGGAAGGGTCCACCCGGTAAAAACGATCAAACAGCCGTGGTAAATGTTCCTCCGGGATGGGTTTTCCCGGATTTTCTACCATAAGATAAAAGCAACTTTCCTGTTCTCTTACTGAAACAGTGATTGCCTGTGCCTCCGGCGTATAGCGCAGGGCATTGGACAGAAGATTGCTGATAGCTCTTCTGAACATCTGAGGATCACCCTCGACCAGACAGGGGTTGCCATAAAACTTCAGCGTGATATTGCGCTCCTCCGCCCAGGCTTCAAAGAAATCAAAGACCTTCATGACTTCGGCACTCAAATCAAACATAACCCGTTCAGGGATCAGCTGGTTATTGTCTGCCTGCGCCAGGAACAGCATATCGCTGACCATTTTGGTCATCCGGTTGTACTCTTCAAGACTGGAATAGAGAACATCCTCGAGTTCCTTCTGCGATCGGTTCTGACTCAGTGCGATTTCCGTTTGCGTCACCAGGTTAGTAATGGGCGTTCTGATCTCGTGCGCGATATCGGCAGAGAAATTGGCCTGGCGGGTAAAGACATCCTCAATCTTTCCAATCATATGATTGAACGAGATAACCAGTTGCTCCAGCTCAATGGGAACCCGTGTCGGTTCCAGCCGCGCATCAAGATTCTCGGAGGTGATGCTTTTAATGGCATTGCTGACATTACGAAGGGGCAGATGCCCCTGACGGACAGCGATGCGAATGATCAGAACAATCAGCAGGCTTATCACAACAGCGATTGCAATCAGATTTTTTTTCAGCGCATCAAGGTAATGGAGATGGAAATTAATGGAGAGGCCAGTCAGCATGACATAGTTCTGCTGTTTGCCCTGAAATATCGCCTGGCCAGAGGAGGCGATAATCCGGTATGTTTCCATCTTCATTCCGGACCCGGTATCCATCGGTCCCGCAGGATCCTCCACCGTCCAGAGAAAGACATCCCGTGCGCGGCTGTGCTCGCTAAAATCTGCTGAATTCACTGCCGGGCGTAGTGCCGCCCCCTGAGCTGAGCTCAAGAGCACTTCACCCCTGGGATTGAGGAGCAAAAGGGCAACGTTGCGGTAGCTGGCAATTGATTCCTTTATTTTGCTTACTTTTTTTTCATCCGGATCTGCCGGGGACTGGAGTATACGGCTCAGTGTGGTGCTGATTTGTTGCAGATCGCTGACATCCTGCTCGGCAAAATGCTTTTCAACAGAATGCAGCATAAACCAGGTGAAGGCGATAAACGCCAGTATTGTGGACAGGCTGATAAAAAAGGTCAGCCGCAGAGCGAGTGAGAAAGGTCGTCTGGACGGTTTGCTATGCATCCGGGATCTCCAGCATGTAGCCCACGCCCCGCACTGTCTGGATCAGTTTTGTCCCGTAATCGTTGTCTATTTTAGCGCGGAGTCGCTTTACTGCGACATCAATCGCGTTAGTGTCGCTGTCAAAATTCATGTCCCAGACCTGAGAGGCAATCAGGGAGCGGGGAAGAACTTCTCCCTGATGGCGAATGAAGAATTCCAGCAAGCTGAACTCTTTACTGGTGAGCACAATGCGGTTCCCGGCGCGGCTGACTTTTCTGGATACGAGATCAACCGAGAGGTCAGCCACTTTAAGCTGGCTTTCCGTGATCATCGTGTTTCCCCGCCTGAGGAGGGTTCTTACCCGGGCGAGCAGTTCAGCAAACGCAAAGGGCTTCACCAGATAATCGTCCGCACCCAGCTCAAGTCCTTTGACCCTGTGTTCAATCGTGCCAAGGGCCGTCAGCAGTAATACCGGCATCCCCTTTCCGGCACTGCGCAGCATACGGATGATATCCCAGCCGTTT
The DNA here is from genome assembly GCF_048589245.1 of Klebsiella sp. 10982. Classification (NCBI taxonomy): domain Bacteria; kingdom Pseudomonadati; phylum Pseudomonadota; class Gammaproteobacteria; order Enterobacterales; family Enterobacteriaceae; genus Klebsiella; species Klebsiella sp. 10982. The sequence continues at coordinate 2,113 of NZ_JBMAXV010000060.1, forward strand.
ACATCAGGCAGCATGATATCCAGGATGACTAAATCATACTCGGCTGTCATGGCAAGATGATATCCGGTCAGACCATTATCAGCGTGATCCACGACGAACCCCGCCTCTGTCAGCCCCTTGCTGAGATATTCACCTGTTTTAATTTCGTCTTCAACGATTAATATTTTCATCATGCTCCCCGGCTGGCTGCTAATGTCATTTTATTGCGCCCACGATCGTTATCAACGGATTACAGCAAAAATGACAACATTGTCATTATCCTGTCACCCGGCAAACAGAGAGCGTTCGGTAAAGTATCCCTATCAATACTCTGGACTTCGTTTGAACCATTTACCAGGTCTGCCTGTACGAGAAGCGTTATGTTCAAATTAAAATTACTCAGCATCAGTACCATATTCATCCTGGCTGGTTGTGTTTCTCTGGCACCTGAATATCAGCGTCCGCCAGCTCCGGTTCCCCAGCAGTTTTCATTGTCTAAAAACAGTCTGACGCCTGCGGTAAACAGCTATCAGGATACGGGCTGGCGAAACTTTTTTGTCGATCCCCAGGTCAGCAGGCTGATCGGTGAAGCCCTGAATAATAACCGTGATTTGAGAATGGCTGCCCTGAAGGTTGAAGAGGCCCGGGCCCAGTTCAACGTCACGGATGCAGATCGTTATCCCCAACTGAATGCCTCATCCGGGATCACATACAACGGTGGTCTGAAAGGTGACAAGCCGACCACACAGGAGTACGACGCGGGTCTGGAGCTCAGCTATGAGCTCGATTTTTTTGGCAAACTTAAGAACATGAGTGAGGCTGATCGCCAGAACTACTTTGCCAGCGAAGAAGCCCGTCGTGCCGTACACATCCTGCTGGTCTCCAACGTTTCACAGAGCTATTTCAGCCAGCAACTGGCGTACGAACAACTCCGTATTGCGCGGGAAACGCTGAAAAATTATGAACAGTCCTATGCTTTCGTTGAGCAACAGCTCGTGACCGGGAGTACGAACGTTCTGGCACTTGAACAGGCGAGAGGACAAATCGAAAGTACCCGCGCCGAAATAGCCAAACGAGAAGGCGATCTGGCTCAGGCAAACAATGCCCTGCAACTGGTGCTGGGAACGTACCGCGCACTTCCGTCAGAAAAAGGGATGAAAGGCGGGGAGATCGCACCAGTAAAATTGCCACCAAATCTATCTTCACAAATTTTGCTGCAGCGACCGGATATTATGGAAGCGGAATATCAGCTGAAAGCGGCTGATGCCAATATTGGCGCAGCGCGAGCGGCCTTTTTCCCCTCCATTACCCTGACCAGTGGTCTTTCCGCAAGCAGTACGGAGCTGTCAAGCCTGTTTACGTCAGGAAGTGGAATGTGGAATTTTATCCCTAAAATTGAAATTCCTATTTTTAATGCTGGCAGGAATAAAGCCAATCTGAAGCTGGCTGAAATTCGCCAGCAACAATCGGTGGTTAATTACGAACAAAAAATTCAGTCAGCCTTTAAGGATGTTTCCGACACGCTTGCGCTGCGCGACAGCCTTAGCCAGCAACTTGAGTCACAGCAGCGTTATCTTGATTCACTTCAGATAACTCTCCAGCGTGCCAGAGGATTATATGCAAGTGGTGCTGTCAGTTACATCGAAGTGCTGGATGCAGAACGTTCCCTCTTCGCTACGCAGCAAACCATTCTCGATCTTACCTATTCCCGACAGGTTAACGAAATTAATCTGTTTACCGCGCTGGGTGGCGGTTGGGTAGAGTAAATTTATTTAATTAATCAGGAAATTAAAAATGCGTAATTCACTTAAAGCCGTTTTATTTGGTGCCTTCTCTGTCATGTTTTCTGCCGGTCTTCATGCTGAAACACATCAGCATGGCGATATGAATGCTGCCAGTGATGCTTCGGTACAGCAGGTTATCAAGGGCACCGGTGTCGTTAAAGACATTGATATGAATAGTAAAAAGATTACCATTTCGCACGAAGCAATCCCTGCTGTGGGCTGGCCTGCAATGACCATGCGCTTCACTTTTGTTAATGCAGACGACGCTATCAATGCCCTGAAAACCGGCAACCATGTCGATTTCTCGTTTATTCAGCAGGGCAATATCTCCTTACTCAAAAGCATTAACGTTACGCAATCCTGATTATCAGTCCGGAGCGAATACATCCAGTGCGCCTGAACATTCATTAAGGGATTACTGTGAATGAATGATCGGGCGCATATGCCAGGTGTTTTGATTTTTCAGCGAGAAATTGTATGGCTTCTTTAAAGATAAAATATGCTGCAATAATTATCAGCAGCCTCATAGCAGGGGGGCTGATATCGGTTACTGCCTGGCAGTATGTAAACTCATCACAAAAAACAGTACAAACCGAACAAAAGGCACCGGAGCGAAAGGTACTTTTCTGGTATGACCCGATGAAACCGGATACCAAATTTGATAAACCCGGAAAATCTCCCTTTATGGATATGGACCTGGTGCCGAAATATGCTGATGAAAGTGGCGATAAAAGCAGTGGCGGGATCCGTATCGATCCAACCCAGGTTCAGAATCTGGGATTAAAAACGCAAAAAGTTACGCGAGGAATGCTGAATTATTCCCAGACAATCCCGGCTAATGTCAGTTACAACGAGTATCAGTTTGTCATTGTGCAGGCGCGTTCTGACGGTTTCGTCGAAAAAGTGTATCCCCTGACGATTGGCGATCATGTGAAGAAAGGCACTCCGCTTATCGATATCACCATTCCTGAATGGGTTGAGGCACAAAGTGAGTTCCTGCTGTTATCCGGTACAGGCGGTACGTCAACCCAGATAAAAGGGGTTCTGGAGCGACTTCGTCTGGCTGGTATGCCGGAAGAGGATATTCAAAGGCTGCGTTCAACCCGCACAATCCAGACCCGTTTTACCATTAAAGCACCTATTGATGGTGTCATTACTGCGTTTGACCTGCGCACCGGAATGAATATTTCGAAAGATAAAGTAGTGGCTCAGATTCAGGGGATGGACCCGGTCTGGATCAGCGCTGCAGTGCCAGAATCTATCGCCTATCTGCTGAAAGATACGTCGCAGTTTGAAATTTCGGTACCGGCTTATCCGGATAAAACATTCCATGTCGAAAAATGGAACATTCTTCCCAGCGTGGATCAGACAACCCGTACGCTTCAGGTCCGTCTCCAGGTTTCTAATAAGGATGAGTTTCTCAAGCCGGGCATGAATGCCTATCTGAAACTGAATACCAAGAGCCAGGAGATGCTGCTGATACCAAGCCAGGCCGTTATCGATACCGGCAAAGAACAGCGCGTGATTACTGTTGATGATGAAGGCAAGTTTGTGCCGAAACAGATCCACGTTCTGCATGAATCACAGCAACAGTCCGGCATTGGCTCCGGCCTGAATGAAGGCGATACCGTGGTGGTCAGTGGCCTGTTCCTCATTGACTCCGAAGCCAATATTACGGGCGCGCTGGAACGTATGCGCCACCCTGAAAAAACAGAAAACAGTATGCCAGCAATGTCTGAGCAGCCTGTAAATATGCATTCAGGGCACTGAGGAGACGACGATGATTGAATGGATTATCCGGCGCTCTGTCGCCAACCGTTTCCTGGTCATGATGGGCGCACTGTTTCTCAGCATCTGGGGCACATGGACGATAATTAACACGCCGGTCGATGCGCTGCCTGACCTGTCAGATGTGCAGGTCATTATTAAAACCAGCTATCCCGGACAGGCCCCGCAGATTGTAGAAAACCAGGTCACCTATCCGCTTACCACCACCATGCTGTCCGTACCTGGCGCAAAAACCGTGCGTGGCTTTTCACAGTTCGGTGATTCGTATGTGTATGTCATTTTTGAAGACGGCACCGATCTGTACTGGGCCCGTTCGCGCGTGCTGGAATACCTGAATCAGGTTCAGGGCAAACTGCCTGCGGGTGTGAGCTCTGAAATCGGCCCGGACGCCACGGGAGTGGGCTGGATATTTGAATATGCCCTTGTCGATCGCAACGGAAAACACGACCTTTCAGAACTGCGCTCTCTGCAGGACTGGTTCCTGAAATTTGAGCTGAAAACCATCCCGAACGTGGCTGAGGTCGCTTCGGTTGGCGGCGTGGTGAAACAGTACCAGATTCAGGTCAATCCGGTAAAACTGTCCCAGTACGGTATCAGCCTGCCCGAAGTGAAACAGGCACTTGAATCGTCTAACCAGGAGGCCGGTGGCTCATCCGTTGAAATGGCCGAAGCGGAGTATATGGTCCGTGCCAGCGGTTATCTTCAGAGCATTGATGATTTTAATAACATCGTCCTGAAAACAGGTGAGAACGGCGTGCCGGTTTATCTGCGGGATGTTGCCCGCGTGCAGACCGGGCCCGAAATGAGGCGTGGTATTGCCGAGCTGAACGGCCAGGGAGAAGTCGCTGGCGGCGTGGTGATCCTGCGGTCGGGTAAAAATGCGCGCGACGTTATCACGGCAGTGAGGGATAAACTGGAGACGCTGAAGGCCAGCCTGCCGGAAGGCGTTGAAATCGTGACCACCTACGATCGCAGCCAGTTAATCGACCGGGCGATTGATAACCTCAGTTCCAAACTTCTCGAAGAGTTTATCGTGGTGGCCATCGTCTGTGCTCTGTTCCTGTGGCACGTACGTTCTGCCCTGGTGGCGATTATCTCTCTGCCGCTTGGCCTGTGTATCGCCTTTATCGTCATGCACTTCCAGGGACTGAACGCCAATATCATGTCGCTGGGAGGGATAGCGATTGCCGTCGGTGCGATGGTGGATGCCGCCATTGTGATGATTGAAAATGCGCACAAACGGCTTGAGGAGTGGGATCATCAGCATCCGGGTGAGCAGATTGACAACGCCACCCGCTGGAAGGTGATTACCGACGCCTCCGTGGAAGTGGGACCCGCGTTGTTCATTAGCCTGCTGATCATCACCCTGTCCTTTATTCCTATCTTTACCCTGGAAGGGCAGGAAGGTCGTCTGTTTGGCCCGCTGGCATTCACGAAAACGTACTCCATGGCGGGAGCGGCCGCACTGGCCATCATCGTCATTCCTATTCTGATGGGATTCTGGATCCGGGGAAAAATTCCTGCCGAGACAAGTAACCCCCTGAACCGGGTGCTGATCAAAGCGTATCATCCTTTGCTGCTGCGGGTCCTCCACTGGCCAAAAACAACCCTGCTGGTTGCGGCCTTGTCCATTTTCACGGTTATCTGGCCACTGAGTCAGGTGGGCGGTGAATTTCTGCCGAAGATTAACGAGGGCGATCTGCTGTATATGCCGTCGACCTTGCCTGGCGTCTCTCCGGCAGAAGCTGCAGCGCTCCTGCAGACAACAGACAAGTTAATCAAAAGCGTTCCTGAAGTGGCTTCTGTATTTGGCAAGACCGGTAAAGCAGAGACCGCAACGGATTCCGCGCCGCTCGAAATGGTGGAAACCACGATCCAGCTCAAACCTGAGGATCAGTGGCGTCCCGGCATGACAATTGACAAGATTATTGATGAACTCGACAGGACAGTCCGTTTACCGGGTCTGGCAAACCTCTGGGTGCCGCCTATCCGTAACCGTATTGATATGCTCTCAACCGGGATCAAAAGCCCGATAGGTATCAAAGTGTCCGGGACTGTTCTGTCCGATATCGACGCGACGGCGCAGAGTATCGAGGCGGTAGCCAAAACCGTGCCTGGCGTGGTGTCTGTCCTGGCTGAGCGACTTGAGGGCGGGCGCTACATCGATATCGATATCAACCGGGAGAAAGCTTCCCGGTACGGGATGACTGTGGGCGACGTCCAGCTGTTCGTCTCTTCAGCAATCGGTGGGGCTATGGTGGGTGAGACGGTTGAAGGCGTGGCCCGGTACCCTATTAACATTCGCTATCCGCAGGATTACCGTAACAGTCCGCAGGCGTTGAGAGAGATGCCAATCCTGACCCCAATGAAGCAGCAAATTACGCTGGGCGATGTTGCCGATATTAAGGTCGTTTCCGGACCAACCATGCTGAAAACCGAAAATGCCCGGCCAGCCAGCTGGATTTATGTTGATGCCCGCGGCAGGGACATGGTGTCGGTGGTGAACGATATTAAGACGGCCATCAGTGAGAAAGTGAAACTGAGACCGGGGACCAGTGTGGCATTCTCAGGACAGTTTGAATTACTCGAGCACGCCAATAAGAAATTAAAACTGATGGTACCGATGACGGTGATGATCATCTTCATCCTGTTATATCTGGCATTCCGCCGGGCTGATGAGGCCTTACTTATTCTGATGAGCCTGCCGTTTGCCCTGGTTGGCGGGATATGGTTCCTGTACTGGCAGGGCTTCCATATGTCAGTGGCGACCGGAACCGGGTTTATCGCCCTGGCCGGGGTGGCAGCAGAGTTTGGCGTGGTCATGCTGATGTATCTGCGTCATGCCATTGAAGCGCACCCGGAATTGTCCCGTAAAGAGACGTTCACACCGGAAGGCCTTGATGAAGCCCTCTATCATGGTGCCGTACTGCGTGTCCGGCCGAAAGCCATGACCGTGGCGGTGATCATTGCGGGTCTGCTGCCAATACTCTGGGGAACCGGTGCAGGTTCAGAAGTCATGAGCCGTATCGCGGCACCCATGATTGGTGGGATGATCACGGCTCCGCTGCTGTCCCTGTTCATTATTCCTGCCGCCTACAAATTAATCTGGCTGCGCAGACATAAAAAAAGCGTGTCCTGAACCTGAAAGGGCACCCCCTGTGGGTGTCCTTCTTTACTGATTCACCCTGACGTCAGGGTTTATATCGATAATATACAGAGGTGAGTATGAAAAAAGTGGTTCTAATGGCGCTGGCTCTCGGCCTTTCACTACCCGCGATGGCGAGTGAAAAAGTCATTGATATGTACAAATCTGAAAACTGTGGCTGTTGTTCCCTGTGGGGCAAAGCGATGGAAAAAGACGGGTTTGAAGTACGAACTCACGTCATGAATGATCAGGCGCTGTCAGCCCTGAAAGAAAAGCATGCTATTCCTGCAGGACTACGAAGTTGTCATACCGCGGTTGCCGGTAATTTGATCATTGAAGGCCATGTGCCTGCGACAACGATACATAAGGCAATGCAGTCTGGTTCGGGTATATACGGTCTCGCCACCCCCGGTATGCCAGCAGGAAGTCCTGGAATGGAGATGGGAGCCCGAAAAGAGGCTTACGATGTTATCGCATTCTCACCGGATGGAAGTAAAAAAGTCTTCCAGCGAATCGAATAGTCAGCGGAACGGCTGATAACGGGACGCCGGTAGCAGGCACTCCTGTGCCGGCGATATTCGTGGTAATCGCATCCATGACATACCCTGAAGACAGAAGATGCTTCGGTATGCATAAGGAGAGTTACTGTGAAAAATGACAATGCAGTGCAACACAACAACCAGACTGCTTCTGAGCAGACATTATCCCCGGACGAGGGCCACGTATTGCATAAGGTGAGAGATCCCGTGTGCGGGATGGCCATCCTGCCCGACAGGGCGCACAGCAGCATTCGATACCAGGACCACCAACTTTATTTCTGCTCCGCCAGCTGTGAGAGTAAATTTAAAGCCCATCCCGATCGTTATCTTACCGAAGATGCCAGTGAACATTCCCATCACCATCACCACGATCATCACGAAGTCAGCCCTGATCAGATAAAACAGCCTCACAACCAGGCGGAAAAAGAGAATTCTGAAGGTGTGTGGACATGTCCGATGCACCCGGAGATACGCCGCAGTGGTCCCGGAAGCTGTCCTGTCTGTGGAATGGCACTGGAGCCGCTCGTAGCTACGGCATCCACGGGGCCGAGTGATGAACTTCACGACATGACAAGACGCTTCTGGCTGGGGTTGTTGCTGGCGTTTCCGGTTCTGGTACTCGAAATGGGATCTCATCTGTTTCCCGACTTGAGGAATACAGTACCGCCACAGTACAACACATGGCTGCAGTTGCTTCTGGCCTCCCCTGTCGTGTTGTGGTGTGGCTGGCCATTCTTCGCCCGGGCCGGAATGTCGTTACGTAACCGCTCCCTGAATATGTTTACCCTTGTTGCAATGGGGACCGGCGTAGCCTGGGTTTACAGCGTCATTGCAACCGTCTTCCCCTCCTGGTTTCCTGCATCGTTCAGAAACATGGATGGCCTGGTGGCCGTTTATTTTGAAGCCGCAGCAGTTATTACGGTGCTTGTTCTGCTGGGACAGGTTCTTGAGCTGCGGGCACGGGAACAAACCTCAGGCGCCATTACTGCGCTTCTGAACCTTGCCCCCAAAACCGCCAGACGGCTGGATCATGACGGTCATGAAACGGATATTAATGCGGAAGATGTCCTGCCTGGCGATAAGCTCCGCATCAGACCTGGAGAGAGTATTCCGGTCGACGGTATCGTGATTGAAGGCAAAACAACCGTTGATGAATCGATGGTGACCGGGGAGTCTATGCCGGTTACCAAAACGAAGGGTGACCCTGTCATTGGGGGGACGATTAATCAGACAGGTAGTCTTATCATCCGTGCAGAGAAAGTCGGTGATGAAACGATGCTCTCACGAATTGTTCAGATGGTCGCTGATGCACAGCGTTCGCGTGCCCCCATCCAGAGAATGGCAGACAGCGTTTCAGGCTGGTTTGTTCCTCTGGTGATACTTATCGCGGTTGTTGCTTTCTTGATCTGGTCTGTCTGGGGGCCCGAGCCCAGGATGGCGCACGGTCTCATTGCGGCTGTGTCGGTCCTGATTATTGCCTGTCCCTGCGCGCTGGGACTGGCCACGCCGATGTCGATAATGGTGGGGGTGGGCAAAGGCGCCCAGGCCGGGGTGTTAATCAAGAATGCCGAAGCCCTTGAGCGTCTTGAAAAAGTGGACACGCTGGTTGTCGACAAAACAGGCACGCTCACGGAAGGTTCGCCTACGGTGACAGGGATTATCAGTCTCAGTCCGGGTGGGGAAATATCTCTTTTACGTGTAACAGCTGCAGTGGAAAAAGGTTCGCAGCATCCGTTGGGTATGGCTGTTGTCAGAGCCGCGCATGAAAAGGGGATCGTGATACCTGCCGTCAGTAATTTCAATGCCCCGTCGGGGAAAGGTGTCTCAGGCGATGTCGAAGGTCAACGGGTTGTTATTGGTAATGAACTGGCTATGCAGGAAAACAGTATCGTTATTGATAATCAAAAGGCCGTTGCGGATACGTTGCGGATGGAAGGCGCTACCGTTATCTATGTGGCCACAGACGGGAACCTTGCAGGCCTGATAGCTATCTCGGATCCCGTGAAAGCAACCACGCCGGATGCGCTTAAAGCTTTGCGTCAGGCGGGGATCCGCATTGTTATGCTCACCGGGGATAACCAGCTTACTGCTGAAGCAGTCGCACGGAAACTGGGAATAGATGAGGTTGAAGCCGGGATTCTGCCGGATGGCAAAAAAGCAGTGATAACCCGACTGAAAGCGTCTGGCCATGTGGTTGCGATGGCCGGAGACGGTGTGAATGATGCCCCGGCGCTGGCAGCGGCTGACGTGGGAATAGCCATGGGAACGGGTACAGATGTGGCAATTGAAAGTGCCGGAGTCACCCTTCTCAAAGGCGACTTGATGATACTGAACAGGGCCCGTCATCTGTCAGAAATCACCATGAAAAATATCCGACAGAATCTGTTTTTTGCATTTATCTACAACGCACTTGGCGTGCCTGTGGCTGCAGGCCTGCTTTATCCTGTGTATGGAATACTGCTGTCGCCAGTTATTGCGGCGGCGGCCATGGCCCTTTCCTCCGTCAGCGTCATTGTGAATGCGTTGCGTCTGAAAAGTGTCAGGCTCGGGAAATAACACTGAGTGAAGGGGCTGTTACGAACAGAAGGAGTCCGGTATGAAAAGTACCACCTATGCGCTTATTGCTGTCGCCGCGATCGCGGCATTTGCCCTCCTGCGCGAACACTGGTCACATGTGGCAGGTTACTGGCCATATCTGTTATTGCTGGTCTGCCCGCTAATGCATCTTTTCCACGGCCACGGAGGGCATGGAGATCATCAACATCAAGGAAGTGAAAACGATAAAAAAAATTAATCCGGCAGACGGGGCCGCGTCGCGGCCCCGTTATCAGTCCAGGTATCGTTCGTAGTCTCTGGCATGCGCAAAGGCATGCTGTTCAAGTTTGTTATCAGCGGGTGCCGCTGCCCGGAACGCCAGTGAGTTAACAGGATTGTTATTGATGACCAGCTCGTAATGCAGATGAGGACCGGATGAACGTCCGCTGTTACCGGATAACGCAATAGCGCCTCCCCGGGTAACCCTGGCCCCTTTAGTAACGAGTATTTTATTGAGGTGGAGATAGCGAGTTTTAACACCGGCTTTTCCTGTTACTTCAACAAAATATCCCATGGTGCTGTTGTATTCGGCCCGGGTGATTTTTCCGTCGATGACGCTGACTATTTTCGTGTTCATGGGCATGGAATAATCAATGCCATTATGGGGACTCACTTTTCCCGATACCGGGTTAAGTCTTGCAGGATTGAAAGGCGAACTGAGTCTTGCTGTGGCCGGTAACGGATAATCGAGACTGCCTTTCCCGGAAGTATCGGAAAGGTTATAGAACTTTTTATCTGATATACGATACGCCGTGTAATTAAATGAACCGGACGTAAATTTATAGGCCACGACACGTGATTTTCCCGCTTTCTTTTGCAGTACGAGTTTTAATGATTCATTTTTTTTCAAATGCCGCAGATTAAACCGGGAAGGCAAGGAGCGCTGAAGAGTAGCGATCTCGTTCGATTCCAGCCCCGAGCGGGTGGCTGAAAGGTAGGCATTTTCTTTTACGACATCGGTAGAATACATTTACTGGAATTCGCCGTTAGCATGAACACTGCGGCGTATGCTAGGGGTTTTCAGGAGGCGTGTCATCTGTCAGTTAATCGGGAGCACCGTTGATGGTCGTCATTTTTGTAACATATCTTGTTTCCCGTTTGCTCCTGAAGCTCTGGGAACTGTATGACCAGCCCGACGGTGATGATTAACGGGACTGAAACAGGTTACGGCAGAGCAATATGGGGCTCATGTCCTGCTACGTAACCCGTCAGTAAAGCCCTGCTGCGCACCTGACGCTAAGCACTAACCCGCCTGCAGTTACCTGGTCGAATACAGCCCGCGAAGCTTTCTTGCCTGCGTCTGATGTGCTTCCGCACCGGCATTATTGACCTGCTCATGCACGAGAGCGGCTTTTTCTCCGGCATTCAGTTCGTTAAAAGAAGAAGACGAGGTCTTTGAATTTGCATCACTGCCGGACAGCATTTTTTTATGTTCCTCAATCATTTTCTGATGCGCATAGGACGCGCTGTTGTTCATAAATGAATGAGCAACAATGGCCCTTTCATGTTCATTCATTTCAGAGAATGAGGGCGTGTTGTTTTTATTAACCCTGTCCGGTAAGTTTTCATGCGTCGAGGAGTTCACATGACTGACGGCTGAGGCATTATTAACAAATCGATGTGCTTCATGGGCAATATCACTGGACTGAGCAAAAGCTGCCCCACAAAATAAAGCTGTAAACGCAGTGGTCGTGATTAATATATTCATGTGTAATTACCTTCTGAGGTACATAAAAGATGTCCTTATGATCATATATAAAAAAATCAACCTGTGGGGAAGATGACGTAAATGTAATACAGCCACGTACATTACACGATTGTAATGAATTTGTTTCTTAAGGTGTGCTAGATTCATTTCATTGTAAGTGGATGAACCAGTAATTTAATTTAAATCGGTTCTCGAATTCTGTCAGTAACCATACTTTAAATAAGGGAATGCGCATGATGTTGAAAACGTCTCGACGAACTTTCCTGAAGGGGTTAACCCTCTCTGGCGTAGCCGGAAGTCTTGGCGTATGGAGTTTCAATGCGCGTTCCAGTCTGAGCCTGCCAGTTGCCGCATCCCTGCAGGGTACTCAGTTTGACCTGACCATTGGTGAAACGGCCGTCAATATCACGGGCAGTGAGCGTCAGGCCAAAACAATCAATGGAGGCCTGCCGGGGCCCGTTCTTCGCTGGAAAGAAGGTGACACCATTACCCTGAAGGTCAAAAACCGTCTTAATGAACAGACGTCCATTCACTGGCACGGCATTATTCTTCCGGCCAATATGGATGGTGTTCCGGGGCTGAGTTTTATGGGCATAGAGCCTGATGATACCTACGTTTACACCTTTAAGGTTAAGCAGAACGGGACTTACTGGTACCACAGCCATTCCGGTCTGCAGGAACAGGAGGGGGTATACGGTGCCATTATCATCGATGCCAGGGAGCCAGAACCGTTTGCTTACGATCGTGAGCATGTGGTCATGTTGTCTGACTGGACCGATGAAAATCCTCACAGCCTGCTGAAAAAATTAAAAAAACAGTCGGATTACTACAATTTCAATAAACCAACCGTTGGCTCTTTTTTCCGCGACGTGAATACCAGGGGGCTGTCAGCCACCATTGCCGATCGGAAAATGTGGGCTGAAATGAAAATGAATCCGACTGACCTCGCGGATGTCAGTGGCTACACCTACACCTATCTCATGAACGGGCAGGCCCCGCTGAAAAACTGGACCGGACTGTTCCGTCCCGGTGAAAAGATACGCTTACGGTTTATCAACGGCTCGGCAATGACCTATTTCGATATCCGTATCCCCGGGCTGAAAATGACGGTCGTGGCTGCAGATGGCCAGTATGTAAACCCGGTTACCGTTGACGAATTCAGGATTGCCGTTGCCGAAACCTATGATGTCATTGTGGAGCCTCAGGGTGAGGCCTATACCATCTTCGCACAATCCATGGACAGGACCGGTTACGCTCGAGGGACACTGGCCACGAGAGAGGGGTTAAGTGCTGCCGTTCCCCCCCTCGATCCCCGTCCTCTGTTGACCATGGAAGATATGGGTATGGGGGGAATGGGACATGATATGGCAGGAATGGACCACAGCCAGATGGGAGGCATGGGTAACAGCGGAGAGATGATGTCTATGGACGGTGCTGACCTTCCGGATAGCGGGACATCCTCCGCGCCCATGGATCACAGCAGCATGGCCGGTATGGATCATTCCCGGATGGCCGGAATGCCGGGTATGCAAAGTCATCCTGCGTCAGAAACGGATAACCCACTGGTTGATATGCAGGCGATGAGCGTCTCTCCGAAATTAAATGATCCGGGTATTGGTCTTCGAAATAACGGAAGAAAGGTTCTCACGTACGCGGATTTGAAAAGCCGCTTTGAGGATCCTGACGGACGTGAACCTGGCCGTACCATAGAACTGCATTTAACCGGCCACATGGAAAAGTTTGCCTGGTCATTTAACGGAATCAAGTTTTCAGATGCCGCACCGGTGCTGCTGAAATACGGTGAGCGGCTCAGGATCACGCTGATCAACGATACCATGATGACTCACCCCATTCACCTGCATGGTATGTGGAGCGATCTGGAAGATGAAAACGGTAATTTCATGGTTCGTAAACACACAATAGATGTTCCCCCTGGTACAAAACGCAGTTACAGAGTGACAGCAGATGCGCTTGGCCGCTGGGCGTATCACTGCCATTTGCTCTATCACATGGAAATGGGAATGTTTCGTGAAGTCCGGGTGGAGGAATGATGCGAATGAAGAGAAATTTGAAGGCCATACCTGTTCTGGTCGCCGGTTTGTTTACCTCACAGCTTTCTATTGCGGCGGGATCCGTCTCTGCAGATCCCCACGCCGGGCACGGCATGTCTGCCATGCAGATGCCAGCAGATGAGAATTTCACTGAGATGACGTCAATGGAGCCCATTGTAACTGAGAGCATAACGCCAATTCCGCCTGTTACCGATGCCGACCGGAAGGCTGCATTCGGCAATTTACAGGGGCATGCGATTCACGACAGTGCGATTAATTATCTGGTTCTGCTGGATCAACTGGAATGGCAACGGTCGGATAACACCAACAATTTCAGCTGGAGTGTTAACAGCTGGATTGGAGGCGACACAGATCGGATTTGGCTAAAGAGTGAAGGTGAACGAAGCAATGGGGAAACGGAGGCGGCTGAAGCGCAGTTACTCTGGGGACATGCGGTTGGCCCATGGTGGGATTTGGTTGCGGGTGTCAGGCAGGATTTCAGACCTGCTTCTGCCCGGACCTGGGCTGCTGTCGGTTTTCAGGGGCTGGCACTCTATAATTTTGAGTCTGAAATTACGGGTTTTGTCAGTAATGGCGGAAAAGCAGCCCTTCGTCTGGGAGGAGAATACGACGTTTTACTGACTAACCGGCTCATACTCCAGCCATCCTATGAGGTGAATTTCTACAGTCAGGATGATGAATCGCGGGGTCGCGGCAGGGGACTGACTGACACAGAGCTGGGGCTCCGGCTGCGCTATGAAATACGCCGTGAGTTTGCACCCTATATAGGCGTTTCCTGGAATCAACTTTACGGGAAAACATCCGATATGGCGAAAAGAGAAGGTGAGAAAGACCATCAGGTAGTATTCCTGGCGGGAGCCAGAATCTGGTTTTAACTCACTGATATAAAACACTCAACTAAACAGGTAAATAAAATGTCGATTTTAAATAAAGCCATTCTTACAGGTGGCCTCGTTATGGGCGTTGCTTTCTCTGCTATGGCCCATCCGGAATTAAAAAGCTCTGTGCCACAGGCTGATTCAGCCGTAGCGGCCCCGGAAAAGATTCAGCTTAATTTCTCGGAAAATCTGACCGTGAAATTCTCAGGTGCAAAATTAACGATGACGGGTATGAAAGGCATGTCATCACATTCTCCGATGCCGGTCGCGGCAAAAGTGGCGCCAGGCGCTGACCCTAAATCGATGGTCATTATTCCGCGAGAGCCTTTACCCGCTGGCACTTATCGTGTTGACTGGCGCGCGGTTTCTTCAGATACGCACCCTATTACCGGTAATTACACCTTTACAGTGAAGTAATATTATGAACGACCTGATTATGATTGTTATTCGTTTTCTTCTTTATCTGGATTTGATGGTAATATTTGGATTGCCATTTTTTCAGATATATGGAATAAGCGGTGTCAGACATGAAACCTATAACCTGACTAATTTCAGGTCGTTTATAACCTTTGCTGTTGTTACAGGCATCATTCTTACTGGCATTAATATGCTCCTGGTATCTAATGCCATGAGTGGAGTAACTGACCTCAGAGAATTATCCATCCATGTTATCGAGATGGTGATAGAAGAAACTGATGTGGGTATTAGCTGGATTGTCAGGCTCTGTGCCCTGTTTACCACACTCGGTGCTTTGTTCCTTTACACTAATAAGAGAGTATTGTCCTGCCTGCTGATGACGATGAGTGGGGGCGTGGCGCTGGCTACACTTGCCTGGGGAGGACACGCCGTTATGCATGACGGTCTGCATTACTATCTCCATTTACTGAGCGATCTGACCCATCTCGGCGCTGCAGGTGCCTGGACAGGTGCTCTGGTTGCATTTGCTATCCTGCTGATGCGCAGAAACGAGCATAATGCACAGAGCGTCATTGTGATATCTGACTCCCTGGCAAAATTTGCCACGGCAGGAACGGTGATTGTTGTAGCCCTGATCCTGAGTGCGCTGGTCAACTATCTGTATATTGCTGAGGGTAACTTAACTCCCTTATTCAACAGTTCCTGGGGGAGGATATTGCTTGCCAAGACGGCTCTGTTTGTTCTGATGCTTCTTCTGGCTGCAGCAAACCGGTTTCACCTGGGTCCCCGGCTTGAAGTTATGGTCAGGGAAGGGAATTATGATCGCAGCGTTGCCCTGATGCGAAACAGCATCCTGACAGAATTCGTTGTTGCGATTATCATTCTGGGCGCCGTAGCGTGGCTTGGAATGCTTGCTCCGTCTCAGATCAGCTAGGGGACAGCCAAAGCTCATGCGTGAGATTTTTACTTTCATATCAGCGAGTTGACCATGCAGCGTATTTTAATCGTTGAAGACGAACAAAAAACAGGTCGTTACCTGCAGCAGGGACTGGTTGAGGAAGGCTATCAGGCCGATCTCTTTAATAATGGCCGCGATGGTCTCGGGGCCGCGTCGAAGGGACAGTATGATTTGATAATACTGGACGTGATGCTGCCTTTCCTCGACGGGTGGCAAATCATCAGCGCACTGAGGGAGTCCGGGCACGAAGAACCGGTCCTGTTTTTAACCGCAAAGGACAACGTGCGGGACAAAGTGAAAGGACTGGAGCTTGGCGCAGATGACTACCTGATTAAGCCCTTTGATTTTACGGAGCTGGTTGCACGTGTAAGAACCCTACTGCGCCGGGCACGCTCGCAGGCCGCAACAGTCTGCACCATCGCCGATATGACCGTTGATATGGTGCGCCGGACCGTGATCCGTTCGGGGAAGAAGATCCATCTCACCGGTAAAGAATACGTTCTGCTTGAGTTGCTGCTGCAACGCACCGGAGAAGTGTTACCCAGGAGTCTTATCTCGTCCCTGGTCTGGAACATGAATTTTGACAGTGATACGAATGTGATTGATGTCGCCGTGAGACGTCTGAGAAGTAAAATTGATGATGACTTTGAGCCAAAACTGATCCATACCGTTCGCGGTGCCGGATATGTCCTGGAGATCAGAGAAGAGTGAGGTTCAAAATTTCCCTGACCACACGCCTGAGCCTGATTTTTTCTGCGGTGATGCTTACGGTATGGTGGTTATCAAGTTTTATCCTGATTAGCACCCTGAATGGCTATTTCGATAATCAGGACCGCGATTTTCTGACAGGTAAACTTCAGCTCACCGAAGAGTTTCTTAAAACAGAGACGTTCAGGAACAAAACGGATATTAAGTCATTATCAGAAAAAATAAACGATGCGATGGTGGGGCACAATGGCTTATTCATTTCTATAAAAAACATGGAAAATGAAAAAATTGTTGAACTCTATGCCAAAAATTCTGTTGTTCCAGCGGTCCTGCTTAATAAGTCGGGTGATATTCTCGACTATATGATCCAGACGGAAGAAAATAACACCGTGTACCGCAGTATCTCGCGGCGGGTTGCCGTGACGCCGGAACAGGGTAAAAGCAAACATGTCATCATTACGGTTGCCACGGATACTGGGTATCACACCCTGTTTATGGACAAACTCAGTACCTGGCTGTTCTGGTTCAATATCGGTCTGGTCTTTATTTCTGTTTTTCTGGGCTGGCTGACCACACGTATTGGTCTGAAACCGCTACGGGAAATGACCAGTCTGGCTTCCTCCATGACCGTACACAGCCTGGATCAGCGTCTAAATCCCGATCTGGCTCCGCCGGAAATCTCTGAGACCATGCAGGAGTTCAATAATATGTTTGATCGCCTGGAGGGGGCATTCCGGAAACTGTCAGATTTCTCGTCTGACATCGCGCATGAGCTGCGCACACCAGTCAGTAATCTGATGATGCAGACGCAGTTTGCACTGGCTAAGGAAAGGGATGTTTCGCATTACCGCGAAATTTTATTCGCTAACCTGGAAGAACTGAAAAGGTTGTCACGAATGACCAGTGACATGCTTTTTCTGGCACGTTCAGAGCATGGTCTGCTGCGGCTGGATAAACATGATGTGGATCTGGCAGCCGAACTGAATGAATTACGTGAGTTGTTCGAGCCCCTGGCAGACGAAACAGGAAAGACAATCACGGTTGAAGGAGAGGGCGTTGTTGCCGGAGACAGCGATATGCTCCGACGTGCTTTCAGTAACCTGCTTTCCAATGCAATCAAGTATTCTCCCGATAACACCTGTACAGCGATACACCTTGAGCGTGACAGTGACTGTGTGAACGTGATGATTACGAATACGATGTCCGGCCAGGTTCCCGCTAATCTGGAACGTTTGTTTGACCGGTTCTATCGCGCAGACTCATCAAGGTTCTACAACACGGAAGGCGCGGGGCTGGGATTATCAATTACAAGGTCGATCATTCATGCTCACGGCGGCGAGCTGTCAGCAGAACAGCAGGGGCGGGAAATTGTGTTCAGTGTGCGTCTGTTAATGGATTAATACCGTTATTCAGGAGAAACCCGGAAGGTGACAAAAATGTCATCGTTCAGTCACGCGATAAACAGAGGCGGTTTTTTATAATCAGCCATAAATCAGGACAGCGTGATAATTCAATCGCCCGGTTCCTGGCGTGATGATCAACCAGCCCTGAGATCAAATGCTTTCTCTGTTATAAGCATTGATTGTTCGGGTATGAAAACACCGGAGACCCAACCATGAAAAAGATCCTTGTATCCTTTATTGCCATGATGGCTGTCGCTTCATCTGCCTGGGCTGCAGAGACAATGAACATGCATGACCAGGTAAATAATGCCCAGGCGCCTGCCCATCAGATGCAATCATCCGCTGAAAAAAGTGCAGTTCAGGGGGAGAGCATGAAAATGATGGATATGAGCGGTCACGATCAGGCCGCAATGTCCCATGAAATGATGCAAAACGGCAATTCTGCCGCCCATCAGGACATGGCTGAAATGCATAAAAAAATGATGAAAGCCAAACCTGAGAACACCCAAGAAACTGCTAAGCCATTTTCCGAAATGAGCGAGCATGAGAAAGCCGCTGTTGTGCATGAGAAGGCGAATAATGGCCAGTCTTCCGTTATTCATCAGCAACAGGCGGAAAAGCATCGCAGCCAGATCACCCAGAATTAACCCGCAGCTCCACTTGTCAGACCCTCATTTGACGCCGAAGTCACTGGCTTACGCTCCCGTCCGGGAGCGTTTTTTTTATAAGCGAAATGAATAATAATGAAAGAGTCCATACACAATGTTTTTTTTGGTCATGTCGACCTCACA
>NZ_JBMAXV010000061.1:0-20305 GCF_048589245.1 Klebsiella sp. 10982
CAACGCGCCGTCATCCGGGATGACGTACAGATTAATCGTTCTGCGCGGTCTGGGCGCCGCCTTTCAGCATCGCCTCCGCCATCTGCGCTTCGCGCTGCTTTTTATAGCTCAGCGCCGAAGCCGGCACCGGCATCACCTTCCCGGTCTCGATCCACGTCCGCAAGCGGCTGGCGTCGGCGAAGTGGGTGTATTTCCCGAAAGCATCCATCACCACCAGCGCCACCGGGCGTTGGTTAATCACCGTGCGCATAATCAGGCAGTGGCCCGCGGCGTTGGTGAAGCCGGTTTTAGTCAGCTGAATATTCCAGTTATCGCGATACACCAGATGGTTGGTATTGCGGAACGGCAGGCTGTAGGCCGGATGGGCGAAGGTAGCGGTCTCTTCTTTGGTGGTGCTCAGCTGGCCGATCAGCGGATACTGCTCGCTGGCGATCAGCAGTTTAGTCAGATCGCGGGCGGTGGAGACGTTGTGTACCGACAGGCCGGTGGGCTCCACATAGCGGGTATGGGTCATACCCAGCGCCTGCGCTTTGGCGTTCATCGCACGGATAAAAGCGTCATAGCCGCCCGGGTAGTGATGCGCCAGGCTGGCCGCCGCGCGGTTCTCGGAAGACATCAGCGCCAGCAGCAGCATCGTGCGGCGGCTGATTTGGCTGTTGAGGCGCACCCGGGAGTAGATCCCCTTCATTTCCGGGGTATGGCTGATATCCACCGTTAGCATCTCATCCATCGGCAGATGGGCATCGAGCACCACCATGGCGGTCATCACTTTGGTGATCGACGCCATCGGGCGCACCAGATCCGGCTGGCTGGCGTAGATAACTTTTTTGGTGGCCAGATCGACGATCATGGCGCTGCCGGAGGCAATGTCGGGCTGCGAAGCGGCAACCGTCGTCGGGGTTTTTGCTAACGCCTGGGGCGCAAAAGGCACAGCCAGCAGCAAAGTCAGGCTGAGCAAAGAGACTCGAAATTTCGGCATCATGGGCATTCTGAAAAGTATTTTTGCACGTTATGGAACGTACGCCGCGAGGTTAAGTGGGCAACATCGCTGGCAAACGCCATCATACCGCGCCGTAAGGCCCTGTGCCTAATAAGAATCGTGAAGAAATGCTGCATTGCCGACACAAAATACATATTTGCCGGCAATGCATATTTACCCGAGCCGTCCGATCAGAAGAGTCGGTAGCCATACCCCCACAGCACCACGGTGATCGCCAGCAGAACTTCCAGCACCAGTACCCCAATGGCCAGCGTCGAACTGGCGAAGCTTAACCCCTCTTCCCGGTTAATGCTCAGGAAGGTCGGGATGCCAAGATAGAGCAGATAGCCAGTGTAAAACAACGCGATGGTACCGATCAGCGCGCACAGCCAGACCAGCGGATAGAGCGCCACGATCCCGCTCAGAAACAGCGGCGTGGCCACATAGCCGGCAAACACCATGCAGCGTTTCAGCGAAGGCTGTTGCGGATATTGTCTGGCCATCCACCAGATTACCCGCCCCATGATCGCCACCCCGGCCAGCATCACCGCGTAAAACAGTACCGCCAGCGCCAGCCCGGTCAACATCGACAGTTTAATCACCGTGCCATCGCCGAAGTTCCAGCCCAGCTGCGTGGTGCCGATAAAGGCGCAGACCACCGGAACCGCCGCCATCAGCAGCACATGATGCGTATAGTGATGAGAAATGGTTTCATTCTCGCTCTTAATCACGCTCATCTCCCGGTTGGGATGAGCGAAGAGCCCCCAGACATGGTTCATAGCGTCCCCCTTGTCACGGCTTCGTACAGCACTGATCCAAGTATAATTCAGCCTGTAGATTATTTTATGTACAGCACAAAAAATCTCCTTCGCCGCGTTTTGGTCAGCAGGGTGTATGATTAATAATGATGAAATAAGGAGATAAGCTGTTTATGGATATCAATCACCTGATTTCCCAGTATGGCTATGCGGCGCTGATCGTCGGCAGCATGGCGGAAGGTGAGACCATTACCCTGCTGGGCGGCGTCGCGGCGCATCAGGGGCTACTGAAGTTTCCCCTGGTGGTGATCGCCGTCGCCCTCGGCGGGATGATTGGCGATCAGCTGCTCTACCTGCTTGGCCGCCGCTTTGGCGGGCGCATTCTGCGCCGTTTCGCCAGCCAGAAGACGCGAATACGTAAAGCGCAGCGCATGATCCAGCACCGGCCGTGGCTGTTTGTCATTGGCTCACGCTTTATGTACGGCTTTAGAGTGATCGGCCCTCTGCTGATCGGCGCCAGCCGCCTGTCGCCACGGGTTTTCCTGCCGCTAAATATCCTCGGGGCGCTGGTATGGGCGCTGTTGTTTACCACCATTGGCTATCTCGGCGGCGAGGTGATCGGCCCGTGGCTACACCATCTGGATGCTCATCTGAAACACTGGATCTGGCTTATTCTGGCGGTGGTGGTGGTGGTGGCCGCCCACTGGTGGCTCAGGCGGCGCGAGGGGAAAAAGAAAGACTAAGCGGCGCGCCCGCGGGCGCGCCGTGGGTGGCAGTTACTTCACCGTCTGGTGGTAGCCGCCGCCGAGGGCCGAGGTCAGCTGAATGCTGGCGTCGAGCCACTGGCCGTGCAGGCGTAGCGCGGTAATCCGCTCCTGCAGCGCCGGCAGCTTAGCCATGCTTACCCGCGAGCCAGGGAGGATCCCCGCGTTCATCCGGGCCTGCGCCAGGTCCACCACCCGCTGGGCGTCTTTTTCAACCTGCTGCTGCTGCTGGCTTTTCGCCATTAATGTTTCGACCTGGCTGGCGGTTTTCGCCACCTGGTTGACGGCATCCACCACCGCTTTGTTGTACTGAGCGATCGACAGGCTGTTCTGCGCGCTGGCGATATTCAGATTGGCATTGAGGCGGCCGCTGTCAAAGATCGGCAGCGTCAGACCAGCGGTGACGCCCATCTGCTGTGCCGAGTGGCGGAACAGGTCGCTTAAGTGCAGGGCATCCTGCTGCAGGAACGCCATCAGATTGATGTCCGGATAAAACGCCGCTTTCGCTGCGTCCACTTCACTCAGCGACGCCTCAATGTACCAGTGGGCGACCTGCAGATCCGGGCGGCGCGCCAGCAGCTCATAGCCGAGAGTATCAGGCAACTGCGCGCTGACCGTCGGCAGGCCGGCGGGTTTGAGATTGAGCGACTGGCTCTGACTGTTGGTCAGGGCCATCAGCCGCGCTTCGATCTCTTTCATCGTGCCTGCTACGTCCGCCAGCTGCTGGTCAGTTTTGCTGACGTTAATATCGTTCTCTGCCCCTTCGGCAGAGTTAGTGATCCCACGCTGGAACAGCGCCTTATCGACCGTCACAATATTATTTTGCTCGCTCTTCACCTGCTGCAGCACCGCTTTGATCGCCGCTTCTGTCTGCCACTGCCAGTACAGACGCGCCACGCTGCCGGAAAGCAATTCGCGGGTCTGGGCCTGCTCGGCCACCTGGGCTTTCAGCTCGCCGATGCGCGCTTTAACCAGTGCGCGGTTTTTGCCCCACAGGTCCAGATCCCAGCCGGCGGTCAGGCCGAAGGTACCGTTGGTGTACCACGGGCCGGTGTTGCCGTCGGTGTCGGTGGCGAACGGCCCCATCAGGCCTTCGGCCGACATGCGCTGGCGTTCAACATCGGCGGAGAAATCCATCTCCGGGCCAAGATTGGCTTGCGACATTCTGGCCTGGGCTTCCGCCAGACGGATCCGCTGTTCGGCAATTTGCATATCCGGGGCGTTGGCTAACGCTCGCTGGATCAGATTATTGAGCTGTGGGTCGTGGTAGTCTTTCCACCACTCGGTTTGCGGCCAGCCATTTTTGACGGCGGCAGGGAGCTCCATCGACACGTGGGAAGCCGGAATTTGCTGCTGCGGCGGGTTAGCAATCTCATGAGATGGCGCGCAGCCAGCCAGCGCGATGGCCAGAGGCAATGCCGCCAGCACGCTTTTATTTAATATCAATTTCATTAGAGAGGTCAGATAACTTAATCAGGATAGTTATCATAAATTAATTGAATTTTACCCGTTTAGTAAAGCGTGTGACTAAATTATTAGTTTGCTAAAAATAAACAACCTTACAAATTCAAGGGATGAATATGAGCCAGAATATTTATGACGACCCGCAGTTTTTTGCCGGCTATGCGACCCTCGATCGCTCGGTGAAGGGGCTGGATGGCGCACCCGAGTGGTCATCCCTGCAGGCGATACTGCCGCCAGTAACCGGTTTACGAGTGATAGATCTCGGCTGTGGCTACGGCTGGTTTTGCCGCTGGGCACAACAGCAGGGAGCCCGCCAGATAACCGGTTTCGATATCTCCCAGCGCATGCTGGCGCAGGCGCGGGAGATGACCCGCAGGGATGAGATTGACTATCGCTGCGCCGATCTGCAAACCCTGACGCTGCCCGCCAACTGCTGCGATCTGGTTTACAGTTCGCTGGCGCTGCATTATTTACCGGACATTGCTCCGCTCTTTGCCACCCTGCATCGGGCGCTGGTTCCCGGCGGCACACTGGTCTTTTCCGCTGAACATCCCATCTATACCGCCCCCTTGCAGCAGGGCTGGCAGGTGGATGAGCAGGGACAGAAAAGCTGGCCGGTCAGTCACTATCAGCAGGAGGGTGAGCGCGTCAGCAACTGGTTTGCCGAGGGCGTCATCAAGCAGCATCGCAAGCTCGCAAGCTGGATAAACGCGCTTATCGCCGCGGGTTTTGTGCTGGAGCAGCTGGATGAATGGGGGCCCACCGCCGAACAGATTGCCGCCCAGCCCGCGCTGGAGGAGGAGAAAGAGCGCCCGATGATCTTTTTACTGCGCGCGCGCAAACCGGGCTAATCGCCCGCCCGGCGCTGGCCGGGCGGGTATTCTTTACGCTTTCAGGCTGGCGCCGCGGCTGGCAATCACGTCCTTATACCAGTCAAAACTCTTCTTCTTACTGCGCGCCAGGGTGCCGGTGCCGTCATCATGGCGATCGACATAGATAAAGCCGTAGCGCTTCGACAGCTCTGCCTTCGAGGCGCTCACCAGGTCAATCGGCCCCCAGCTGGTGAAGCCCATCAGCTCAACGCCATCGTCAATGGCTTCCCGCGCCTGCACCAGATGGTCGTTCAGGTAACTGATGCGGTAGTCATCGTGAATGCTGCCGTCGGCTTCCACCTTATCCTTGGCGCCCAGACCGTTTTCCACGATAAACAGCGGTTTCTGATAGCGATCCCACAGCACATTCAGCAGCGTGCGCAGACCGAGAGGATCTATCTGCCAGCCCCACTCCGAGCTCGCCAGATGCGGGTTCGGCACCATGCTGAGAATATTGCCGCGCGCCTGCTGGTTCAGCGCCTCGTCGGCGGTGACGCAGCCGGTCATGTAGTAGCTGAAAGAGATAAAGTCGACGGTGGTTTTCAGCGCTTCACGATCGGCGTCGGTGATGGTGAGCGTAATGCCGTTGTCGCGGAAATAGCGCTGCATATAGCCGGGATACGCGCCGCGTGCCTGCACGTCGCCAAAGAACTGCCAGCTGCGATTCTCCTGCAGCGTTTCAAACACATCCTCCGGTTTGCAGCTCAGGGGATACATCAGCCCGCCGAGCAGCATATTGCCGATTTTGCCCTCAGGCACCAGCTCGTGACAGGCTTTGACCGCCAGGGCGCTGGCCACCAGCTGGTGGTGAATCGCCTGATACACCTCGCCTTTGCTGCTGCCGGCCGGCAGACCGACCCCGGTCATGGGGGCATGCAGCGACATATTGATTTCGTTAAAGGTCAGCCACAGTTTGACCTTATTTTTATAACGGCTGAACACCGTCCGGGCGTAGCGCTCAAAGAAGCCAATCACTTCCCGGCTCCCCCAGCCGCCGTAGTTTTTCACCAGCGCCCACGGCATTTCGTAATGCGACAGCGTCACCAGCGGGGTGATGTTGTACTTCGCCATCTCGTCAAACAGCGTGTCGTAGAACGCGAGGCCGGCTTCGTTTGGTTCGGCGTCATCGCCGTTGGGGTAGATGCGGGTCCAGGCGATGGACACCCGCAGGCAGTTGAAGCCCATCTCAGCGAACAGGGCAATATCTTCCGGATAGCGATGGTAAAAATCGATCGCCACATCCTTAATCCCGTTGTCGCCGGGTACGCGCTCGACCACTTCGCCGAACACGCCGTGCGGCTGCACATCGGAGGTGGATAAGCCTTTGCCATCTTCCAGGTAAGCCCCTTCCACCTGATTCGCCGCAGTCGCGCCGCCCCATAAAAAATCCGCCGGGAATGTTTTCATCTCTCTCTCCTGTGATTAATGGCTGACTGACAACAGCGGCTGACCGGCTTCGACGGCGCTGGACGCCACCGTATCAATTTCCCGGTAGTCGTCGCTGTTGCTGATAATAATCGGGGTCGCCAGGTCGTAACCGGCGTCCAGAATCGCCTGACGATCGAACTCAATCAGCAGATCGCCCGCTTTAACTTTGTCGCCCTCTTTAACATGCGCGGTAAACGGCGCGCCATCGAGCTTAACGGTGTCGATGCCGACGTGGATCAGCAGCTCAATGCCGCTATCGCTCTGCAGGCCAATGGCATGTTTAGTCTGAAACAGGGAGGCCACTTCGCCCGAGAATGGCGCAATCACTTTGCCCACCGCCGGGATAATGGCAATCCCTTTACCGAGTAAGCCGCTGGCGAAGGTGCTGTCCGGCACTTGATCGAGGGCGATAACGCTACCGCTCATCGGCGCCAGAATGTCGTTTGCCGAGGCCGGGGCTACCGCTACGGCGCCCTGTGCAGCGCTGGCACGCGGCAGACCGGCGAAGAAGGTCAGCAAGCAGGCGAGCACGAAAGCCACGCCGGTGCCGATAAGCCCACCCCAGACGCTGGCGTCAATCCCGCCAGGCGGGATCATCTGCGCCGGGAAAAAGATATTCGGCACACCGAACGAGTAAGCATGGCTATTACTGAAGGCGGTGATCGCCCCGCCGATGGCGCCGGCGATACAGCCGAAGATAAACGGACGACGCAGCGGCAGGGTCAGGCCATAGATAGCCGGCTCGGTGATGCCAAACAGCCCGGCAGAGAAGGCCGACCCCGCCAGCACCCGCTGGCGCGCATCGCGGGTGGCCAGCAAAATCCCCAGAACCGCACCCACCTGGGCAATCACCGCCGGGAGGATAATGGGCAGCATGGAGTCGTGACCGAGCACCGTCATGTTATTGATCATCAACGGCACCAGCCCCCAGTGCAGGCCGAAAATCACGCACACCTGCCACATCGCGCCCAGTACCGCGCCCGCCAGCCATGGCGCAAACGCGTAGATAAACTGGTAGCCGTTGGCCAGCAGATGGCTGAGCCAGGTGGCGACCGGGCCAATCACCAGGAAGGTGAGCGGCACCACTACCGCCAGGCAAATCGCCGGGGTGAAGAAATTTTTCATCGATGACGGCAGCAGCGCGTTGCTCTTGCGCTCCAGCCAGCAGCAGACCCATGAGGCAAGAATAATCGGGATCACCGATGAGCTGTAGTTGATAAAGGTCACCGGGATGCCAAGAAAGTGCTCCACCGCCGCCCCCGGCGCCTGGCTGGCCTCAAAGGCCTGAATCATCAGCGGGTGGGTTAACGCCCCGCCAATCACCATCGAGATAAACGGGTTGCCGCCAAACTTTTTACCGGCGGTATAGCCAAGAAACAGCGGGAAGAAAAAGAACAGCGCGTCGCTGGCGGCAAACCAGATTTTATAGGTTCCCTGCTCCGGCATGAGCCAGCCGCAGGTCACCGCCAGCGCCAGCAGCCCTTTCAGCAGACCGGTCGCCGCCATAACGCCGATAAACGGTGTAAAAATGCCGGAAATGATGTCGATAAGCTGGCTTAACACCGACCCTTTTGCCGCTTTTTCCCCGGCAACCGGCTCGCTATCATCGCTCAATCCCGCCTCCTGACGCACCGCCTGCCAGACATCATGGACATGGTTGCCAATCACCACCTGAAACTGGCCGCCGCTCTCCACCACCATAATAACGCCCGGGTTGGCCTTCAGCCCTTCGGCATCGGCTTTACCGTTATCCTTTAGTTTAAAACGCAGACGTGTCGCACAGTGAACCAGACTCACAATGTTCTCTTTGCCGCCGACGCGGTTGAGAATATCCTGCGCGAGTGCTTTATATTCCATGCTCTTTTCCTTACTGCCGCTGCCCGCAGACAACCGGCGACTGAGTAGTAAAAAATAAAAAAACCCGAGAACCACGCCGGTGGGCGTCGCGCTCAGGTTTTGCCTGCATGATGCAGTAACAATCCAGTTTTATTGGGGGAGAATTAACGCCCCTCTTTTCTTACCCGTTCGATATGAATGGCAAGAAACATAATTTCTTCGGTGGTCAGCGCGCGCTGATACTGCTTTTGCAGATGCGTCGCCACCGTTTCCGCACATTTCCACGCTTTGGCGTAGTTATCTTTCACCGCGCTGTGCAACGAGAGGTCGTCATCTTCCACCACCGTGCGCGTCAGCATCCGCTGGGCGAAAAATTTCAGGTGGGTAACGAAACGCTGATAGCTTAGCGACTCTTCATCGTAATTCAGCTGCAGCTGATACTTCACCAGCTGCAGGATCTCCTGCATCACCCGGGTCACGTGCATGACCTCCGGCATTTCGCTGTTGAGCTGCGCCGTCACCAGATGCAGGGCGATAAATCCGGCTTCATCCTCCGCCAGCTCCACGCCAAGCCTTTTGGCAATAATGGCCCTTGCCTCCTGACCCAGCGCGAACTCCTTCGGATACAGCCGCTTGATCTCCCACAGCAGTACATTACGCAGCGCGACGCCGTTCTTCTGCCTCTCGATAGCAAAGTGACAGTGGTCGGTTAGCGTGATGTACACACTGTCCTGTAACTTACCCAGCCGCCCGCGGGCCAGCTCAATGATCCGGTCACAGGTGGTCATCACTTCTAACGGTATCTGACTAAGCAGCTCCCCTAAGCGACCAACCAGCTCATCGCTTTGTAAGGCGAAAACTTTTTCAATTTTACTGTCATCCAGCACGTCGCCCGGGCGTTTCTGAAAGGCCAGCCCTCGCCCCATCACCACCTGTTCGCGCCGGTGCTCGTCAAGAACCACCACCACATTGTTATTGAGTACTTTGGCGATTTGCATATAGACCCCAGAAACAAAAAAACCTGACCCCCGACGAAACGCCAGGTGATCAGGTTTTGCCTGCCGCAGCAGTTGCAATCCAACATCCGCACTGTAACAACTTCTGCTGCGCGCTCAACCTGACAAGTGAAAAAACGTGATTAAGATCGCGACTATCAGAAGGTCACGACGGTTTTCCACTCCACCACCCACGCGTCCTGGGTCTGCGCAACGCCGCCCGGACGGTGCCAGTACTGCAGGCCCGGCTGCAGCTCCAGCCAGGAGACCGGACGGAAGCGATAATAGAGCTCGCCGTTCAGCGAGTGGCCGGCCACCGGCTGATAAGCCGGATCGTTATAGTCGGTGGCGCCGCTGAGCTGGTTCATATAGCGCTGATTCCGCGCATAGTGGCTGCTCATGTCGATCCACGTCAGGCCGAAGCCAATCCAGTCCTCCGGACGGGCGTCAAACAGCCCGCGGTAGCGCATGGAGGCGGCGACGGCGGAGTGTATATAGTTACTGCGCTGGTCGCTGAGGCTGCCGCTCAGCGAGACGCTCATTCCCCGCAGCGGATCGTCGGCGTGACGGGTAATCTGCTGGTTGAGGCCGGCGTACATAAACCAGGTGCTGTCGTGCTCGGCATAGCCTTGCGGATCGGTCGCCCCGGCGCCGCCGGATTTGCCGCTGTAGAGATCGCTTTGCGGCGCGTTAGTCCAGACCACACCGAGGTTATAAGCCCCCGGCAGGCCATTAATCAGCGGACGGGTTTCGATCTCCATCGGCAGTAAAATGCCTTTGCTGCCCTTCGTCGACCAGCTCCAGGCGTGGCTGCGCGAGGCGGCCTGCGGATTCTGCTCCATCACCCCGCCTTTCAGAGTGACCGTCGGCGTCAGCTTGTACTCGAGAGTGGTCCCCCAGGTGTGGATATTCCAGTTATTCCAGGTCAGCGAGTTGGCCGATTTGCCGCCGCACTGGGTCAGCAGTTGAAAATCGCAGGGTATGATTTGGTCGAAGGTTTGCACCTTGTTCATCATGCCGATGCGCCAGGTCAGGCGACGGTCGTCAAAGCTGCGGGCAAAGGTCAGCCAGCCAAGACGGGTGACTGACCCGCCGCCCCAGCTCTCCTGCGACAGATCGTTGAAACTCACCCGCGGATCCTGCAGCCGTTTTGTAGTGAGGTTATCATCGTGGTTGCGGTTGACGATATTGCCTTCGAGTCGGGCGTCCGGTATGCCGGTCCAGCGCTCCAGATCCTGGGTAAAGGTCAGCGCCACCTGGTCAATATAGGCCAGGTGTTTATCATGGTCATAACCGCCGCCGGCGTTGTAGGCCATCTCATTCAGATAGCCGAGATTATAATGAAAGCCGTTCTCTTCGAGGATCGGACGAATGCCCAGCATATCGCCCAACAGCCCTTGCTGCCCGGCTTCGAACCCCAGCACGCTGCCGTTCCACGCCGGAGTTTCCGCGGCGCTCACGGCAGGCACCATTACCGCCAGCGCCGCGCCGATCAGAAGCTGATTTATTTTTTTGTTATGCATTGTGATATCCACCGTGACTGAATAAAAACAAAGGGGATCCCCAGGCTATTTATTTACCTGTTTTCTTTTTTAAAAAATGAATGACAAAGGGCGTCCGCCGGTAATAAAACCGCGACGATGCCAGAGGAAACGTTAATTACAACCTATTGTTTTACATAACCATTTTTTCACCATTGAATTTTAGCCAAAAAAAAACCTAAGCACTTTGCGCCACGAATGACGAAAGTGCTTAGGTTTTGCCTGGGTTCAGTAGCAATCCTGAATTGATTGACTGCACATTATCACTTTATTCAACTCATGCCTACCATCAATAGGCAGGTAAGTAATAATATGTGAAGCAAATAACAATATTTTAATAGCGGGCGATCGCCGCCGCTATTTCAGCTGAGGTTTGCAGAGCGCGAATTTCATTAAACAGGGTCAGCGCCTCGGTATATTCCTTGCGTAAATAGCCTAACCACTGCTTAATTCTCGCCACATGATACAGACCGGTGTCGCCCTGCTTTTCCAGGCGGGTATATTTTTGCAACAGCTGAACCACCTGCGGCCACGGCATGCGCGGTTCGTTGTATTTGATCACCCGGCTAAGATTCGGCACGTTAAGCGCCCCGCGGCCAATCATCACCGAATCGCAGCCGGTGGCGGCCATGCACTCCTGGGCGCTTTGCCAGTCCCAGATTTCACCGTTGGCGACCACCGGGATGGTCAGGCGCTGGCGGATCTCGCCGATCGCCTGCCAGTTGATGCGTTCAGCTTTGTAGCCATCCTCTTTGGTGCGGCCATGCACCACCAGCTCGCTGGCGCCCGCCTGCTGTACCGCGTCGGCGATTTCAAAGCGCCGTTCGCCGCTGTCCCAGCCGAGACGAACTTTCACCGTCACCGGCAGATGATCGGGCACCGCTTCGCGCATGGCTTTCGCCCCGCGATAAATAAGCTCGGGATCTTTCAATAACGTCGCCCCGCCGCCGCTGCCGTTCACCAGCTTCGACGGACAGCCGCAGTTTAAATCCACGCCCCACGAACCCAGCGCCACCGCGCGGGCGGCATTTTCCGCCAGCCACTCGGGATATTGTCCCAGCAGCTGGACGCGCACGCGGGTGCCGGATGGGGTGCGGCTGTGGTGGTGCAGCTCCGGGCACAGCCTGTAGAACGATTTTACCGGCAGCAGCTGGTCCACCACGCGCAGAAATTCGGTGATGCACAGATCGTAATCGTTAACCTCGGTCAGCAGCTCGCGCACCAGCGAATCGAGCACGCCTTCCATCGGCGCCAGTAATACACGCATATCGTTACCCGGAAAAAAAAGAGGCGCTATGGTAGCGCCTCTGTGCGTCGGTTGAAAGATCTCAATGCAGAGCCTCAGCGCGGTTCGAGGCAGTTGTCTTCTTTCCAGCCGTACAGCCATTCCATGCCACGATAGAACTCCTGCTGGCTCTTGCCCTTCCACAGCAGATTACGCACCTGCCGCTCGACGCCCGCGGCGTGATAAATCCGCCCCATTTCACGGGTCGACCAGACAATCCGCGCGGTACGCGGAATACGTACCGACTCATACAGCGCGAAGGCGCGGGCAGCGTCGCCGTCGCACTGCTGCAGCGCTTTACCGATCGTGACCGCATCCTCAAGCGCCATGCAGGCACCCTGCGCCATATATTGCGCCACCGGATGGGCAGCATCCCCAACCAGGGTAATGCGATCGTTGCCCCACTTTGCAACCGGCTCGCGGTCGGCGGTAGACCAGCGCCGCCAGGACGTTGGCTTGTCGAGCATCTGCCGCGGCCGCGGATGAATCCCTTTAAAGTAAGAGAGCACCTCTTCCTTGCTGCCGTCGCGCACGCCCCACTCTTCGCTTTCACGGCTATGGAAGGTAACCACCAGGTTGTACTGTTTGCCGCCGCGCAGCGGATAGTGCACCAGATGACAGTGCGGCCCGGCCCACAGCACCGGCGCGTTAATCCGCAGGTCTTCAGGCATGTCAGCCGCTTCCACCACCGCGCGGTACACCACGTGGCCGGTGACCCGCGGCGCATCGCCGAGCAGACTCTGGCGCACCACTGACTTCACGCCGTCGCAGCCCAGCAGGATATCGGCGGTCCAGCTATTACCTTTGTCATCAAAGACCGTCACGTCATCGGCGGTCTGGCGGATATCCACCACCTGAGTCGACGTCCGGTAGTCCACACCGGGATGGGTCAGCGCGGCTTCCCACACGGTGGCGTGAATGTCCACCCGATGGATCACCGCATACGGGCCGCCGAAATGGTCGCGGAAGGCCTGGCCGGTCTCGATACGCACCACCTCTTCCCCATTCACCGCATCCATCATCGTGATATGGTCGGTAAATACCGCCCGCTGGCGCGCCACTTCGCCGACGCCCAGGCTATCCAGCGCCGAAAACGCATTCGGCCCCAGCTGGATACCCGCGCCGATTTCACCGATTTCATGCGCCTTTTCCAGCAGCATCACGTTGATCCCCTGGCGCGCCAGGGAGAGCGCCGTCGCCGCGCCGCCAATGCCGCCGCCGACGATAATTGCTCGCGTCACTTTCGCCATCTTCCCTCCTCCCTAGGCCGGAATTTTGTCTTGTTGATTTTCCGGCGCGGCGGCGATAAACGCCGGTAGCCGGGTACAGGCGTCGTAAACCGCCTGGCAGCGCGGATAATGGCTCAGATCGCACCCCATCCGCTGCGCGTTAGCCCACTGCGGCACCAGGCAGCAGTCGGCGAGCGTCGGCGTATTACCGACGCAGTAATCGCCAGATTTCGCCTGGCGCAGCAACTGCTCCAGCGCACTCAACCCCTGCTGGATCCAGTGGGCGTACCAGCGCTGTTTCTCCTCTTCGCTGACCTTCAGCTCGTCGCTCAGGTAGCGCAAAACCCGCATGTTATTAATCGGATGAATATCGCAGGCGATGGCGTAGACCATCTCCAGCACCCGCATCCGCGCCGGATCCTCCTGCGGCAGTAGCGGCATTTGCGGATAGTGGCGGTCGAGCCAGTCGATTATCGCCAGCGACTGGCCCAGCGATTCACCCTCATCGGTGATAAGCGTCGGCACCAGCCCCACCGGATTGAGCCGCCGGTACTCCAGCGCATTCTGCGCCCCGATGCGGATATTGACCCCAACGGCCTGATAATCAATTCCCTTCAGCGCCAGCGCAATGCGCACCCGGTAGGAGGCCGAGCTGTTAAAAAAACTGTACAGCTTCATCGCTCACCTCACACCACGCGAACGGCAACAGGCGTCAGTCCGTCAACGTTGCCGGTGATCACATCGCCCTTCACTACCGCGCCAACGCCTTCCGGGGTGCCAGTGAAAATGAGATCCCCTGGCTGCAGTTCGAAAAAGCCCGAGAGATAGCTGATGGTTTCATTCACCGACCAGATCAGATGGCGAATATCGCTGCGCTGATGATCCTCGCCATTCACCTGCAGCCAGATCCCGGCCTGAGTGACATTGTGGACATCGGCGGCTTTATGCAGTGGCGCGATGGGAGCGGAAAGATCGAAGGCTTTGCCAATTTCCCACGGGCGCCCCATCTGGCGCATCTCCATCTGGCGGTCGCGACGGGTCATATCGAGACCCGTGGCGTAGCCCCAGATATACTCCTGCGCCTGCTCCAGTGGAATATCGCGCCCCTGCTTACCAATCGCCACCACCAGCTCAATTTCGTAATGATAGTTGTCGGTCTGCGCCGGATACGGTAAATCCAGCGTTTCGCCTGCCGCCACCGGTACGACCGCATCGGCCGGTTTGCAAAAGAAGAACGGCGGCTCGCGATCGGGATCGAAGCCCATTTCCCGGGCGTGAGCGGCATAGTTACGGCCAACGCAGTACACGCGGCGTACCGGGAACTGCTCATCGCTGCCAACAACGGGGATGCTAATCGGCGCCTGGGGTGCAAAAACGTATTGAGTCATGATGGTTTTCCTTATTATTAATAACGCGCTTCGCGGAACAGGCCTAAAGCCTCCTGTACCGGACGGTCCGAGAAGCTGAATAACACGCACTCTTCGCTGGCGTTGAACGACACGCCGTGCCAGGTCGGCACCACGAAGATATCTTTCGCCTGGAAGATGAAGGTTTGTTCGCCAATCGTCACCTGACCGCAGCCTTCCACCACGTGGTAGATGGTGCTGTCGGTGGTTTTCGCCACCCGCGAGTGGAACCCTTTCGGCAACAGTTGCAGGAAAGCGCCCATCGAGGGCATCGGATAGCCGCCGGTGACCGGGTTGACGTAGCGCATCTTGTAGCCGTCCCACTCGTCGGCCTCGCCGAAGCGGGTCAGGTCGTGCAGCGCCTCGCGGCTGCGGTCGTAGCGGTAGTTAAAAATCGGCGAGGAATTTCCCACCTGATGGCGCAGCGGCAGCATGTTGGCCGCGTAGCGCGGCAGGTAATCGCCCTCCTGACGGGTGACCGGCTGCTGCTCCTGCGGATAATCCTCCGCAAAACCGCAGCCGAGATAGTTGACCAGCGGTAAATCGAGACCATCCAGCCAGATAACCGGTTCCTCCCCCGGATTGCCGTGGTCATGCCAGCGCCACTGCGGCGTGAGAATAAAATCGCCAGGGCTCATGGCCGTGCGCTCGCCGTCGACGGCAGTAAACGCGCCATGGCCTTCCACGACAAAGCGCAGCGCCGACTGGTTATGACGGTGGCTCGGCGCCACCTCACCGGGCATGATCAGCTGCAGGCCGGCATACAGTGATGAGGTAATAGACGACTGGCCGCGCAGCTGCGGGTTCTCCAGCACCAGTACCCGGCGCACCGCTTCTTTGGCGCCGATGAGCTGCCCGCTCTCCAGTAGCAACGGGCGAATTTCCTGGTAGTTCCAGTACGCCGGGGCGCAGTTGGCATTCGGCGTTTGCGGCACCAGATGGTGCAGCGATTCCCACAGCGGGGTCAGATTCTGCCCGGAAATCTGGTGATAGAACTGCTGGCGATCGCGGCTCGCCTCGGTGGTGAATGATGTCATTATTCTTCTCCTTACTTATTCACGATGCCGGTGGAGGGCAGCGCGTCGGGTACCGATCCAGAGTGGCGGACCGCCAGCGTCAGCAGGATAAGCATCCCCGCGCTGACCGCAGCCGGAACCGCAATAACGTAAAACAACGTACTGAAAGAGAGATTCATCGCCATCATCATGCCGCCGGAGAGCGAGCCGACGATGGCGCCGCAGCGGCCGACGGCATTAGACCAGCTGACGCCGGTGGCGCGACTTTGGGTGGGATAGAGCGTGGCGGTTAGCGCATTAAGCCCCACCTGTGAACCGCTGACGCCGATGCCGGTACCGAAGATCGCCAGCGCCATCAGCCAGAGTCCGTTTTCGCTTAAACCAATCATCACGATGCTCAGCGCGCCCAGACAGTAGCTCAGCGCCAGCACACGGAAGGGATTAAAGCGGTCCATCAGGACGCCGAGCAGTAAAGCACCCATCGTGCCGCCGATCTGAAACGCGGCGGTGACCCACGAGGCATGCTGGAGATCTATCCCGCGATGGTTAAGCAGCGTCGGCATCCAGCTGGAGAGCAAATAGATAATCAGCAGGCTCATAAAGAACACCACCCAGAGCATCAGGGTGATCGCCAGCTGGCGGCCGACAAACAGCTGGCCAATGCTGCCTTTCGGCCCGGCCGCCGGTTCATCCAGCCAGAAATGGGTATCGGGGTAGCGCTCGCCGGTGATAGCGCTGACCGTTCTGGCGATGGTCGCCTGCGGCAGTCCGCGGCGCACCTGCCAGCGAGGCGATTCCGGCAGCACCCACAGCAGCGCGACAGCCAGCAGCAGCGGCAGGATCCCGCCCAGCGCCAGAATGCCGTGCCAGCCGATATGCGCCACCAGCTGCGCGCTGACCACGCCGCCCAGCGCCGAGCCAAGCGTGAAACCGCAGAACATCAGGGTCACTAACGCCCCGCGGCGGCGGGCGGGCAGATATTCCGAGGTCATGGTAATGGTGTTGGGCATCGCCCCGCCCAATCCCAGACCGGTGAGAAAACGCAGGATCACCAGCATTTCAAGATTCGTCGAGAACGCGGAGAGCAGGCTAAATAAGCCAAACAACGCGACGCAGAACTCAATCACCCGTTTTCGGCCAAAGCGGTCGGAAAGCGGGCCGCAGAGCAGCGCCCCGGCGGTCAATCCCAATAGTCCGGCGCCAAACAGCGGCGCGAGTTCGCTGGCGCTCAGTTGCCAGTGAACGCGGATATCGGGGGCGATAAAACCAATGGCGGCGGTGTCGAAACCATCAAGCATCACCACCAGAAAACAGCAGATAATCACACGCCACTGCAGGGCGCCAACCGGCGCTGCGTTGAGTAAGGTCTGTAGTTCACGTCGTTGAGCCATAATGATGCCTCAGTGCAGGTCAGGGTAGATGTTGTATTTATTTCTTTTATGTTGCGATTTTGTAATCATGGCGATGAAATGTACAATGGCTTTTCGGGCGCAGACATAACCTGGAGGTTATCGACTGATGGCGAACTGGACGCAAAAACTGAAGCTGCAGCATCTGAAAATGCTGGTGGCGCTGGGTGAGCAAGGCAACCTGACCCAGGTGGCGAAAATGATGAATATTACCCAGCCCGCGCTCTCCAAATGGCTGACGCAGTTTGAAGATGAGGTAGGCATGCCGCTCTTTGAGCGCCACAGTAAGGGACTGCGCCCTTCGGAAGGGGGGAAACTGCTGATCCAGCACGCCCAGCGGCTGATCAACGACATGTCGCGATCGCAGTATGAGATTGAGCGCTTTAAGCAAGGCGGTCTGGTCGGCAGCCTGATGATCGGCTGCTCACCGGTGGCGACAGACTGCGTGGCGCAGGCGATCCTCGCCCTGCTCAACGAGATGCCGACCCTGCATCTGAATATTGAAGAGAAAGTGATGACCCCACTGCTGCACGATCTGCTCTCCGGGGTGGTGGATGTGGTCGTGGGCCGGGTCGGTGGACGCGCGCTCGAACTGCCGCTCAACTATCGGGTGCTGTATACCGAACCGGTCTGTTTTGTCGCCCGTCCCGACCATCCGTTAGCCAGCCGGGCGCACCTGAGCTGGGCGGATCTCGCCGCCTGGCGCTGGATTGTCTGGCCCACCGGCACCCCCATTCGCCAGAGTATTGATAACGCGCTGGTGGATAACGGCGTGATGCTCCCGGAGAACACCATTGAGTCGGCCTCGATGAACGTCACCAGCAATTTGCTGCAAAGCAGCGATATGATCTCTATTCTTTCCTTGCGGCTGGCGCAGCATTACGCCGAACATCGCCAGCTGGCGATTCTTAATTTGCCGCGTATAGAGCAAAAAGGTAGCGTTGGGGTGTTCTGGCGCAAAAGCGAAGTGCCCTCCCAGGCCCTCGCCCGCTTTCTGCACTATCTCGCCGCCTAGCGTGCTCGCCGAATAACCGGTCGGTTCCTGTTGTCTATGTCCGGGATGCGCAGAATTCATGATGTGATCGGTAGCACATTTTAGGGATTAATTGTATGATGAATGCAGTTCATCAAGGGTTAATACCATGAGTAAATCGCTGACTATTATCTGGCAGTACCTGCGGGCCTTCGTCCTGATTTACGCCTGCTTATACGCCGGAATATTTATCGCCGGGCTGCTGCCCATCACTATCCCCGGCAGCATCATTGGCATGCTGATCCTCTTCGTGCTGCTGGCGCTGCAAATTATGCCGCCGCAGTGGGTCAATCCTGGCTGCAATATCCTCATCCGCTATATGGCGCTGCTGTTCGTCCCCATCGGCGTCGGCGTGATGCAGTACTGGGATCTGCTGCGCGCTCAGCTGGGGCCGGTCGTTATCTCCTGCGCCATCAGCACCCTGGTGGTGTTTGTGGTGGTGAGCTGGAGCTCTCACCTGGTGCATGGCGAACGTAAAGTGATTGGGCAAAAGGAAAAGAAAAATGATGCATGAAATCTGGTGGTCGCTGCCGCTAACCCTGATCGTCTTTTTCCTCGCCCGCAAACTGGCGGCCCGCTTTAAGTTCCCGCTGCTCAACCCGCTGCTGGTGGCGATGGTGGTGATAATTCCGTTTCTGCTGCTGACCGGGATCTCCTATGAGCGTTATTTTGCCGGCAGCAAAGTTCTCAACGATCTGCTGCAGCCGGCGGTGGTCGCGCTGGCCTTTCCGCTGTATGAACAGCTGCACCAGATCCGCGCGCGCTGGAAATCAATCATCACGATCTGCTTTATCGGCAGCTGCGTGGCGATGATAACCGGTACCACCGTCGCCTTGCTGATGGGCGCCACACCGCAAATTGCCGCCTCTATTCTGCCTAAGTCAGTCACAACGCCGATTGCCATGGCGGTCAGCGGCAGTATCGGCGGCATTCCGGCCATCAGCGCCGTGTGCGTAATTTTTGTCGGCATCCTCGGGGCGGTGTTTGGTCACACGCTGCTTAACCTGATGCGCATTCGCACCAAAGCGTCGCGCGGCCTGTCGATGGGCACCGCCTCGCACGCCCTCGGCACCGCCCGCTGTGCGGAACTGGACTATCAGGAAGGGGCTTTCAGCTCTCTGGCGCTGGTGCTGTGCGGGATCATCACCTCCCTGCTGGCGCCGTTTTTATTTCCGCTCATTCTCGCAGTAGTGGGTTAAAAATGTGATATAAATCACATTTATTAGTGCAACAAATTAAAGTTGCACGAACAATGAGATGTAAATCACACCAGAACTCCCTGGACGCCCGTACACTGGCTTCCCATTACATTGTTATGAGGCAACGCTATGCACTCACGTTTTCAAGCTGCTTTGACGACTCTGGCAGCAGACCTGCAGGCGGCCATCGCCCCGATGCTCGCCGACCCGCACTTCCCGGCGCTGCTTGAAGCCGAACAGGTGGCGACGCTGCAACATGCGACAGGTCTGGACGAAGACGCGCTGGCCTTTGCGCTACTGCCGCTTGCCGCGGCCTGCGCGCGCGCCGACCTTTCTCATTTTAACGTCGGGGCTATCGCCCGCGGCGTCAGCGGTCGCTGGTACTTCGGCGGCAACATGGAGTTTACTGGCGCCACCATGCAGCAGACCGTTCACGCCGAGCAGAGCGCCATCAGCCACGCCTGGCTGCGCGGCGAGACCTCCCTGCGCGCTATTACGGTGAACTACACGCCGTGCGGCCATTGCCGTCAGTTTATGAACGAACTGAACAGCGGACTGGCGCTGCGCATTCATCTGCCGGGCCGCGAAGCGCATGCCCTGGAGCACTATCTGCCGGACGCCTTTGGTCCGAAAGATCTGGAGATCAAAACCCTGCTGATGGATGCACAGGACCATGGCTTCCCGGTGAGCGGCGATGCCCTGACCCAGGCAGCCATTCAGGCCGCCAACCGCTGCCATGCGCCCTACAGCCACTCGCCCTCCGGCGTGGCGCTGGAGCTGAAAGACGGCACCATTTTCAGCGGCAGCTATGCGGAAAACGCGGCGTTCAATCCGACGCTGCCGCCGCTGCAGGGGGCGCTGAATCTCCTGAGCCTCAACGGCTATGATTATCCCGCTATCCAGCGGGCAATCCTCGCGGAGAAAGCCGACGCGGCGCTGATCCAGTGGGATGCCACCGTCGCCACCCTGAAGGCGCTGGGCTGCCAGAATATCGAGCGCGTCCTGTTAGGTTGATCAGCCTGAGCAGATTGCCGGATGACGGTTTCGCCTTATCCGGCCGACCTGATATACCGTCGACCTGATATACCGAG
>NZ_JBMAXV010000062.1:0-20190 GCF_048589245.1 Klebsiella sp. 10982
CGGCGATGTTGCTGGCCGGAGCCCGGGGGTACAGGGGGCGGCGGCGACTGGCCGCCCCCTGTACGCTCCCTGCGCCATGGGTGACATAACGCAGACGATTAACCGGGAGCGCAATGTGTGCTGAAATCACATGCGACAAACGCAGCGCCGCCGGGCGATGACTGCGGGCACGCAGCCGTTTTTATGCCGGGCGGCGGCTCACGCCTTGCCCGGCCTACCGGCATCCTCCCGCAGGCTTCTACAACTCCGCGGGTCACAAACGCCAGGCCGCTTATCTCACGCCTTCTGCTTGGCCTCGGACTCCTGGCTGCTGTTCAGCGCCAGCGAAACCGCCAGCGTCTGGGCCAGACACAGGGAAGCAACCTGCGAGCGGAAACCATCTACCTGCGCTTCACGCACCACAAAGCAGACATCGCTGAAGGCCGCCAGCGGGCTGACCTGGCTGTCGGTAATGGCGATCTGTCGCGCTTTGCGCTGCGCGCCCAGCTCCACCAGCTCGACCACTTCCCGCGCGTACGGCGAGAAGCTCACCGCCACCACCACGTCTTTCGGGCCGACCAGACTCAGCTGCTCGGTGAACATGCCGCCGAGGCCGTCGATCAGAAAGGCTTTGCGATCGAGGTGGCGCAGCGCATAGGTCAGATAGGAGGCGACGCTGAACGACCGGCGCAGGCCAATGACGTAGATATTTTCCGCCTCGCCCAGCAGGGCCACCGCGCGCTCCAGCTCATCGCTGGAGGTCTGCATCGCCAGCTGCTGCAGGGCCTGGTTGTTCACCATCGTGAACATATTGAGGATTTCCGTCGGCGTTTCCGGCGGGCTGGACTCATCGCTGGTGGTCTGGCGGAACAGACGGGCGCGCTCGGTATAGTTGGCGGTCTCTTCCATCAAATGTTGCTTGAACATCTGTTTCATTTCGTTAAAGCCGCTGAAGCCGAAGGCGTTGGCAAAACGAATCAATGTGGAAGGGGGAACATCCGCCTGTTGCGCAATGGAGGCCACGGTATCGAAAGCCACGCTATTGCTGTTATCAAGGATATAGCGGGCGACCTGTTTCAGGCGTTTGCTTAACGTATCGTAGCGACGCCTGATTTCATCCTGCAGGATGGTCAGCTGTGTTGGGTTATTGGCCATAGAGTGCGCTCTGAGAAAATGGAAGGAATATGGCTTCCAGTGTACCAAATGAAGCGAATTTTTCATTTATTGCGACGAAATACGCGATTCATTTCACGAAGAAACAGAAAAACGCCCGCTCCGCAAGGTGACGGAGACGGGCGTCGGGGGATCAGCGGCGGGCTTCGCGCCAGTAGCCAATAAGCGTCAGATAGTTGCGTTTCACTTCCTCTATCAGGGCCTCATCGCTGAGCTCACCCTGCATCCAGCGCCGCGACGGCTGGCCAAAGATGGTGCGCCCGACGGCGAAACCTTTGATCATCGGGTGTGCGGCCGCCTCGGCGAAACCGGCGCGCAGTTTATCGGAAGGCGCATCGAGACCGAGGATCAGGATCCCGCGGCTCCACGGATCTTCGCGCTCGATAAGGGCGGTGATCTGCTGCCAGCAGGCGCTGGAGAGCGGCGGCAGCTTCCACCAGTCCGGCTTGATCCCCAGTTGATAGAAGTGTTCCAGCATGGTGTGGTAATGGCGCTCGTCTTTGTCCGGGCCATTTTCCGGCAGGATCACCTCCAGCAGCAGTTCATGGCCTGACTTGTTACAGGCCTGCCACACCTCGAGCAGCAGGGCGTCCTGCTCTTCACGCAGCGCCGCCGGGTCGGCAGGATGATAGAAGACCAGGCATTTGACGACATGCTCCAGCGGCCAGTCGATCAGCTGCGAGCCGATGTTGCCATGCTCCAGACGCAGTGGTCGCGAGCTGGGCAGTTCGATGGGGCGCCCGATCCACCAGCCCTTGCCGGTAATGGCGTTCAGCGCATGCTGGCCGTAGGTGCCGTCGGCCAGAATACCGCTGCGCTGATCGAGACCCGCTTCCTGCGCCGCCGCTTCGGCCGCGGCTAACAACAACAGCTTGAGCTGCGGAATGCAGGCTTCATCGCGCCCGGTCTCCCGCGCCAGGTCGGCCAGCTGTTTGCGATGGTCGAAGGCGAAAATGCACAGCTCCGGCCACTGCTGACGGCGGCTGGTGACCCGGTGCAGGTGGTTGAGGCGCTCGTCGACGTCCGGGCGCGGCACCGATTCGGCGCGCAGCAGGTAGTCATCGAGTTCGACTTTGGTGGGCATCGCCGGCGCGCAGCCGTGGCGGGAGACCACCAGCGCCCCGCAGGCGTTGGCGTAACGGCAAGCCTGCTCCCAGCCTTCGTCGTTGAGCCAGCCGCGCAGCAGGCCCGACATAAAGGCATCCCCGGCGCCCAGCACGTTGAGGACTTCCACGCGCACGCCCTGTTGCAGCGGCACCTGGTCCCAGCTGTCCGGGATATCGCCTTCCAGCACCACGCAGCCCATCGGCCCGCGCTTGCACACGAGGTTGGCTTTGGTGGCATTACGCACATTTTTCAGCGCGGTCAGGGTATCGGTGCTGCCCCCGGCAATATGAAACTCTTCTTCGGTTCCCACCACCAAATCGAACAGATGCAGCACTTCCTGCAGCTGGCTGGTGACCGGCCCGGACTCAATGAAGCGCGTTTCGCCATCCCCGAGCGAGGTGAGCCCCCACAGCACCGGACGGTAATCGATATCCAGCGCGGTACGCAGGCCGTGACGGCGAGCGTATTCCAGCGCCTTCAGCACCGCGGCGCGGGTGTTGGCGTGCGACAGATGGGTGCCGGTCACCGCCAGCGCCCGGGAGGAGGCAATATACTCCTCGCTGATGTCGTCAGGCGTTAAGGCCATATCGGCGCAGTTATCGCGGTAGAAAATCAGGGGGAAGGTCTCCTGATCCTTAATCCCCAGCATCACCAGCGCGGTCAGGCGGGATTTGTCGGTAATCAGATACTCGGTATCCACCCCGGCGCGGTTGAGCGTTTCGCGCAGGAAACGGCCGTTGTGTTCATCGCCAACGCGCGCCAGCATGGCCGATTTCAGCCCCTGAATCGCGGTGCCAAAGGCCACGTTGCCGGAGGAGCCGCCCAGATATTTCGCGAAACTGGCAACGTCTTCTAGCCGCGAACCGATCTGCTGGGCATAGAGGTCGACGGCCACCCGACCTATACAGATGACGTCGAGCCGCTTTACTGCTGCATTCATAGCTAGGATTTCCTTTTTGGTGTCTGCTGCCTGGAAGGGTCGGGATCCCGACGTCGACTCCGTGAACAGCCTGAGGGTTATTGGTTACCCTTAGTTTGAGAAATAAATATTTCATTTGCAAACTCGTTCGAAATTAAAAAACCAAAAGTGTGAGGGATCTACCACTCTGCCGCACTGAGCCTCGCGTGAGCGTGGATCGTCCCCTCTGTCGCCCCAGGGGAAAATGAAACGCCGGAAGCGGTTTCTTTACCTATGATTTTTAAGGGGATATAGCCGTGTGGCGCGGCAAAAAAGGGTCCGAAAACGTGTCTGGAATGTAAGTGAAACGTATGAAATGGGTAGAGAGTTTGATCCCTCTCGCAAAATGAAATATTTCTTCTGTATTTGTATTTAATGAAAAAAATGTTTGCCTATAATCCACAGGTATTCCAGTGACGTGAACGACGGCCCCGGCGGCATCGGCGCGACGCCACACACAAATACTGAACAATAAGGATTGTGCATCATGGGCAAACTGAGACTGACAACGGCGCAGGCGCTGGTGAAGTTCCTCGATAACCAGTACCTGGAAGTGGATGGCGTAGAGCTGAAGTTCGTGAAAGGCATTTTCGCGATATTCGGCCATGGCAACGTCCTGGGGCTGGGGCAGGCGCTGGAGCAGGACAGCGGTGATATGCGCGTCTATCAGGGGCGCAACGAGCAGGGGATGGCCCACGCGGCCACCGGTTTTGCCCGCCAGGCCCTGCGCCGGCAGATTATCGCCTGCACCTCCTCCATCGGCCCAGGAGCGGCCAACATGATCACCGCCGCCGGCACCGCCAGCGCCAACCGCATTCCGCTGCTGCTGCTGCCGGGCGATGTCTTCGCCACCCGCCAGCCGGATCCGGTGCTCCAGCAGATTGAACAGAGCTACGATCTCAGCATCAGCACCAATGACGCCTTCCGCGCAGTCAGCAAATACTGGGACCGCATTACCCGCCCGGAACAGCTGATGAGCGCCTGCATCAACGCCATGCGCGTCCTGACCGACCCGGCGGAAACCGGCGCGGTGACGCTGTGCCTGCCGCAGGATGTGCAGGGCGAAGCCTGGGACTACCCGGAATCCTTCTTTGCGCGCCGCGTGCACCGTCTCGACCGCCGCCCGGCCAGCGCCGCGCAGCTGGCGGACGCCGTCGCGGCCATCAAAGCCAGCCGTAAACCGCTGATCGTCTGCGGCGGCGGGGTGAAATACTCCGGCGCGGGCGAAGCGCTGTCCCGTTTCGCCGAGCGCTACGGGGTGCCCTTTGCTGAAACCCAGGCCGGGAAGGGGACGGTGGTCTCTTCTCATCCCCTGAACGTCGGCGGCGTCGGCGAGAC
Source organism: Klebsiella sp. 10982 (assembly GCF_048589245.1). Lineage (NCBI taxonomy): Bacteria > Pseudomonadati > Pseudomonadota > Gammaproteobacteria > Enterobacterales > Enterobacteriaceae > Klebsiella > Klebsiella sp. 10982. The sequence continues at coordinate 4,556 of NZ_JBMAXV010000062.1, forward strand.
GGGCTGCCTGGCGGCGAATCTGCTGGCGAAAGAGGCCGACCTGGTGATCGGCGTCGGCACCCGTTTCAGCGATTTTACCACCGCCTCGAAATGGATTTTCCAGCACCCGGAGGTGCGTTTCCTGAATATTAACGTCAGCAACTTCGACGCCTGGAAGCTGGACGGCATTGCCATGCTGGCGGACGCCCGGGAAGCGATGAGCGCCCTCGACGCGGCGCTGGCGGATACCGGCTGGCAGGCCGGCTGGGGCGCGCAGATCGAGAGCGTGCAGAGCCGTCAGTTAAAAGAGACCCAGCGCGTCTACCAGGCGGTGTGGCAGGAAAAATCCTTTGTGCCGGAGATCGACGATCATCTCGATCGCGAATCGGTGTATCGCGAGTTCCGCCAGATCACCGACTCCACCCTGACCCAGAGCAGCGTCCTTGGGGTACTGAATGAAACGCTGCCGGCCGAGGCGGTGATCGTCGCGGCGGCGGGCAGCCTGCCCGGCGATCTGCAGCGCGTCTGGCGCAACCGTGCGGAAAACACCTACCACGTGGAGTACGGCTACTCCTGCATGGGATACGAAGTCAACGCCGCGCTGGGCGTGAAGCTGGCGCAGCCGCAGAGCGAAGTCTACTCCCTGGTCGGCGATGGCTCATTCATGATGCTGCACTCTGAGCTGGTCACCTCCCTGCAGGAGCGGGCGAAGATCAACGTCGTGCTGTTCGACAACATGGCCAACGGCTGCATCAACAACCTGCAGATGGAGCACGGGATGGACAGCTTCGGCACCGAGTTCCGCTACCGTCAGCCGGAAACCGGCCAGCTGCAGGGCGGCCTGGTGCCGGTGGACTTCGCCACCATCGCCGCCGGCTACGGCTGCAAAACCTGGCGCGTTACCACCCTGGACGAACTGCGCCACGCGCTGGACGCCGCCCGTCGCGAAACGGTCAGCACCCTGATTGATATTAAAGTGCTGCCGAAGACCATGGTGCACAAATACGGCAGCTGGTGGAACGTCGGGGTCGCCCAGACGGCGCTCTCTGAGCGGATCCGCAAGGTGGCGCAAATGATTAATGAAAAGCGCGCCCAGGCGCGTGATTACTAAAACGAACCTCTACCCTGAATCCTACAGACTTACGGAGAAAACCATTATGTCGCTCAAATTAGGTGTCATCGGCGCTGGCGCTATCGGTAAAGAACACATCCGTCGCTGCACCCAGGTTCTGCAGGGCGCCACCGTTGTGGCGGTGTCTGATATCAATGCCGACAACGCCCGTGCGGCGGTCGCGCTGCCGGGCGTGCAGGCGGAAGTCTACGCCGACGGCCACGACGTGATTAACGCCAGCGATGTCGATGCCATCCTGGTCACCTCCTGGGACCCGACCCACGAAGAGTACACCCTGGCCGCCATCGCCGCTGGTAAGCCGGTGTTCTGCGAAAAACCGCTGGCGATGTCTGCGGAAGGCTGCCGCCGCATCGTCGATGCTGAAATGAAGGCCGGCCGTCGCCTGGTGCAGGTTGGCTTTATGCGCCCCTACGACGAAGGCTATCTGGCGCTGAAAAAAGTGATCGACGATGGCGATATCGGCGCGCCGCTGATGCTGCGCTGCGCCCACCGCAACCAGTCGGTCGGCGAGAACTACACCACCGATATGGCGATCACCAACACCCTGATCCATGAGCTGGACGTACTGCGCTGGCTGCTGAACGATGACTACCGTTCCGTACAGGTGCGCTTCCCGCGCTCCACCTCGCACACCCATGCGCGCCTGAAAGATCCGCAGATCGTCTCCTTTGAAACCAAAAAAGGCACCCTGATCGACGTCGAAGTGTTCGTGAACTGCCAGTACGGGTATGACATCCAGTGCGAAGTGGTCGGCGAAACCGGGATTGCCCGTCTGCCGGAGCCGTCTGCCGTCCAGATGCGCAAGTCCGCCAGCCTGTCGACCGCCATTCTGACCGACTGGAAAGACCGCTTTATCAAAGCCTACGACGTCGAGCTGCAGGCCTTTATCAACGACGTTAAAGCCGGCCAGCTGCACGGCCCGTCGGCCTGGGACGGCTACGCGGCGTCGGTGGCGGCGGATGCCTGCATTAAAGCGCAGGGAACCAGCGAGCCGGTTGAGGTGACGCTGCCTGAGTGCCCGGCATTCTACAAACGTTAAGCACGTTTTGCTGACGGATCTTCTTTGCACAGGTAACGACGATGAAAATTGCCTTTGATGTGGATGTGATTAAGGACCTCGGGATCACCCGCATGGTCCATCAGGTAGCGGAGTGGGGCTACAAGTACATTGAACAGTCGCCGCACCCGCAGATTAACCCGTTCTACAAGCACCCGCGCGCCAGCCGGGAGATCATGGCGGAGTACAAGCAGGCGCTGCGCGATACCGGCCTTGAGCTGTCGTCGTTTATCTGCGTCTACCGCTGGTCCGGCCCGGACGAACTGCGCCGTCAGGCGGCGGTGAAAAACTGGAAACGGCTGGTGGAAATTGCGGTGGAGATGGGCGTTCAGGTGATTAACACCGAGTTCTCCGGCGATCCGAATCAGCCTGAGATCTGCGATGAAATGTTCTATCGCTCAATGGAAGAGCTGTTGCCGATTTTTGAGCGGGAAGGCATCCGCGTCGAGATCCAGGCGCATCCCTGGGATTTCTGCGAAGAGAACAATGAAACCGTCGATATTGTGAAATCGTTCCGCAGCGATAACGTGAAGTACGTCTACAGCGTGCCGCACACCTTTTTCTACGACAAAGGCGTCGGTGACGTAGCGAGCATGCTGCGCTACGCCGGGAGCGATCTCTCCCATGTCCTGATTGCGGATACCCGTAATCATACGAAACATTGCCGCTATATCGTTAACCCGCCGGGCGTGGATGCCGTGGTGCACCAGCACGTAGGCGTCGGGGAAGGGGATGTGGATTTCGACGCGCTGTTCCGCACCCTGCGCGAAATGAAATTCGCCGAGCAGACCTTCAAGGTCGGCGGGGAGCCGATTGTCGCCACCTCGCTGTTTGGCTACCCGGAAAAAATGAAATACCAGGCAGTGGAAACCCGTGAACTCATTGAACGTGAATTGCTGCGCCGGTAAGGCGCAGCGGCAGGAGCCCTACTATGAACAAAGATAACGTCAAACTGGCTATCGCCCCGATCGGCTGGACTAACGATGATATGCCGGAGCTCGGCAGCGAAAACACCTTCCAGCAGATCGTCAGCGAAATGGCGCTGGCCGGCTTTACCGGCAGCGAAGTCGGCAGCAAATATCCGCGCGATCCGGCGGTCCTCAAGCCGATGCTGGACATCCGCGGCATTCAGATCTGCAACGCCTGGTTCAGCACCTTTTTCGCCAACGGCCAGCGGGAAAAAACCATTGATGAATTCGTCAATCACATGAACTTCCTTCATGCGATGGGGGCGAAAGTGATTGGCTGCTCCGAGCAGAGCGGCAGCATCCAGGGGCTGGACAAACCGATCCTCGGCGATGCGAAGCCGTGCTTCAGCGAAGAGGAGTGGCAGCGGGTGGCGGAAGGCTACAACACCCTCGGCCGCCTGGCGGCGGAGAAGGGAATGCAGGTCTGTCTGCACCACCACATGGGCACCGGCATTCAGACCACCGCGGAAATCGACAAGTTTATGTCGCTGGTGGACGAGCGCGTCTTCCTGCTGTTCGATACCGGCCACGCCTGGTATTCCGAAGGCGGCGAAGCGCCGATGCTGGCGATCCTTAAAAAGTATCTGCCGCGCATCAACCACGTTCACCTGAAAGACGTCCGTCCGCCGGTGATTGACCAGGTGCGCCGCGAGGGCCTGTCGTTCCTCGACGGCGTGAAAAAAGGCACCTTCACCGTCCCGGGCGACGGGGTGATCGATTTCCGTCCAGTGTTCAAACTGCTGGACGACGCTGGCTATAAAGGCTGGATGGTGGTGGAAGCCGAGCAGGATCCTGCCCTGGCTAATCCTTTCGAATACGCCGTCAAAGCGCGCAAATATATCCGCGAAACGGCAGGGATCTAATCGTTGTGACATTTTCAGGCCATACCGGGTATGGCCTGCTTTTTTTCCTTCCTCAACCGGACTCAGGGCTCAACCACAGCGCCGGACAGTCCCCACTCCCGGATTCAGGGCTTAACCACAGCGCCGGACAGTCCCCTCTCCCGGACTCAGGGCTCAACCACGGCGCCGGACAGTCCCCTCTCCCGGGCTCAGGGCTCAACCACGGCGCCGGACAGTCCCCACTCCCGGACTCAGCGCTCAACCACGGCGCCGGACAGTCCCCTCTCCCTCAGGGAGAGGGCCAGGGTGAGGGTGACGATGACGGGTAAAACGTCACTTCACTTCCGCCAGCGCGGTCTTATCCACATAAGGTTTCATCAGCGCGTCGGCTTCCTTCTGCGCCGCCTGCAGCGCTGCTTCCGGCGTCACTTTGGCATCATTGACCACCGCCGCCAGCTGGTTCTCCATCGCCTTACGCACCGCCACGGTCTCCCAGGTGGAGTACCATGGATGGGCGTACTTCAACTGCTCAAGGGCGATCGCCGCCCGCGGATCCTGCTGCAGATAGGCCTTCATCTCCGGCGTATCGTATGACGCCTTGCGCGGCGAGAAGTAGCCGGTAAAGCGGCTCCACGCCCCGTTCACCTGCGGGCTCACCAGATAGGTCAGGAACTGATACGCCGCTTTCTTCTGCGCGTCGTTGATGCCTTTAAAGCTCACCAGGCTGGCGCCGCCGATCGGCACCGCGCGCTGCTCTTTGGCCGGCAGCATCGCCACTCCAAGCTCAAAGTCTTTGCTGTTCTCACGCATAAAGCCCAGCGCGCCGGTGCTGAGCATCGCCATCCCGAGCTTGCCGGAGAAGAACGCGGCGCTGATCTGCTTCGAGTTCAGCACCCCGGACGGCATCACCTTGTCCTTGTAAATCAGATCCTGCCAGAAGCGCAGAGCGCCGATGGCGGTCGGCGAGTTGTAATAGACCTCGCCCGGATAGTCTTCGTTAAAGTATTTCCCGCCGTTGGCGCGCACCAGCGCCGAGAAGATCCAGCCGCCGTAGTCGTCGTTGGTCGACGGCAGCATGATCCCCCACTGGCCTTTACTCTCGTCGGTCAGCTTTTTGGCATCGGCCAGCAGCTCGGCCCAGGTCTGCGGCGGCTGTTTGATCCCGGCCTGGTCGAACATTGTCTTGTTGTAGTAGAGGATCGGCGTCGAGTTATGGAACGGGATCGCATAGGTGGTGCCCATCACCTGGGCGTTCTTATGCATCGCGGGCCAGAATTCCTTTTGCAGAAAATCGCCGGCCTTTTGATCGCCATATTTAAACAGCTCATCCATCGGCAGGATCTCATCCTTCAGCGCCAGATCGGTGGTGAAGTTGGCGGACATGATCACCAGCGCCGGCGGCTGGCCGGCCTTCTGCGCCGATTCGGCTTTGATCTTGGTGGTGTCGTAGTTGCCGGTGAAGATGCCGCGCACTTCGACATCCTGCTGCGAGTCGTTGAATTGCTTAATGACGCGGGTCATCTCCATGGTCAGCTTGCCGTCCACCGGCGCCGGGAACATGAAGTCTATTTTCTCTTTCGCCAGCGCCGCGCCGCTCAGAGCGAGGCTGAGCCCAACCGTCAGGGCGGTTAAGGGTTTAAACATGATTACACTCCATCAGTAAATTATGCTGGGTCTCAGCATGAAAAAGATGCACATCGGCAGGCGAAAAGCCGATCGTTAGCGATTCGCCTTTTTCCGGCACCGTGCCACGGTGGCGGCGGCTAAAGCGCAGGGTGCCGATCGGGGTGCTGGCGTGGAGCAGATAATCGGCCCCCATCAGTTCTCGTTGCAGAACGGTTGCCGGCAGGCGCAGATGGCCCTCCTCCACGCGGTCGGTAATATGTTCCGGGCGAACGCCCAGCCAGACGCGGGTCTGATCCCGGTGGCGCGGCGGCAGCGGATAGCGCTGTTCTCCCAACAGTACTGCACCGTTGGCGCAGGGCAGCGACAGCAGGTTCATCGCCGGCGAACCGATAAATCCGGCCACGAACAGGTTGGCCGGGTTGGCATACAGATACTCCGGGCGCCCGACCTGTTGCACGTGGCCGCCGTTCATCACCACGATGCGGTCAGCCATCGACATGGCCTCGGTCTGGTCGTGGGTCACATAGATGGTGCTGGTTTTCAACTGCTGATGGAGGGCCATAATGCTGTCACGCACTTCGCTGCGCAGGCGGGCGTCGAGGTTGGAGAGCGGCTCGTCCATCAGGAACAGCCGTGGATTGCGCACGATCGCCCGGGCCATCGCCACCCGCTGGCGCTGGCCGCCGGAGAGCTTCGCCGGTTTGCGGTCGAGCAGCGCCTCCAGCTGCAGCATCTGCGCCACTTTGTCCACCCGCGGCTGCCAGCTGCTTTTCTCTTCCTTGCGCACCTTCATGCCGAAGGTGATGTTGTCGCGCACCGACAGATGGGGGAACAGGGCATAGTTCTGGAAGATCATCGCGAAGTTGCGCTCGCGCGGCGTGGTGGCGGTGATGTTCTCATCATGCAGCCAGATTTGGCCTTCGCTGACCGGCTCCAGCCCGGCGAGCAGGCGCAGCAGGGTGCTTTTCCCGCAGCCCGACGGGCCGACCAGCACCACGAATTCGCCTTCGTGAATATCCAGCGACAGGGCGCTGAGCGCCGGTTTGCCGTCGAAACGTTTACTGATGTTTTGCAGACTGAGCATGGCGGTTAGCGCTCTTCCGTTGGGCAACTGATGTTTTCGTCGTACAGCCACGGCCCGGCGTAGTGGGCCAGCGAGTGCTGGTAGCTCACCCACTGCTCGCCGACCTGACGGTGCATCAGGCACGAGGCCGGGGAGAGATCGTAATAGGGCCGGGTATCTTCGTGGCAGTACGGCACCTGATGGACGGTGCCGGGGATAGTGGAGATCAGCGCCTGGCGATACTGGGTCATGGTCAGGCTGTGGTTATGGCCGCAGAAGATGCGCGTCAGCGACGGGAAACGCTCCACCAGCGCCAGCAGACGGTGGCCGTTTTCGCAGGCAATCGGGTCCATCTGCGCATTGCCCAGCGGCAGCGGCGGGTGGTGCATAAACACCGTTGCCGGTTTGTCGCCGCCGTCGAACAGCTGCGCTTCCAGCCAGCTGATGGTCTCGTCGGTCAGCCAGCCTTTTGACGTGCCGGCATGACTGGAGTCGATAAACAGCAGGCGGGTGGCGAAGTCATCCACCGCATAGCGCATATTTTGCGGATCGTTGCCCAGCTGCGGGCACAGCGGGTGAAGATGCTCCAGAAAATGGGCTTTATCGTCGTGGTTGCCGGGGATCAGATACAACGGATAGTTCAGGCTGCCGAGGATCTGGCGGGCGACCTGATACTCCTCCGGGCGGCCGCAGTTGACGATATCCCCGCTCACCACCACCGCGTCCGGGCGCTCGCGCAGTGCGTTAAGCTGGGAGACCACGTCGGCGTTGGCGGCATTGACGTCGATAAAGCCGTACAGCTTCTCGCCGCGGCTGCGGAAATGGGTATCGGAAATGTGCGCTAACAGCATGAATCACTCCTTATTTGATCCCGGAGAAGCCGAAGCTCCGCAGGAACTGTTTCTGAAAAAGGATGAACGCCAGCATCAGCGGCAGGCAGACCATCAGCGTTCCGGCGCCGATGGTGCCCCACTGGCCGCCGGATTCGGCGCCCATGGCGAAGGAGACCAGCCCGACGGTCAGCACCTGCTTATCGGGATCGTTGAGCATCATCAGCGGCCACAGGTACTCGTTCCAGTGGTAGGTGATGCTGACGGTGGCGAAGGCCAGCACCGACGGCCAGGACATCGGCAGCAGCACGCGGAACAGCACCTGCCACCAGCGGCAGCCCTCCATCAGCGCCGCCTCCTCCAGCTCTTTCGGGATGGCGAGGAACGCCTGACGCATCAGGAACACGCCGAACGCCGAGGTGAAGTAGGGCATCATCACCCCGGTGAGGGTGTTGAGAAGGCCGAAGGTTTTCAGGGTCAGCATGTTCGGCACCATCATCACTACCGGCATGATCATCAGCTGCACCAGGAACAGGAGAAACAGCGTCTGCTTGCCGCGAAACTCGTGGCAGGCGAAGACGTACCCGGCGGTGGTGATGGTCAACAGCTGCACGAAGAAGGTGACGAAGGTGAAGATAATGGTGTTGGCGTACAGGCTCAGCCAGTCGGCGCTGTTCCAGGCGTCGCGGAAGTTATCGAGGGTCAGCGGCAGGCGCGGCAGCAGCGACGCCATATCGTCGCCGAAGGTGGTGGCGCTGAACGAGGTGGCCAGCATCCAGATAAACGGGCTCACCCATAGCAGCGCCAGGCAGCACATGATTACCGTCAGGGTAAAGGGCTGCGAGCGACGCAGGCGCAACCACAGCGGACGCGTAGCGGCGGGCGTGCGGACCAGCAGCGGCGAGATGTCAGCGCTCATAGTGGGCTCCTTTTTCCAGCAATTTCAGGTTAATCAGCGAGAAGGCGAACAGCCCGGCCAGGGTCAGGAAGGTGGCCGCGGAGGCTTTGCCGAGGTCGTGGGTATCCCAGGCGAGATTCTGGATGTAATAGAGCAGCACGGTGGTGGCGTTGTCCGGCCCGCCGCGGGTCATCACCGCGACGTGATCAATCTGGGTGATGGAGTAAATCAGCGCGGTAGTGATCACAAAGCTCAGGGTCGGGCGCAGCAGCGGTAGCGTGACCTTAAAAAAGACCTGCGTGCGGCTGGCCCCCTCCATCAGCGCCGCTTCCCGCGTCGAGGCCGGAATGCTCTGCAGCCCGGCGAGGAAAAACAGCATGTAGTAGCCGGCGAACTTCCACACACCGATCAGCGCCAGGGCCAGCAGCGCGCTGTTGCTGCGCCCCAGCCAGTTGTTGTTCATCGGGCCAAATAGCTTTGCCAGATAGTGATCGAGCAGGCCGAGGCCGGGCATAAAGATAAACAGCCACAGCGCGGCGGCGCTGACCATCGGGATAATCATCGGGAAGAAAAAGGCGGTGCGCAGCCAGCGGTTGACGCGATGGTTCTCGCTCAGGGCGACCGCCAGCAGCAGGGCGAGGGTCACCCCGGGCACTACCGTCAGCAGGATATAGAGCAGATTATTGCCCAGCGACTGCCAGAAGACGTTATCGGCAAACAGGCGGGCGAAGTTATCCAGCCCGACGTACTGTGCGCCGTCGCTGGCCATGCGGGTATCAAACAGGCTGTCATACACCGAACGCCCCAGCGGGAACCAGGTAAACAGCAGTAAAAACAGCAGGGAAGGCGACAGGATCAGCCAGGGAAGCCAGGTCTTTCTCATGGTGACGCGCATCTCGTTCAGCCATTTATCGAAGCCCGGATTGTGGGAAGCAATGACTACAGAGGCATGGCGGGGAGATGACGGTTTGATGAAGCGATGGGAAAAACGCCGGGCGAGCGGGCCGCCCGGCGGGAGAGAACGATCAGAAGTCGGCTTTCAGCACCGCACGGTAGCGGGCTTTGCCTTCGCGAACGTGCTTCAGCGCTTCGTTAATCTGCGACATCGGGAACAGCTCGGTGGTTGGCGCCACTTTGCTGCGCCCGGCAAACTTCATCAGCGTGCGCAGTTCGGACGGGTTACCGGTCGCCGAGCCGGAGATGCTGCGGTCGCCGCCGATAAGGGTAAAGGCCGGCACCGGGAACGGCTTCATCACCGCGCCGACGGTATGGAAGTTGCCGCCGTAAGCCAGGGCTTCGAAGTACGGCTGCCAGTCGAGGTCCACCGCCACGGTGTTGATGATCAGGTCGAACTGACCGGCCAGCGCTTTTAAGGCTTCAGGATCGCGGCTGTTCACCACGCGATCGGCGCCCATCGCCAGCACTTCCTGCTCTTTGGCTGGGTTGGAGCTGAAGGCGGTCACTTCCGCCCCCATCGCCCGCAGCAGCTTAATGGCGATATGGCCGAGGCCGCCGATGCCGATCACCCCGACGCGGCTGGTGGCGGTGACGTGGTGGGTCAGCAGCGGTTTAAAGACGGTGATGCCGCCGCACAGCATCGGGCCGGCGGACGCCAGATCGATGCTCTCCGGCAGGGGGATCACCCACTGCCAGTCGGCGCGCAGCTTATTGGCGAAGCCGCCGCGGTTGAGAATGGTCGGCACCGAGCCTTCCAGACAGTTGATCTGGTTGCCGCTGATGCAGGCGTCGCAATGGCCGCAGCTGCGCGCCGTCCAGCCGATGCCGACCTTCTGGCCAATCTTCAGCCCTTTATCCTGCGCCGCGCTGCCCAGCGCCGCCACCCGGCCAATCACCTCGTGACCGGCCACCAGCGGGTAGCTCGACATCCCCCATTCGTTGTCGATCATCGACAGGTCCGAATGGCAGATCCCGCAGTATTCCACTTCAACTTCGACATCTTCCGGCTGCAGCTCGCCGGCATCGTATTCCCACAGCGACAGATCGGCGCCCGCTTCTTTGGCGGCGTAGCTTTTAATGATGCTCATGTTTATTTCCTTGGGGTTGGCGTGATAACCCAGAAAGTGTAGAGCATGGTATTCCCCGGCGCTTGGCAATCGGAGGGGTCGCGCAGCGGGCGGACCAGCCGCCCGTTAAGGTCAGCGGCTGGCCAGCGGCCACTGATTAAGCTGGATGCCGCGCTGCGGGGCGTTCTCGGCAAAATCATCCAGCACCGCCTGCACGTCCGGGTCGAGGTAGCCGACGCTGTCGTGCTCGACGATCACCACGCTTTTTTCCGGAATCTTCGCCAGCAGGGCCAGCAGATGCGGATTGTGCATAAAGGTCAGATTTTGCTGGATGCGCAGCACGTAGTGGTCATCGTAGCGCGCCAGTTGCAGCGAGTGGCGATGGCTGCGCCAGAGGCTGAACGCCATCTGGGTGGCAAGACCAATCCCGATCCCGGCCAGCATGCCGAAGGCGATAATCCCGCCGATGGTGGCGAGGAACGGGACGTACTGCGCCGCCCCCTGGCGGAACTGCTCGATGAACAGCCGCGGTGTCGCCAGCTTATAGCCGGTATACAGCAGCACGGCGGCGAGGCTGGCGAGCGGGATCAGGGTCAGCAGGCCGCTGAACCACAGGCCGCAGATCAACAGCAGCACGCCGTGGATAAAGATCGACAGTTTGCTCTGCGCGCCATTGCTGACGTTCACCGAGCTGCGGACGATCACCGCGGTGATCGGCATCGCCCCCAGCACGCCGGAGAGCAGATTGCCCACGCCCTGGGCGACCATTCCGCGGTTCGGCGAAGGCGGCGGATTTTGCGGACGCAGCTTTTTCAGCGCCTCCTGGCTGAGCAGGGTTTCGAGGCTGGCGACCAGCGCCAGGGTCAGCGCCACCACCCACACCGACGGATTGCGCCACGCGCTCCATGCGGGAGACTCCAGCTCGCCCAGCAGATCGCCGAGGCTGCCGAACGCCGGCAGGGTAATACGCGGCAGGGCGGCCAGCTGCTGCGGCGCAAAATGGGTCAGCAGCAGGGTGGTCACGCAGCCGAGCAGGACGGCGATCAGCGGGCCGGGGATCCAGCGCAGGCTCTTCACCCGGCGGATAAGCGGCGAGCCCCACAGCCAGAGCACCAGCAGGCCGCCCGCGGCGACGGCAATCGCAGTGACGGAGAAAGCGGCATTGCCCTGCACCACATCGGCAAGCCCGGTCTCTTCCGCCGTGCCAAGCGCGACGGGGATCTGCTGCATAATCAGCAGGATGCCGATCGCCGCCAGCATGCCTTTGATGACGCTGGCGGGAACCAGCGAGATAAAGCGCCCGGCCCGCAGAATGCCGAACAGCAGCTGCAGCACACCGGCCAGCACCAGCGCCATCAGGAAGAGGGAGAAGGAACCCAGGGATTCAATGGCGGCGACGACGATGGTGACCAGTCCGGCGGCGGGGCCGCTGACGGCGAAGCGGGAGGGGCTGAGGGCGGTGACGACCAGGCCGCCGATGATGCCGGTCAGCAGGCCGACGAAGGGCGGTAAGCCGCTGGCCTGGGCGATGCCGAGGCACAGCGGCAGGGCGACAAGGAAGACGACGATGCCAGCGAGAGAGTCCTGACGAAACGTATTCATGGGGCGTGCTCCTGCGGTGAGAGGTGTTCGACGAGGGTTGTTAAATGGCCGGAAGCCAGATCGTAGACGCAGCCGTGCAGGCTGAGCGGCCGCTGCCCGTCGACCCATTTTTCGAAATAGTCCGGGTCATACTGATACTTCTGCCGCACCCAGCAGCGATTGCGGGCCAGCAAGGTTTTAACGTCGTCACAAGTATTCTCCTGAGTTAATTCATTGAGTGAATATGTCCATCAAGACTCATACAGCGACTAGTAAAAATAGTGTTTACCGGAACTCTTCACGCCTGAGGAAAATCCTGGAATAAACGGCAAAAAGAAAACTTTTCATTAATGTAAAGTTATAAAAATATTGATGAAATTAATATTTGGCTGCGGAGCGAGTGAATAACAAAAAGGTATTGGCTAAAACTTTCTGGAATATATAGGAATGGTGATGGATGGGGTTGGGGAAAGTATTGGGGGAGGGGATATTGGGGATTGGTTTGGGGAGAAATGGATGGTGATAGGGATGCAGGTGAGAGTGAGGTGAGAACAATTTGAGATAAGTTTGAGTGGGGCTTGGGGCCACTGGTGGAGAAGGGGGGATGGCTGGCAGGTGGAGCCGGGTTCTCGGGGGAGTGAGGGGAGGGTTGCTGGTGGCAGTCGCGCTGTGGAATGGCAGCAAAAGGTGACGCCGCGCAGGATAGCGCTGTTTTTTTCAACACTTAGCGCAATGACGACACGCTGTCGCTTGCATGACCGGCGCCGACAGGTATAATCCAGAACGTTTTCCGTATCCCTTCAGTGCCGAAGTGGCGAAATCGGTAGACGCAGTTGATTCAAAATCAACCGTAGAAATACGTGCCGGTTCGAGTCCGGCCTTCGGCACCATCGGAACATCAATAGACGTCAACGGACGTCTTTTTTTGTGTCTGAAATCCAGTATCCGCAAGGCTTACCTCGCTTTTTCACTCAACCTAAGTCAACCTGATTCAATCTACATCAACTTACTGATGTGGGTATAACTGCGGGTATATCCCGGTTCGATAATGTTTGTACCCACACAGAACCCTTGAAAGGATACTCATCATGGCTCTGAGTGATGTGAAGGTTCGTTCGGCTAAGCCTGAAGCAAAAGCCTATAAACTGACTGACGGCGACGGTATGGTTTTGCTGGTTCACCCTAACGGCTCCAAATACTGGCGGCTACGTTATCGCTTTGGCGGTAAAGAGAAGATGCTGGCGTTGGGGAAATATCCTGAAGTGTCATTGGCGGATGCCCGGGCACGCCGGGATGAAGCCCGTAGGCTGTTAGCTAATGGCGTCGATCCCAGTGAGAACAAGAAAGCCGTTAAGGTAGAGCAGGAGCAAGAGGCGATAACGTTTGAAGTGGTCGCCAGAGACTGGCATGCCAGCAATCAAAAATGGTCTGAGTCTCATAGTGCTCGTGTATTGAAAAGCCTGAAAGATAACCTCTTTGCTGCTATCGGCAAGCGGAACATTGCTGAATTGAAGACGCGGGATCTACTTGTACCCATTAAAGCTGTGGAGTCATCCGGGCGTCTCGAAGTCGCTGCTCGTTTGCAGCAGCGTACTACCGAGGTGGGGTCAGTCCAACTATAGGGCAGGATCGTCTACCGGGGTGGGGTCAGTCCACACTACGGCTCGGAAGTGTCTAGATTATCCGTGGCGATTCAACTTGCGTGTTTAGGCTGGCCTCACTCTGTAGTCATTATGGACCATCCACTTAGTGGCGATTCGCAATGATTAGAACGTCTTTAATCGTTATAATGCGGGACTAATTATGGGCCTATGGCTATCCCAATATGCATTAAAACCGGAGTTTTACCATGACAAGCACCCAACAACGCGCCGCACTGCAACGCCAGATCTGGCAGATTGCCAACGATGTACGCGGTGCAGTGGATGGCTGGGATTTTAAGCAATACGTTTTAGGCGCTCTGTTTTACCGCTTCATCAGTGAGAATTTTGCCAATTACATTGAAGGCGGCGATGACAATGTCAAGTATGCAACACTCCCCCGGAGCGTCATCACCCCTGAAATCAAAGACGACGCTATTAAAACCAAAGGCTATTTCATTTACCCAGACGATTTGTTTGTTAACATCGCCGCAGGTGCTAGTACTAACGAAAAATTAAATACCGATTTGGCTGACATCTTCTCGGCTATTGAAATGTCAGCCAGCGGATACCCTTCAGAGAACGATATCAAGGGCTTGTTTGCTGATTTTGACACCACCAGCAACCGGCTCGGCAATACGGTAAAAGACAAAAATACACGTCTGGCGGCAGTGCTCAAAGGGGTGGCAGAATTAGATTTTGGCGATTTTGAGGGGAGTCACATCGATCTTTTCGGTGATGCTTACGAGTTTCTTATCTCCAACTACGCCGCCAACGCTGGCAAATCCGGCGGTGAGTTTTTTACCCCGCAAAACGTGTCCAAACTTATTGCGCAACTGGCCATGCACAAGCAAACCAGCGTCAATAAGATTTATGACCCGGCGTGTGGTTCTGGCTCGCTGCTACTGCAAGCCAAAAAACACTTTGACGCCCACATTATTGAAGACGGTTTTTGGGGGCAGGAACTCAACCACACCACCTACAACCTGGCGCGAATGAACATGTTCTTGCACAACATCAACTACGACAAGTTCAATATCCAGTTGGGTGATACGCTGCGTAATCCACATTTTGGCGATGACAAACCTTTTGATGCCATCGTCTCCAACCCACCTTACTCGGTGAAATGGATAGGCTCAGACGATCCCACTCTGATCAACGATGACCGTTTTGCCCCAGCAGGTGTGTTAGCGCCCAAATCCAAAGCTGATTTTGCCTTTGTGCTGCATGCCCTCAGCTACCTTTCCAGCAAAGGCCGCGCAGCCATTGTTTGCTTTCCCGGTATTTTTTACCGAGGTGGCGCCGAGCAGAAAATTCGTCAATATCTGGTGGATAACAACTATGTCGAAACCGTGATTTCACTCGCGCCCAACCTGTTTTTTGGCACTACCATCGCCGTCAATATTCTGGTTCTGTCCAAACATAAAACCGACATGACCACCCAATTTATCGACGCCAGCGGGCTGTTTAAGAAGGAAGCCAATAATAACACGCTCACTGAGAAGCATATTGAGCAAATCATACAGGTGTTTGATAGCAAAGCAGACGTTGATCATTTTGCCAAATCGGTAAATTTTGAAGACATTAAGGTCAACGATTACAATCTGTCGGTAAGTAGCTATATCGAAGCCAAAGACAACCGCGAAGTAGTCGATATCACTACGCTCAATGCCGACCTGAAAATCACTGCCGCTAAAATCGACCAGTTACGAGCGGATATTGATGCCATTGTGGCGGAGATTGAAGGTAAGGAGCCGAAGGCATGAGCGAGATGAGCTTTATGGAAAGGCTGTTTAGTGGTATCGAAATAAAATGGAAACCATTGAAAAAAGTAGCTGAAATTCGTAGTGGTTGGGGATTCCCCAATATCTATCAAGGGCAATCTGAAGGTATTTATCCATTCTATAAAGTCAGCGACATGAATAGCGCTGGTAACGAAACGGTGATGGTTTCAGCCAATAATTATGTCGATGATGTGGTAGTTAAAAAACTTGG
>NZ_JBMAXV010000063.1:0-20002 GCF_048589245.1 Klebsiella sp. 10982
AGCGCATTATAGGGAGTTCGCCGGAAGTAGCAAGCGTTAAAATAGAAAAATCTTATCGACCGCTCATTATTTGAACTTTCCGCTTATTCATCCTCTTACCATTAAAGCCACCATCCCAGTGTTCATGCGGCCTGCAGCGCAGTTTACGCCAGGATCGGTTTTTGACAAAAATGTGATTTTTCTCTCTTACCCAACGCCATTATCGCGCCGATGGTGAATTAAGCACCACTCTTGACCCACGACAAAGCGCCCACCCGGCCCCCATTTCTATAATCAGGCCCGTTTCTTCTTACTGGTAATAATCGATGGCTTATCAACTCAACATTAACTGGCCCGAGTTTTTAGAGAAGTACTGGCAAAAGCAGCCGGTGGTATTAAAAAACGCGTTTCCGGACTTCGTCGACCCGATTACGCCGGACGAGCTGGCCGGATTAGCCATGGAGCCGGAAGTCGACAGCCGGCTGGTCAGCCTGAAAAACGGCAAATGGCAGGCCAGCAACGGGCCTTTTGAACATTTCGACGGGCTGGGCGAGACCGGCTGGTCCCTGCTGGCTCAGGCGGTAAATCACTGGCATATGCCCGCCGCCGAGCTGGTGCGCCCGTTCCGCGTACTGCCAGACTGGCGCCTGGACGACCTGATGATCTCCTTCTCCGTCCCGGGCGGCGGCGTCGGCCCACATATCGATCAGTATGATGTCTTTATTATTCAGGGCATGGGCAGCCGTCGCTGGCGCGTGGGCGATAAGCTGCCGATGCGTCAGTTCTGCCCGCATCCGGCACTGCTGCACGTCGATCCGTTCCCGCCGATCATTGATGAAGATCTGCAGCCGGGCGACATCCTCTATATTCCACCAGGATTCCCACACGACGGCGTGACCCACGAAACGGCGCTGAACTACTCCGTCGGCTTCCGCGGGCCAAACGGCCGCGACCTGATCAGCAGCTTCGCCGACTATGTGCTGGAGAACGATCTTGGCGGCGAACACTACAGCGATCCGGACCTCACCTGCCGCGAGCATCCGGGCCGGGTTGAAGAGTATGAGCTCGAACGTCTGCGCACCATGATGATCGACATGATTCGCCAGCCGGAAGACTTTAAACAGTGGTTCGGCAGTTTCGTCACCACCCCGCGTCACGAGCTGGATATTGCGCCGGCGGAACCACCGTATGAAGAAGAGGAAGTGGTCGATGCGCTGCTGGGTGGCGAAAAGCTTTCCCGCCTGAGCGGCCTGCGCGTTCTGCATATCGGCGACAGCTTCTTCGTGCATAGCGAACAGCTGGATACCACTGATGCCGAGGCGCTGGATGCATTGTGCCGCTATACCTCGTTAGGCCAGGAAGAGCTCGGCAGCGGCCTGCAGAATCCGGCGTTCGTTAGCGAACTGACGCGCCTGATTAATCAGGGCTACTGGTACTTCGAAGAGTAAGAGAACGGCAATACTGCGGGCAGCCACCTGGCGCTGCCCGGTTTCTTTTATGACTCATCGTCAGTAAAGAGCTGTTCAATCGATTTGGTCGGATAAAACAGTAAGTTACTATTTTCATCCACGAGCTGTATAAACCCCAGGCGAAGATAGAATGCTTTAGCCTTCTCATTAAGGGCTTCAACAAACAATCCGTAGATGCCAACGGCTTTAGACGCTCCCCACACCACTCGCATCGCATGGGCAACCAACATCTCTCCCCAGCCCTGCCCCTGAACAGATTTATCAATGGCCAGCCGCCCGAGGGTTACGCTTGGCGCATTTTGATACGGGATTTTCTTTTGCTGAGTTTTAGACGGCAACATGCCTCGCTCGAAACAACTCCCCGATAAGGTGTAATAACCCAGCAACCTGGGAAAGGTATCCCCGGAGACCAGCGCATAACCCCTTAAGATTTGTCCATCGTGCTGCCGCTTGAGGTGCTCTTTTAAAAACGTATTCAGCGCTTCCTCGCCGCAATCAAATCCAGTGATATCGTAGCTGAACGCATCGGCAATCATCTCAATCGTCAGTTGCTGCTCCATTAGCTCTACCTTATCTGGTTTGTAGACGCTTCGCTGCACGTTTCAGTCGATCATTCGGGGCTGGCGGTTGGGTAATCGCCTCCATCACCAGGCTCCATGATTGCTCATTGAGGACCATTCTGCGGTGCTGCTCAATCACTTCCGCAGCACGTTCTGAGGCACTGGCAACCACAAACTGGGTGATCGTCTGATTCGAAATTGCCGCAGCTTCCTCGATGATGCTCTTATCATCATCTGTTAATCTCAAATCTATACGCTGCTTTTTAAGTGCGGGCATACGTTATCTCCGGCCTGTTGCAAACTTCATGTACGGTTATTTTCCGTACATTTAATATAGCGACAGAAAGCCACATACTCAACTATCACTCACGGATTGCGCCTATTTCGGCAACACCACAATAAAACGCGTAGATCGTTGATCGGACTGCACCGCCACGCTGCCGTGATGGGCGCTGACGATGGATTTCACAATCGCCAGGCCGATGCCGCTGCCCTCGCCTTTGCGCTGGCGGGAGGGGTCGACGCGATAGAAACGGTCAAACAGGCGCGGCAGATGCTCGGCGGCAATCGGCGTACCGGGGTTCTCCACCACCAGGCGGATCGTCTCGGCGCTTTCGCTCAACTGGATAGTCACCGCCTGGCCGGCAGGGGTATAGCGGATCGCGTTCGACAGCAGGTTGCTGATCGCTCGCCGAAGCATCAGCGGATCGCCAGTCACCCGGCAGTGGCTACCAACAAAGCGCAGCGCCACCTCTTTCTCTTCCGCCCACGCTTCAAAGAATTCAAACACCTTATGCACTTCATCGGCCAGATCCAGCGCCTGTTGCTCGGGGATCAGCTGGTTATTATCCGCCTGGGCGAGGAACAACATATCGCTGACCATCCGCGACATCCGCGAGAACTCTTCAAGATTGGAATACAACACCTCTTCCAGCTCCTGCTGGCTGCGGCTCTGGCTTAAGGCGATTTCGGTTTGCGTCACCAGGTTGGTAATCGGCGTACGGATTTCATGGGCGATATCGGCGGAGAAGTTGGACTGGCGGGTAAAGACATCCTCTATCCGCTCCAGCATATGGTTAAACGACAGCGCCAACCGCTCCAGCTCGATGGGCACCGCCTGTGGATCAAGGCGTACATCGAGATCCCGGGAGGTAATATTCTGGATCTGGCGGCTGATCTGGCGGATCGGCTTATGCCCCTGATAGACCACAAACAGCACGATGGCAATGATCAGCAAACTGATTATCGTCGCCGCGGAAATCAGCTTCGCTTTCAGCTCATTAATATAGTGCAGGTGAAAATCGATGGATAAGGCCATCAGCAGGTGGTACGCCGGTTTGCCGTCCGCCTGCTTGCCCAGCGGCAGCATAATCAGCCGCCAGGCGCGGGTTTCCATTGGATGATTATCATGCACCATTGCCCGCGACTGCGGGTCAGTCCATGAAATGACATTCCCGTCGCGGAGCTGCATCGCCAGCCCCGGCGTACTCAGCATATGGCTGAGATCCGGCCCGTCGGGTGACTGAAACAGAATATTGCCCTGGCCGTCGTCCAGACAGATAAAAACGTTGGCGTAACCCGCAATGATATTCCTCACGATCTCCAGCCGCCGCGCCTGCGGATAGTCGGCGTGGTCGAGGACCGTCTCCAGCGTGGTGCTGAGCTGCTTGAGATCGTGAACGTCGCGTTCTTCAAAGTGGGCCTTCACCGAATGGATCATGATCCAGGTGAAGGCAAAGAAGGCGATGATGGTGGCTAGGCTAATAAAGAAGGTCAGCCGGGTGGCCAGGGAAAAGGGGCGCTTAGCGGCCATCCGGCACCTCAAGCATATAGCCGACGCCGCGCACGGTCTGGATTAGCTTCGGCTCGAAGTCATTATCGATTTTGGCGCGCAGCCGCTTCACCGCCACGTCGATAGCGTTAGTGTCGCTGTCGAAATTCATATCCCAGACCTGCGAAGCAATTAACGACCGCGGAAGCACCTCGCCCTGATGGCGCAGGAAGAACTCCAGCAGGGTAAACTCCTTGCTGGTCAGTGAGATGCGAGTCGCGCCGCGCGTCACCTTGCGGCTGACCAAATCAACGCTGAGATCGGCCGCCTGAAACTGGCTTTCGACGATGACCGCCGCCCCGCGACGCAATAGCGTGCGCACCCGCGCCAGCAGTTCCGCAAAAGCAAAGGGCTTCACCAGATAGTCGTCGGCGCCCAGCTCCAGCCCCTTCACCCGATGCTCGATAGTGCCGAGCGCGGTGAGCAGCAGGATCGGCATGCCTTTCCCGGCGGCGCGCAGCATGCGCACGATATCCCAGCCGTTCACATCCGGCAGCATGATGTCGAGGATCAGCAGATCGTAATCGCTGGTCATCGCCAGGTGATAGCCGTTGAGGCCGTTATCGGCCAGGTCGACGACGAAGCCGGCCTCGGTGAGCCCTTTGGTCAGGTACTCTCCGGTTTTCTTCTCATCTTCGACAATCAAAATCTTCACGGCAGGCTCCTTCACGCGCGCTTCGTGCGGGTATTCAATTTTAGAGAAGCGCCTCCGGATAGCAATGAAATATCAGGAAAATGACAGTTTTGTCATTTTCCTGTCACGCGTTGAACAGAGCCCGCTACGTAAAGTAGCCGCCATGGATAAATCGTCGAAACGTCTGCCGCCATGCGTTCAATACAGCTACTTACCCTCAGCGTGATATTTGCCTTAACCGGCTGTGTCTCGCTCGCTCCGGACTACCAGCGCCCCGCCGCGCCGGTGCCGCAGCAGTTCTCACTCAGCCAGAACAGACTGGTTGCCGCAACGGCGGATTACCAGAAGACCGGCTGGCGCACCTTTTTCGTCGACCCGCAGGTGAAAAGCCTGATTAGCACCGCGCTGACCAACAACCGCGATTTACGGATGGCGACGCTGAAAGTGCAGGAAGCCCGCGCCCAGTACCGGGTCACCGACGCCGACCGCTACCCGCAGGTTAACGGCGACGGCAGCACCACCTATGGCGGCAAGCTTAAAGGCGACACCACCACCAGCAGCGATTATGCCGCCGGCCTGAATCTCAGCTACGACCTCGACTTCTTTGGCCGGTTGAAAAACCTCAGCGAGGCCGACCGGCAGAACTTCTTCGCCAGCGAAGAGGCGCGGCGCGCGGTGCATATCCTGTTGATTGCTAACGTTTCACAAAGCTACTTCAACCAGCGGCTGGCGGCGGCGCAGCTGCAGGTGGCGAACGACACCTTACAGAACTATCAGCAGTCTTACGCTTTCGTTGAAAAACAGCTGCTGACCGGCACCACCACCGTGCTGGCGCTGGAACAGGCGCGCGGCATGATCGAAAGCACCCGCGCCGATATCGCCAAACGTCAGGGCCAGCTGGCGCAGGCCAATAACGCCCTGCAGCTGCTGCTCGGCAGCTATCAACGGCTGCCGGACGATAGCGCCAGCAGCGCCATCGATCTGCAAGGCGTCACTCTGCCGCCATCGCTCTCCTCAGCGATCCTGCTGCAGCGGCCGGATATTCTGGAAGCGGAACACAGCCTGCGGGCGGCTAACGCCAATATCGGCGCCGCGCGGGCGGCCTTCTTCCCGTCGATTACCCTGACCAGCTCGCTCTCCGGCAGCAGCAGTGAGCTCTCCAGCCTGTTTAACGCCGGCAACGCGATGTGGAACTTCATCCCCAAAATCGAGCTGCCGATTTTCAACGCCGGGCGTAATCAGGCCAACCTCGATCTGGCGGAGATCCGCCAGCAGCAGCAGGTGGTCAACTATGAGCAAAAAATACAGTCCGCTTTTAAGGAAGTGGCCGACGCGCTGGCCCTGCGTCAGAGCCTGGCCGATCAAATTGCCGCCCAGGAGCGTTATCTCACTTCACTAAATATCACCCTGCAGCGCGCTACTGCGCTCTATCGTCACGGCGCGGTCAGCTACATCGAAGTCCTGAGCGCCCAGCGCGACATTTTCACCACCCGACAAACCCTGCTGGAACTCAACTATTCCCGTCAGGCAAATGAAATCACCCTGTTCACCGCCCTCGGCGGCGGCTGGATGGAATAACCCAAGGAGTCCCGAACATGAATTCACTGTCTAAAATCGCCCTGTTCACCCTGCTTTCTGGCGCGGTGTTCGCGGCCCAGGCCGCCGACACGCACGCCGGTATGGCAATGCACGAGCAACCCGCTGCCGCGCAGACGCAAAGCATCACTGGCAAAGGCATCATTAAAGCTATTGATATGGATAGCAAAAAAATCACTATTGCCCACGACGCCATCCCGGCGGTGAACTGGCCGCCGATGACCATGCGCTTCACCATCACCCCGCAGACGCAGCTCAACAATGTGAAGGACGGCGACAGCGTGGACTTCACCTTCGTTCAGCAGGGCAACCTGTCGCTGTTACAGGATATCCGCGCCCAATAACCGTTCGGCGACGGTAGGCCCCCTCAACAACTGAATGGACGACACATGGCATCCCTGACACTGAAAAATACGGCGCTGATCCTCGGCAGCATGCTGATTGGCGGCGCGCTTACCGCGGCGCTGTACGCCCGACTGACGCCGACCCACGCTGCCGCTCCAGCGGCCGAGCAGCAGCGTAAAGTGCTGTTCTGGTACGACCCGATGTACCCGAATACTCGCTTTGATAAACCGGGTAAATCGCCGTTTATGGATATGGATCTGGTGCCGAAATACGCTGATGAGGAGAGTGCCGCCGCCGGTGCGCCGGGGGTGCGTATCGACCCGACGCAGACCCAGAATCTCGGCGTAAAAACCGCCGCGGTCAGCCGCGGGCCGCTGCGCTACGCCCAGACCTTCCCGGCCAACATCAGCTATAACGAGTATCAGTACGTGATTATGCAGGCGCGGGCGGCGGGCTTTATCAATAAAGTCTATCCGCTGACCGTCGGCGACAAAGTCAAGCAAGGCACGCCGTTACTCGAGCTGACCATCCCGGACTGGGTGGAAGCGCAGAGCGAATATCTGTTGTTGCAGGAGACCGGGGGCACCGCCACCCAGGTCGAGGGGATCCTCGAGCGTTTGCGCCTCGCCGGAATGCCAGATGACGATATCCGCCGCCTGAAAACCACACGTAAAATCCAGACCCGCTTTACCCTCAAAGCACCGATCGACGGCGTGATTACCGCCTTCGATCTGCGCGCCGGAATGAACATCGCCAAAGATAATGTAGTGGCGAAAATTCAGGGCATGGACCCGGTGTGGGTTAGCGTGGCGGTGCCGGAATCCATCGCCTGGCTAATTAAAGACGCCTCGCAGTTCGCCATTCAGGTTCCCGCCTGGCCGGGCAAAACCTTCAGCATCAACAAATGGACGATTCTCCCCAGCGTCGATAGCGCCACCCGCACCCTGCAGCTGCGCCTGCAGGTCAACAACCCGGATGAAGCGCTGAAGCCGGGGATGAACGCCTATCTGCAGCTGACCAGTGAAAGCGAACCGATGCTGCTGATCCCCTCCAAAGCGTTGATCGACAGCGGCAGCGAGCAGCGAGTGATTACCGTGGATAACGAGGGGCGCTTCGTGCCGAAACGCGTGCAGGTATTCCATGAATCCGCTGGCGTTACGGCCATTCGCAGCGGTCTGCAGGAGGGCGAAAAAGTCGTCGCCAGCGGCCTGTTCCTGATCGACTCGGAAGCCAATATCGCCGGCGCGCTGGAGCGCATGCGCACGCAGGCTCCTGATGTCACAGCCCCTGTCGCCCACGCGCACTGAGGAACGGAACAATGATTGAATGGATTATCCGCCGCTCGGTGGCCAACCGCTTCCTGGTGATGATGGCGGCGCTGTTTCTCAGCATCTGGGGGACCTGGACCATCATCCACACCCCGGTGGACGCCCTGCCGGACCTCTCCGACGTACAGGTAATCGTCAAAACCAGCTACCCGGGACAGGCGCCGCAGATCGTCGAAAACCAGGTCACCTGGCCGCTGACCACCACCATGCTGTCGGTGCCTGGCGCCAAAACGGTTCGCGGCTTCTCGCAGTTTGGCGACTCCTACGTATACGTGATTTTTGAAGACGGCACCGATCCTTACTGGGCGCGCTCGCGGGTGCTGGAGTATCTCAACCAGGTACAGGGCAAACTGCCCGCCGGGGTCAGCGCCGAAATGGGCCCTGACGCCACCGGCGTTGGCTGGGTCTTCGAGTACGCGCTGGTCGACCGCAGCGGCAAACACGACCTCGCCGAACTGCGCTCGTTGCAAGACTGGTTCTTAAAATATGAGCTGAAAACCATTCCTAACGTCTCGGAAGTGGCGTCGGTAGGCGGCGTGGTCAAGGAGTATCAGATTGTCGTCGACCCGATGAAGCTGACCCAGTACGGCATCAGCCTCGGCGAGGTGAAATCGGCGCTGGACGCGTCTAACCAGGAGGCAGGCGGCTCTTCCGTCGAACTGGCGGAAGCCGAATATATGGTGCGCGCCAGCGGCTACCTGCAGACGCTCGACGACTTCAAAAATATCGTGCTGAAAACCGGTGACAACGGCGTGCCGGTCTATCTCGGCGACGTTGCGCGGGTGCAGATAGGCCCGGAGATGCGCCGCGGTATCGCCGAGCTTAACGGCGAAGGCGAAGTGGCCGGCGGCGTGGTGATCCTGCGCTCCGGCAAGAACGCCCGCGAGGTGATCTCGGCGGTCAAAGCGAAGCTGGCGTCGCTGCAAAGCAGCCTGCCGGATGGGGTGGAAGTGGTCACCACCTACGACCGCAGCCAGCTTATCGACCGCGCCATCGACAACCTCAGCCACAAGCTGCTGGAAGAGTTTATCGTTGTCGCGCTGGTTTGCGCCCTGTTCCTGTGGCACGTGCGCTCGGCGCTGGTGGCGATTATCTCGCTGCCGCTCGGCCTGTGCTTCGCCTTTATCATGATGCATTTCCAGGGGCTCAACGCCAATATCATGTCGCTGGGCGGGATCGCCATTGCGGTGGGGGCGATGGTCGATGCCGCCATCGTGATGATTGAGAACGCCCATAAGCGGCTGGAGGAGTGGGAACATCAGCACCCGGGAGAGAAGCTCAGCAACGACATCCGCTGGAAAATCATTACCGATGCGTCGGTGGAGGTCGGCCCGGCGCTGTTTATCAGCCTGCTGATCATTACCCTGTCGTTTATCCCGATTTTCACCCTCGAAGGTCAGGAGGGCAAACTGTTCGGCCCGCTGGCCTTCACCAAAACCTGGTCGATGGCCGGGGCGGCGCTGCTGGCGATCGTGGTGATCCCGATCCTGATGGGCTTCTGGATCCGCGGCAAGATCCCGGCGGAGAACAGCAACCCACTGAACCGCTTTTTGATCCGCATTTATCACCCGCTGCTGCTGAAGGTGCTGCACTGGCCGAAGACCACCCTGCTGATTGCGCTCCTGTCGATCCTGACGGTTATCTGGCCGCTTAACCGGGTCGGCGGCGAGTTTCTGCCGCAGATTAACGAAGGCGATCTGCTCTATATGCCGTCAACGCTGCCGGGGATCTCCGCTGCGCAGGCGGCGGATATGCTGCAGAAAACCGATAAGCTGATCATGACGGTGCCGGAAGTGGCGCGGGTGTTCGGCAAAACCGGCAAGGCCGAAACCGCCACCGACTCGGCGCCGCTGGAGATGGTAGAGACCACGATTCAGCTCAAGCCGCAGGATCAGTGGCGACCGGGGATGACCATGGAGAAGATCGTCGAGGAGCTGGATAAAACCGTGCGCCTGCCGGGGCTGGCGAACCTGTGGGTGCCGCCGATCCGCAACCGCATCGACATGCTCTCCACCGGCATCAAGAGCCCGATTGGTATTAAAGTTTCCGGCACTAATCTGGCCGATATCGACGCCATCGCCGAACAAATTGAAGGGGTGGCGC
Organism: Klebsiella sp. 10982; assembly: GCF_048589245.1. NCBI lineage: Bacteria > Pseudomonadati > Pseudomonadota > Gammaproteobacteria > Enterobacterales > Enterobacteriaceae > Klebsiella > Klebsiella sp. 10982. The sequence goes on from NZ_JBMAXV010000063.1 coordinate 9,846, forward strand.
GCAGCGTGCCGGGAGTCACGTCGGCATTAGCCGAGCGGCTGGTCGGTGGGCGCTACCTCAACATTGATATTCAGCGCGAGAAGGCGGCCCGCTACGGGATGACCGTCGGCGACGTGCAGCTGTTCGTCTCGTCCGCCATCGGCGGGGCGATGGTTGGCGAGACCGTGGAAGGCGTCGAGCGCTACCCGATCAACATCCGCTACCCGCAGAGCTATCGCGACAGCCCGGAGACCCTGCGCCAGCTGCCGATCCTCACGCCGCTGAAGCAGCAGATCGTCCTCGGCGACGTGGCTGAGGTGAAGGTGGTCACCGGACCATCGATGCTGAAGACCGAGAACGCCCGCCCGACCAGTTGGATCTACATCGACGCCCGCGACCGCGACATGGTGTCGGTAGTGCACGATCTGCAGCAGGCCATCGGCAAGGAGGTGAAGCTGAAGCCGGGCATCAGTGTGTCCTACTCCGGGCAGTTTGAGCTGCTGGAGCGCGCCAATCAGAAGCTGAAGCTGATGGTGCCGATGACGCTGATGATTATCTTCGTGCTGCTATACCTGGCGTTCCGCCGCGTCGGCGAGGCGCTGCTGATTATCACCAGCGTGCCGTTCGCCCTTGTCGGCGGGATCTGGTTCCTCTACTGGATGGGATTCCATCTGTCGGTAGCCACCGGTACCGGCTTTATCGCCCTCGCCGGGGTGGCGGCGGAGTTTGGCGTGGTGATGCTGATGTACCTGCGCCACGCCATCGAGGCGGAGCCATCGCTGGAGAACCCGCAGACCTTCAGCGCCGATAAGCTCGACGAGGCGCTGTACCAGGGCGCGGTGCTGCGCGTGCGGCCAAAGGCGATGACCGTGGCGGTGATTATCGCCGGCCTGCTGCCGATCTTATGGGGTACCGGCGCCGGGTCGGAAGTGATGAGCCGTATCGCCGCGCCGATGATTGGCGGGATGATCACCGCCCCGCTGCTGTCGCTATTTATCATTCCGGCGGCATATAAGCTGATGTGGCTGTATCGGCATCGGGGCAAGCGTAGCCAATAGCCCGCCGCGTTTACGCCGGCCCGGTAAATTGGCTATAGTGGCGCTATTCTTCTGGCCGGCGTGAACGTCCCTATGAATCTGAACCTGGTATGTTATTCCCTGCTGCTGCTCACCGCCGTGGGCAGCGCCCTGCTGCCCTACCCGCTGGCGATGTGGTTTTTACTGAGCAGCCTTCTGACATGGCTTATCTATGGCGCCGACAAGCTGGCGGCGCGCAAAGCCTGGCGACGGGTGCCAGAGACCACGCTGCTGGTGCTGGGCCTGGCGGGAGGCTGGCCGGGGGCCATCCTCGGCCAACAGTGCTTTCGTCATAAAACGCAAAAGCAGCCCTTCCGGCGGTGGTTTTTCGTCAGCGTGGCGCTGAACGTGGCGGCGCTGGCCGGGCTGTACGTGGTTTATACCCACCTGCTGAGCCGCTAAGGGGCGAGGCTAGCGCGGCGTCTGGCGGATCCACACCAGGCGATCGACGTCAAAGCCCAGCTCGCGCGCGGTATTCAGGTAATCCTGCTTCACCGCCGCCGGGATGGTGGGGGTGCGCGACAGGATCCACAGATAGTCGCGGTTGGGGCCGCTGACCAGCGCGTACTGGTAGTCATCGTCCAGGCGGATCACGTTATAGCCGCCGTAGAATGGCCCGAAGAACGACACCTTCAGCGCCGCGGTGGTAGGGGCGCCGGTGAAGTAGGCTTTTCCGTCGCTCTCATTCCAGCGTTTTTTGACCGGGTCATAACCGCGATTGACGACGCTGATCCCCCCGTCGCTGCGGGTGCCGTAGGTGGCGGTCACCTGCTCCAGGCCTCGCTCGAAGCGATTCTCCAGGCGGGCGACTTCATACCATTTTCCGAGGTAACGGCTGGCATCAAACCCGCTAATCGGCTGAACGCCCTTCGGCGGGGTGGGCGATTTGCAGGCCACCAGGGTTAACGCGATAGCAACGCCAGTGACAACAGGCCATAGCTTCATGAGAACTCCTTTCATTTACGCGGTTGGGGAAAGTGTAGTGCAAAGCCACTACACTTCACGCCAGCCGACGTGATTCGTAGTATATTGAGAATATTCTTTGTTAACAGGTGGCCTCCATGCCTTACTCCATCGGCGAATTTGCCCGACTATGCGGGATAAATGCGACCACGCTTCGCGCCTGGCAGCGCCGCTATGGCCTGCTCAAGCCGCTGCGCACCGATGGTGGTCACCGTCTGTACAGCGATGACGACGTCCAGCAGGCGCTGAAGATCCTCGACTGGGTGAAAAAAGGGGTGCCGGTCAGCCAGGTGAAACCCCTGCTGTCGCGCCCCGGCGCGCGGCGCACCAACAACTGGCTGACGTTGCAGGAGACCATGCTGCAGCGGCTGAAAGAGGGAAAAATCGAGTCCCTGCGCCAGCTTATCTACGACGCCGGGCGCGAATATCCGCGCCAGGAGCTGGTGACCGAGGTGCTGCGTCCGCTGCGCAGCCAGGTCTCCGCCAACGTGCCGGCCATCATGACGCTGCGCGAAATCCTCGACGGCATCATCATCGCCTATACCTCGTTTTGCCTTGAAGGCGACAAGAAGGCGCCCGGGGACAACTTTCTGATCACCGGCTGGCACCTGACCGATGCCTGCGAAATCTGGCTTGAGGCGCTCAAACGCACCGGCCAGGGTCATCGCATCGACGTTCTGCCGGTGCCTCCCGCCGCCCTGGCGCCGGAGATTTTCCCCCAGCGCAACTGGCTGCTGGTCACCAGCGGCAAACTCTCCGCCGCCCGCCAGAGGCAGGTGGAACTCTGGCAGCAGCAGGTCGTCTCCCTCGAGGTAATTCCGCTCTAACCCCCTGTTTTAACTTACATCCCCTCTCTGAGACGCCAGCGCCCGGTGGCGCGGCGGGCTCACGCTTGCCCTTTGCACCACCCGCGATTTTCACTCCTTAAAACATCAATCATAACCACATGATCTTTAACACAAATAAAATATATTTTTCCACAAACTTGGACAAATAATTTTATTTGTGTAAGTTTTAAGTATGCCATTACACCACCGTATCTAGCCAGGATGTGATCCATGAGCACCTCGCCGTCCGTGATTCGTCGTTTCGTTGAGTACTACGCCGGGCTGGATGCGCAGCCGCCCGCGGCGCTGGCCGCGCTGTACCATCCGGACGCGACGCTGAGCGATCCTTTTGGTCAGCATCAGGGGCTGTTCGCCATTCAGCGCTACTTTACCCATCTGCTGGCCAACGTGGAGCAGTGCCGGTTCACCATCGACACGCCGCTCTGCGACGGCCAACGATTCGCCGTGACCTGGACTATGCACTGGTCGCATCCGCGCATTGCCGGCGGAGAAACGCTGGCCCTGCCGGGCTGCTCGGTGGTGGACATCGCCGGGGAGCAGGTTCTCCATCAGCGCGACTACTACGACGCCGGGGAGATGATCTACGAGCATCTTCCCCTGCTGGGCTGGGCGGTGCGCGGTGTGAAACGGAGGGTGCGCTCATGATGACGGTGCTCATCACCGGCGCCAGCTCCGGGATCGGCGCCGGCCTGGCGAAATCCTTCGCAGCGGATGGCCATCGGGTTATCGCCTGCGGGCGCGATGCGTCGCGCCTGTCGGCGCTCCAGCAGTTCAGCCCCAACATCAGCGGGCGCCTGTTCGATATGACAGACAGGGACGCCTGTCGCCAGGCACTGACGGGCTGTTTTGCCGATCTGATCATTCTCTGCGCCGGGACCTGCGAATACCTCGACCACGGGCAGGTGGATGCTGCCCTCGTGGAGCGGGTGATGGCCACCAACTTCCTCGGGCCGGTGAACTGCCTGGCGGCGCTGCAGACACAGCTGGAGGCAGGCGATCGGGTGGTGCTGGTCAGCTCCATGGCGCACTGGCTGCCCTTCCCGCGCGCGGAAGCCTATGGCGCCTCCAAGGCGGCGCTGACCTGGTTTGCCAACAGCCTGCGTCTGGACTGGGAGCCGAAAGGGGTGGCCGTCACGGTAGTCTCTCCGGGCTTCGTCGACACCCCGCTGACGCGCAAAAACGACTTTGCCATGCCCGGCCGGGTGAGCGTGGATCGGGCGGTGGCGGCGATCCGCCACGGCCTGGCGAAAGGCAAAAACCACATCGCCTTCCCCACCGGTTTCAGCCTGGCCCTGCGGCTGCTGGCCAGTCTGCCATCGGGTATCCAGCGCCTGCTGTTGCGCAGGATGGTGCGCTCATGAACATCGCCATCATCGGCAGCGGCATCGCCGGGCTGACCTGCGCCTGGCGGCTGGCCGGACACCATCAGGTGACGCTGTTCGAAGCGGGTGCCACGCCGGGCGGCCACACCGCCACCGTGGATGTCGCCACGCCGCAGGGCACCTGGGCCATCGATACCGGATTTATCGTCTACAACGATCGCACCTATCCGCGCTTTATGGGCCTGCTCAGCGAGCTGGGGATCGACGGGCAAAAAACGCAGATGAGCTTCTCGGTTCACAACCCGGCCAGCGGCCTGGAGTACAACGGCCACAGCCTGACCTCGCTTTTCGCCCAGCGGCGCAATCTGCTGAAGCCGGCCTTCTGGGGGCTGCTGAGCGAGATCGTCCGCTTTAACCGGCTGGCGAAACTGGCGCTGACCGAGGCGCTGGATCCGGGGGCGACGCTGGAGAGCTTCCTCGTCCGCCACCGCTTCAGCCCCTTCTTCGCCCGCCACTATATCCTGCCGATGGGGGCAGCCATCTGGTCGTCGTCGCTGCAGGAGATGCGCCGCTTCCCGCTGCCGCTGTTTTTACGTTTCTTTGAACACCACGGCCTGCTGGATATTCGCGATCGCCCGCAGTGGTATGTGGTGCCCGGCGGTTCCCGGGAGTACGTTCGCGCCCTGCTCGCCAGGCTCGGCGATCGTCTGGATCTGCGCCTCAACGCGCCGGTACAGCAGGTGGACCGTCACCCGACGGGGATCACCCTGCGGCTGGCGTCCGGGGAGGCGCATTTTGACCAGGTGATTTTCGCCTGCCACTCCGCACAGGCCCTGGCGATGCTGGCGACGCCCACCGACTCCGAACGTGAAATCCTCGGGGACATCGGCTGGCAGCGTAACGAGGTGGTACTGCACAGCGATCCGCGCTGGCTGCCGGAGCGCCAGCGCGCCTGGGCCAGCTGGAACTATCGCCTGAGCGACGGGGATCGGGCCCGGGCCTGCGTCACCTACAACATGAATATTCTCCAGGGGCTGCCCGCAGGCGCGCCGCTGTTCTGCGTCACCCTGAACCCGGACGCGCCGGTGGACGATCGCTACGTCTGGCAGCGCTTCGTCTATGAACATCCGCTGTTTAATCCGCAAAGCTGGTCGGCCCAGCTGCGGCGCGAAGAGATTAACGGCCAGCAGCGGAGCTGGTACTGCGGGGCCTACTGGTACAACGGCTTTCATGAGGACGGGGTGCGCAGCGCGCTCGACGTGGTGCAGGGCATCGCCGCGGCGGAGGGCAAGTGAGATGAACAGCTGCCTCTATCAGGGCGTCCTGCGCCACCGTCGCCTGCAGCCGAAGGCGCACCACTTCGTCTACCGCCTGTTTATGGCCTGGCTCGACCTCGACGAACTGGACAGGCTGCCTGAGGCGGGTATCCGTCGCAACCGCCTGGCCGCCGCCGCCTGGTACGACGCCGATTATCCGCTGGGCGCGCCGCTGAAGGCCCAGGTGCTGAACCGGCTGGAGAGCCTGACCGGCTACCGCCCGGCGGGACGCGTGATGCTCCTGACCCAGCTGCGCTACTTCGGCTTCCATTTTAATCCGGTCAACTTTTACTACTGCTATGACGAAGCCGACACCCTGCGCTGGGTGCTGGCCGAAGTACGCAACACGCCGTGGAATGAGCGTCATTACTACGCGGTGGACGGCCAGCAGGCGCGCCCGCTGGAGAAAGCCTTTCACGTTTCGCCCTTTAACCCGATGGACATGGTCTATCACTGGCGCTTCAACGCGCCCGGCAAAACGCTGCACATGCATATTGAAAACCATCAGGCCAGCAAGGTGTTCGACGCCACGCTGGCCCTGAGCCGCGTGCCGTTGACCCGCGCCAACCTGCGCGAGCTGCTGCTGCGTCTGCCGCTGATGACCCTGAAAACCGTCCTCGCCATCTACTGGCAGGCGCTGCGGCTGTGGCTGAAGCGCGTGCCGCTGTACAACCATCCTGTCAGCAGGAGTGAACGCTCATGACCGATCCCGTCTTTGCGCTTGAACCCGATGTGCCGCGCAACGTGCGGCTCGCGCGCTGGCTGCTCTTTCGTCTGTTGAGCGGCCTCCGCGAAGGCTCGCTCACCGTGCGCGAAGGGGCGCAGACTTTTCATTTTGGCGACCCCGCCGCCGCGCTGCGCGCCGAGGCGCGGGTCTGCACGCCGGAGGTGTACTGGCGTCTGCTGACCGGCGGCAGCCTGGCGGCGGCCGAGGCCTGGATGGACGGCGACTGGGAGAGCCACCAGCTGACGGCGCTGCTGCAGATCCTCGCGCGCAACGGTGAGGTGCTGGGGCGTCTGGAGCGCGGCTTTCGTCTGCTGGGCAAGCCCGTCGCCCGCCTGCGCCACTGGACCCGCCGCAACACCCGCGCCCAGGCGCGGGAGAACATCGCCGCCCATTACGACCTCGGCAACGAATTTTATGCCTACTTTCTGGATGACGACCTGCTCTACTCCAGCGCGCTGTTTACCGACGACCAGCAGGATCTGACCCAGGCCCAGCGGGCCAAGATGGCGCGCCTGTGCGACCAGCTGGCGCTCACTCCCGGCGATCATCTGCTGGAGATTGGCACCGGCTGGGGGGCGCTGGCCGAGTACGCCGCCCGCCATTACGGCTGCCGGGTCACCACCACCACCCTTTCCCGGGAGCAGCACCGCTGGGCTACCGAGCGCATGGCCCGCGCCGGGCTGCAGGATCGCGTCGAAGTGCTGCTCTGCGACTACCGCGATCTGCGCGGCGAGTACGACAAACTGGTGTCGGTGGAGATGATTGAGGCGGTGGGCCAGCGCTACCTCCCGGCCTTCTTCCGCACCTGCCAGGCGCGCCTGCGCCCGGGCGGCAGAATGGCCCTGCAGGCGATCACCATCCAGGATCAGCGCTATCGCGACTACAGCAAAAGCGTCGATTTTATCCAGCGCTACATCTTCCCCGGCGGCTTTTTGCCCAGCATCACGGCAATGAGCGAGCTGATGACCCGCCATACCGATTTTGTGGTGCGCAACCTGTTCGACATGGGCCCGGATTACGCCCGCACCCTGGCGCACTGGCGGCAGCGTTTTACCCACGCCTGGCAGGATATTGAAAAACTCGGCTTTGATGAGCGCTTCCGCCGGATGTGGCTCTACTACTTCGGCTACTGCGAAGCCGGATTTAACGCCCGCACCATCAGCGTGGTGCAGCTCACCGCGGAGCGGGTATGACACGCCCGGCGCAGCACCTGCTGATGGCCCTCGCGTTCGATGTTTACTGGACGCTGGTGGTGATGTTGCGCGAGCGCGGCCTGCTGATCTGGCTGACGCTGGCCATTTTCGCCTGGTTGCGGTTGCCGGCGGCCAGTCGTCCGCCCGCCCTGCTGTTGGCCGCGGCGGGCTGCGGCCTGGACGCCTGCTGGGCGCTGGCGGGGCTGATCGATTTTCGCGGCGACAGCCTGCTGCCCCTGTGGATGGTGGCCCTGTGGCTGATGTTCGCCGTCGTCTGGACCCGACTGACCCGCACCACGACGCTTCCCGGCTGGGTGCTGGCCACGGCCGCCACCGTCGGCGGCCCGGTGGCCTACCTGATCGGCGCTCGCCTCGGAGCCATGACCCTGCTGGTGCCGATGGCGCTTGCCGTGGCCGCCATGGCCTGCGGCTGGCTGGTGCTCATGCTGTTATTCCATCTGGGGATGGGGAGGCGAAAATGAGATTCGCGCTGTTACTGCTGTGGCTGACCGCCCACGCCGCCGACTGGCTGACGTGGCGTCGCGTCGGCGAGGCGACCCTCACCTGGGGGCCATTCACCGTCTATCACTCGCAGCTGCGCACGCCCAATGGCCGGTATGACGGCCCGCAACAGGATCGGGCGCTGATCATCACCTACCGGCGCGACATCGATCGCGACGCGCTGGTGGAGGCCACCCGCGACCAGTGGCAGGCGCAGGGCATTCTGCAGCAGGAGCCGCGCAGCGAAGCCTGGCTGCGCATGCTGCAGGGGATCTGGCCGGACGTCGCGCCGGGCACTCAGCTGGCGTTCGTGGTCAGCGGCAGCGAGGGACAGTTCTGGTACCGCGCCAGCGCCGCACAGACCGCCTTTACCCCGCTCGGCCCTCGCCAGTCGGCGGCGTTCAGCACCCGCTTTCTCGCCATCTGGCTCGATCCGCGCACCACTTATCCCGAACTGCGTCAGCAGTTGATCGGAGGTACACCATGAAACGCACTCTGACCCTTGGCCTGGCGCTGCTGATGCTGATCCTCGCCGGCTGCAGCACCGAGGTCACGGAGTACCGGCAGCAGCAGCCCGCCCTCGACATCTTTCACTATTTTCAGGGGCGAACCGAGGCGTGGGGGATGGTGCAGGATCGCAGCGGCAAGCAGCTGCGCCGCTTCCATGTTGAGATCGATGGCGACGTCGTCGGCGACACCCTGACCCTCCATGAGCGCTTTGTCTATGACGACGGCGAGAAGCAGCAGCGGGTATGGCGCATTCGCCGCACCGGCGATAACCGTTATCAGGGCACCGCCGGGGACATCGAAGGCGTGGCCAGCGGCCAGGCGGCAGGCAATGCCTTTCACTGGCGCTACAGCATGAACGTCGAAGCCAGCGGCAGCCGGTGGCTGCTGCACTTTGACGACTGGATGTTCCTGCAGGACGGCAGCCATTTGTTTAACAAAACCGAGATGAAGAAATTCGGCATTACGGTCGCCACCGTGACCCTTTTCTTTACCCGAACCACAGCAGAAGAGAGGACAGCGCCATGAACACGCAACCTGTCATTGGGATCAGCGGATGTTTAACCGGCTCAGCCGTGCGATTCGACGGCGGGCATAAGCGTATGGGCTTTGTGATGGATGAGCTCGCGCAGTGGGTGGCGTTTAAACCCGTCTGCCCGGAGATGGCGATCGGTCTGCCCGTTCCCCGCCCGGCGCTCCGCCTGGTGCAGACCCCGGTCGGGGAGATCCGCATGCGCTTCAGCCACGCCCCGCACGAGGATGTGACGGAGAAGATGGCTGATTTCGCCAGCGCCCACCTCGCAACCCTGGGCGAGCTGTCGGGCTTTATCGTCTGCGCCAAATCGCCGAGCTGCGGAATGGAGCGCGTGCGGTTGTACGATGAAAAAGGCAATCGCGGGCGTAAGGAAGGCGTGGGGCTGTTTACCGGCGCCCTGATGGCGCGCTACCCGTGGCTGCCGGTGGAAGAGGATGGCCGGCTGCACGATCCGCTGCTGCGGGAGAATTTTGTTGAGCGCGTTTTCGCCCTGCATGAACTCAACGCCCTGCGCGCCCGCGGCCTGACGCGCCACAGCCTGCTGGCCTTTCACAGCCGCTACAAGCTGCAGCTGCTGGCTCACCACCAGGCGGGCTACCGGGAGATCGGCCCGTTCGTCGCCTCGCTGCATGAATGGGAGGATCTGGAGGCGTTCTTCGAGGTCTACCGCGAGAAGCTGATGGCGATCCTCAAGCGGCCCGCCTCGCGGAAAAACCACACCAACGTGCTGATGCATATTCAGGGTTATTTCCGCGACCAGCTCAACAGCCGCCAGCGCGGCGAGCTGCGGGAGGTGATCCTCAACTATCGCGCCGGGTTGCTGCCGATCCTCGCCCCGCTGACGCTGCTTAAGCACTATCTGGCCGAGTATCCGGATCGCTACCTGCAGGCGCAGAACTATTTTGACCCCTACCCGCAGGATCTGGCCCTGCGCCTGACGGTGAACTGAGGGAACCTGGGCCAGTTGCCCGGCGGCGCTGCGCTTGCGCGGGCCTACGTGTGTGAGCCTGCGGGAAGGAACGTAGGCCGGATAAGGCATTTATGCCGCCATCCGGCACTACCTCAGGTACGGCGCCTGACCGCCCGACGGCGCTGCGCTTGCGCGGGCCTACGTTGTGTGAGCCTGCGGGAAGGAACGTAGGCCGGATAAGGCGTCAGCCGCCATCCGGCATAAATGGAGCGCACCAGTC
>NZ_JBMAXV010000064.1:0-18329 GCF_048589245.1 Klebsiella sp. 10982
ATAACCCAGCGAGGTCGCAACGCCAAAGACCGTGCCGATAACAGCGAAAATATCAACCGCATGACCTACAGGCCCGTATATGCGACCGCCGATAATGGGATAGAGTGCGGAGCGCAGGGTTAACGGCAGACCGTGACGGTAACTGAAGAACGCCAGAATCAGCGCCACAATGGCATAAATTGCCCATGCGTGCAGTCCCCAGTGGAAGAAGGTCAGACGCATTGCTTCCTTCGCTGCCGCAACGGTCTCCGGGGTGCCGACGGGAGGCGAAAGATAATGCATTACAGGTTCGGCAACGCCAAAGAACATCAGTCCGATCCCCATCCCTGCCGAAAAAAGCATCGCAAACCAGGAGTGGTAGCTGAAATCAGGCTGCGCATGGTCCGGGCCCAGCTTGATATCACCGTAGCGTGAGAGTCCCAGGAACGTGACACTCAGTAAAATCAGGGCCACAGCAAGGATGTAGAACCAGCTGGCATTCGTGAAGATTTGTTGCTGAAGTAGTTTAAAATTTTTGTCGGCGACATCCGGGAATACGGCGGCAAAGGCAACAAGAAGGAAAATCAGCAAAGCAGATGTAAAAAATACCGCTTTGTTAATCTGGCTTGTAGACTTCTTCGGGATTGTATCATTTTCACTCATAATCATTTATTCCATTAATTAAATCCGCACTGGATAGAAGACACTACCTTTCACAGAGTAGCAAAGTTCAACTTGCTATGCGGCGTTAATCGGAAAGCATGGTGTAATGAGTGCCGATACAAATCATCCTATATTCTAAGGGGTTCTTGGTTACTCAGCCTGCCGCTTCCTGGTGCATTTATTTGTATCAAAGCTGGGACATACGTTAATGAACGTATATTAGGCACGAATTACTTTTTGAACAAAGCAGACGTTAAGATTTACAGCATCGGGAAGCTTCTGGATGCCGCGTCAGCGGCATGGAGGCGCCAGATGAGGTTACATGTGTCTGTGGAGTCAAATGGCGCCGAAAGCCCGGCGTAGCCGGTTACCGGGCTATAAATTCTGCCATCCTCCCCCTGCCCTGATTAGCTTTAACCCGCTAACAGCAATGAAGAAGTTAATGTAATCCCTTTTAACCCCGGTGAGCGGGCTTTACGGCGTTTACGACGTAAAGGGCGTGATTTCCGGGGCCTTAGCGGCGGCAGCTTGCTGCTGACGCTTAGGGGGATGTTCATCAACTATTTCAGCGACACCAGGGAACTTAACATGGTAGCTGCAAAGCCATACCCGCGAAAAACATCTCAGACGCCGCTGTACGCGGTCGGAGTTGACCCGGCAAGGCGAGGCCGCAGTCGGGGCGTATCTCCGCGTTAGCGGGCCGCAGGGCCGCTTACGAGCGTGTACCAGACAACTGACCGCAGCTCCACCCACAGCGATGAAGAAGTGTAGTTACAACACCCATCATTAAAAGCGACACTACTCCCGGCCTTCGGCCGGGGGCGGCGGCGCTTTTCAGTGGTGGGGAGGGGCACCCGGCTGGCAAACCGGCGCCGGTTTTATGATGGATTTCCTTTTGAATGCTGTAACTAATGTGGTTATCCGGTCTGGGCCCGTCGCGAAGCGATGGGCGCTACTTTTATCTGAGCGACGCGGACGCCTGCGGCCGCTGTAAGCGAAGGCCTCACTGAGTTATTCACAGAGCGGGCAAAGACAAAAGATCTCCCTGCTGCTTGCAATGCAGGGGATTAAAAAAGGGGGGGTAAGACTGTTTTGCAGGTTTGCTGTTTCCCTTTTGCTAAATTCCCTGTTTATTCATTTGCGGTTTTTTGTGGATAAGTGAAAACCTGGTGCGAACGTCACAGGGTATACGTGCTCAAACCAGCGATGGTCCGACGGCCGGAACGTCAGATGGATAAAAACCAGGCAATTTCATGAATCCGGACAAACGCCAAAAGCCCCGGGCAGGGGCATAGAAAAAATAGCTAAATGATATCCGTCAGGACGGCGGAGCCAGGGCCAGCTCCAGCTGATACAGGTTCTGAATGGCCAGCTGCTGCAGCCGCTCCGTTGTACACCAGTAAGCCTCGTCTGCCGGCATTGTCTTCAGGATATGAAGCGACATTTCGTGAATCTGGCGCTCACGAGAATATCTGGCCAGGCGGTTAGCTCGTTTACGTTCGGCTCCACGCTGCCGACGGAACCTCAGTGCATCGAGAGTTTTTTGACGGTACCAGCGCTCACGTGCTGCACGGGGGGAGATCTCCTCATCTTCACGCAGAATCCCCTCCTGGATAAGACGACGACGCTCTTCGCTTTGCCGGAGCTTTTTTTGTTGTTCCGCATCAAGTTTTTCCAGATCCACTCCCAGCATCTGAAACCCTAACGCGGTGATATAGACGTATTTAGGCAGCCAGGTACGGGATTCCCTGTCCCAGCTATTTTCTTCAGATACAGCCAGGACACCAAAACGAACCTGTTCGTCAATCAACCGGGACAGACGTGATACTGTTACCTCTGTTTCCGGAATAACTTTTCCATGACTGTCTTTCTGGCTGAGTTCTTTTGCCAGACGAGAAATACACATACCGACCGTCAGCTTGCCGGCATCACAGAAGCTGATCAGCACTGGCCAGATAGCATCCAGCAGACGTTGCTTTTCCGGCCGGAAGCCATACCGGCGGCCAGCGCGACGGCGTTCCCTGACGTACAGCGGATGAAGCGATACGTGCATACGCAGTCGCACCTCACCAGTGGTGCGATCTTTTTGAACAAGACGGTTATAGGCGTGTCCCAGCTGGCCACCCAGTTTTTTGTAATGCTCCGGTCGAAACCAGGTCGGGTTTTCACATTTGGGTTTTGTGGAGTGCTCGCCGCGCCGGCGACGGGTAGATTTCTTCTCCGGGGAAACCAGAAAAGATGCCACATGGCCGTCCTCTACCCCCTGCCAGAAACGGATCTGTTCTTCCGTATCCAGCTGACTCCAGTGTTGCGGATTGTGCGCATTACTCATCTGCACTCTCCCTGCAGCTGTTTTTGGCGGCCAGACACTTCAGTCTGGCTTCGCTCAGAGAGAGTGGAAATACGCCAAGAAATTCGAACAGCTTAGGGGTGAAAAAAATCTCAGCAGTTAAATAGCGATCCGATGAGCAGGCAACAAATTCAAAATCTTTCTCCAGCGATTCCAGTGCCCTGATTGCTCGTGTAATGGACACTTCGCCAGAAAGAGATTTAGTTGCAAGTCCGCACTCCAGGGCAATCTCTCTGAGTGAGCGCAGAACTTTATTTGACAGGGGATCGTAATAAAAACACATTGCCATGAGCAACGCATTCATCGCTCTGCGGCGCAAAAATGGGGGTTTACGTTTTCGTATTCCGTCCCTACGCGACATCGCTGATGCGATATCGAAACTGAAGCTTTCAGTGAAACCATTGGCTTTTACCATAAGTTTCAGCGAGAAAGGCCAGGGAGTGTAGTCCTGGGGAACCGTGAAAACAGGTTCAGGATTGTTTACCTGAACATACTTGCGTGAGCTTTGTTGGTTATGATCAGTCACCGCTTCCTGCGCTTATGTTGCGCGGAAGGAGTGAGCACAGAAGGTCTTGAACTTTTCTGAGCATAAATCTATACTCCCTGCATAGAGCAACAATCTCTATGCAGTTTTAAGTGAGCCCCGGTAATCTTCTCCAGTCGCCAAACTTAGTGAGGATTATCGGGGTTTTTGCTTTCTGATTCCGGGGTTATACCTCAGCAGAACCAGTTCCCTGCCACTTTAAGGCGTGGCCAACCAGCAATGTCTAAACGATCAGTAATCTAGCACTCATAGCCAACCGGATCAAGAATGTGAATTTTTACACATCATTTCCACGGCGCTCTGCTTCAAGTTTAATCAGTTTTTCAATCATTTGAGCCTGCGTAATTCCTTCCTCCTCAGCAAACTGAGCCAGTTTCTCTTTTAACGGAATCTGAATGAGCGCATGTATGGATTTATGGGTATTACTACGCCTCGCCAGAGAAGCCTTCTGGCGTTCGTTCGCTGATACCGGGTTTCCTTTCCGATATGGACGTTTAGGTTTTTGTGAGGAAGTAATTACGTTTACGACCTGTGACATCTCTGCCTCCTCAAGCATCTGACTGAATACTTGAACAAAGATACTACAGGAACCGTAGGTCGGCGAAGACTAAATTACAAAATGAAAGATATCGTTGTTGGCGCAGCGGTATCTTTCAGGAGATTGAAATGTTGATTTAGAAGAAAAACTTAATAGGAGACCGACCAGTCCCTCCCCATCTCCCACCGGGACTGCCAGTGCTTCAGATAGGTATCAGCCAGCGCAGGGTAATCCCGGATGACCAGGGCATTTTCGGAGTTGCTGTTCGCCGCAGCGCGGGAATAGTTGAACGACCCCGTTTCCACGTTTCGGCCGTCGGTGATAATCACCTTGTCGTGCATGATTTTAAACTGGCTGACGGTTCGTACAGGAATACCGGCATTGGCCAGCAGATTCATTGCCGCCACACCTGCACTCCCTTTCGCGCTGTTGGCTTTCCAGTCAAGTAACACTCTGACATCGATACCCCGCTGTTTCGCCTGGATCAGTGCTCGCGTTACTTCCGGTGAAGTGAAGCTGTAGCCCATCAAGCGAATACTTTGCTGCGCAGTCACGATCGTATTCAGTACCAGCTGCAGCGCCGAACCTTCTGGAGAAAAACCCGCCTCGATGCTGGCGGCATACACGGCCGGAACAGGTGCACACAAAGTCAGGCTGATCAGCCCCGACAGACAACATTTGCGGAGTGTACGGTTAATTTTTTTCACAGTATTTCCTTAACGGGTGTTTTAAGAAACGCCGGGAGCGGGGGAAACTGGTTTTTCCCCGTTCCCGGGGTTGGACAACGACGCCATGCGGAGGCGTCAGGATTTTGTGGTATGCCGAAACCAGTAGCAGACGGGTCCGTCGCCGGTATCGTGGACAGAGCCCAGGAACCAGCCATCATCATCATCCGGTGGTTCCGGTATCCAGCCACGGGCATCCGGGGCTTCATCCGTAAATCCGGGAGCAAAAGCTTCAGGCGCTTCATCGCGCATTGTCATCACAAAGCACTGAAGTTTATGAGTTCTGAGCCAGTAGCTTAATTCTGCGGAAGTTTCACAACCACTGCGTGCCAGCACAGGATGTGTCCAGTACCCCTGTTCATCACGTTTCACTTCGGCGGCGATAATCATTTTTCTTTCTCCTTGCGTTCAGTATGCTCTGTCGTTGAATTCATACCGGTTATGGATTTTTCGGCAGCATCGGCTCCGCGGTATTTCAGAAACTCTCTGACCCTTCTTACCAGCCTCTCTGAATCCCGATCGCGTAATAGTGGAATACCGGCCTGCCTCAGAACCTCTTCCAGCAGAATATCGCGCCGGATACGGTGTTTTTTCAGGTGTGAGGCATCATCCAGTTCAACTGCGCCGACGATAGCGAAGGTATGGATGTCAACGATGACCACATCGCAGTGCCACTGTGATGCCATCCGGAAGAGTTGCCACCAGGTCCGGGATCGTGGCCGGATATGGGAAGAGAGTGTGGCAATATCTGCCACCCGGACCTGAGGACACAACAGCCAGCGATTTCGGCTGGTATGCCTGAGTAATGCCCGGAAAAAATGTTGTTCCCGTGGCGTCATCAGTGTCTCATTACCCACCCAGACCCGCTGGCGACACAACCGTTGCTCAGCCTCTGAGGGGCGAATACCCAGGGCTTTGAGTGACATCAGAACCGGGGAAGTCTTCGTTACTGCGCGTCCTTTCAGAAGCAGCACCAGAAACCCCAGCAAACTCAGCACAACAACGGTACTGCCCGCCATCATTAATATCTTTGCCATGTATTTTATTCCCTGATGTTCCTTTCTTTCCCGATGCGTTTTCCTGTCGTCGTCCTCATCTTTCTGTCCCTCTTCTGATAAGGCAGAACTCTGCCGGCAGCCTGTCGAGCAACGCGCGGCGAAATACATTCGGCAGTCCTCTCCCGGCTACAACATCAGCGATCAGAACTGATATGACGCTAATCTGCAGGACGAGGCACAGGACAAAACCAATCTGATGCACCAGTTCCGCAGCAGGCATATTACGAAGAGCATTAATCAGGCGGATGGCATCCTGTGGGGAACCCCAGGCGAGAATACCGATACCGACCAGCATCACCGCCGGCGTATACAACAGCCCCCGGCTGATAACCCGTCCGGTCAGGCCTGTAAGCTCCCACCTTTGCTGGCGAAACACCTCATCGTCCCGGAAGATTTCCCATTCCAGCCGGGCCTTTTCATGTCGCGGCACCTCGGCCACCACCTGATTACCGTCGCGAATACTGACCAGCGGTGAGACCTCTGGCTTTCTCATCCGGTCGATGTGACGCGTATATAGGGCAAGGCCTGCCCAGAACAGCGCAACAGACGATAAAAGCAGATAAAACCCACTCCCCCGAAAAACGGAAGGGAACAGGAGCATAAGAACCATCGCTAGCACGATACCGCAGAAATAACAGAACAACTGCTGCTGTTTGCGCAGAATAAAATATTTAAACATAGTATTATTCCTTTTTATTTGATGATTTACGCACGAAATGAAAGTCTGTGAATTTCATAAATCGCACGTCGTGATGTAATAAAAATATTGAAATCAGTTAAATACTGATAGTGGATGACTTAAATTGAAAATTGAGCACTTATAAGCGTCACATCGCCCCGGGACGTGGCAGTCCCGAAGCAGCCATTCACGGCACCGAATGGCTTGTCATTCTTCGCGTCTGCCCATACCCGGGCAACACACATGCCTCAGCCACAATGCCTTTCCCCCTTTACCTCTCTTTCGTTTGAATATATTTGTTCTGGCTATATACGACAATAAGAAACACAACAGCCCCTTCCGGACTGGAGTAATACCAGAACGGACGTAGTCACGTATAATAACCACACCATACAGGGTAAATGTTTTAAGAAAACGAGGGGGCTGTCAGGCCAGGAATATTCACAACCTGACAGCATATATTTATTTCATTACAGATCTTTCCAGTCAGGTAATTTATTCACCTTTCGCCGCCACAGATGAAAAAGTGCCATCGTCAGGCCAAATAACACGCCCGCGATAAGACTGATTTCGCAGGCGAACAGGAGAGGCATCCCCTGGGCCCGCCACACCGTCCAGTACATCCACAGCCCGTATCCAAGGGAGAAATAGCCTGTCATTACGACAAAAACCTGCCAGAACGGAGCAAACGGCAGCGGGGGAATGTTTATCCCCAGCCGCCACAACAGTCGTATCAGAAGCGGTGCATAATTGCTTTTCCACATCTTACGGCTGGACATTATCGCCAGCGCTTTTTGTTTCCGCGCTTCAAAATCCATTTCCTCTCCTCGATTGTATTCAGCCAGCTGACTGGCTCCGCATACGCTCAGTTCGCAGGAGTTCTTTCATCATGCGCTCGCTGGCGTACTGCGCTTCCTCTGCAGTGACGGTCGCGACGGCATTCCCCTGCAGATCATAGCGGGAGGCCCCCACCTTCATCCGGGACAGATAGCCCGCAGACCGGGTCAGACTCTTCAGGCACTTAATCACCTGTTTATGCGACAGCGGCAGGTCACGGTTCACGATATCCGCAAACAGCTGTTCGCGCATGCCCGTCGCCAGCAGACGTGGCGCGTTTCCGTCGAACAGCTGTGGCCAGAACGCCTTCAGGGTCATAATGGCCTGTTCCGGCGGCAGCAGGCGAAGATAACGCACCGGAGGTGGCGTCTTTACTGCTTTAACCGGCGCCGGCGCCGCGTTACGCGCGGCGGCTTCGGCCGCTTGTTTAACCTTCTCAAGTTTCTCTTTCTTTGCCTTCCAGGCCGGCGGGGACGAAACCACCACGACCTTCTTACGGCGCACCACACCAGGGACAGGTGTCGCCTCCGCGGGTGCCGTACTGTTCTCCGCCGGTTTTCGTTTCAGGCTCAGTACAGGGCGTTTTTCTTCACTCATAAGGGGCCATATCAATAAAAGCTACAGGTCTGAGGTATACGATACGCTAACGGTATCATCGTTTCACCTCACAATGCAGTGGACACAACGATGATATCCCCTTGTCACGTTTACGGGCAATGTGCCCGCCCCCCGGACCTGTGTCCGGTTTTTTTTTACATCGAGATGACAATACCCAGTACCGCCAGGTGCACTGCATAGAACATCACAAAGAAATGCCGCGGCCAGAAGCGTTTCACATGTTCTCCGGCAGATGAACACACGATCAGCGTCAGCAGCGCAATCGCCAGCCCGGCCGCCGATTCACTCACGTTATGCATATTCATCAGCAACACCATGAGGGCCCACAGCACCCCGTATCCCAGCCGTTCCGGTGCATGCTGTGCGCGGCAAAGCAGCCAGCTGGCGGTGAGCATACCCACTCCGGCCATGCCGTAGCTGGCGGTCGACAGGGGTATCCAGGCGACCAGCAGTCCAGCCGCCGGGAGGGTGTAAGACCAGGACGGCTGGCTGACCCACCGCAGGACCTGGCCGGTGACGGCAAAGGCAAACAGAATATTCCCGGTATACCACGGGTACCCGATGAGCATAAACGACACCTGGGCAACCAGCGCCCAGCCCCACAGGCTGTTCAGCTGCGACTGGCGTATTTCCGCGTGCCGGGCCAGATTCATTCCCCATGCCAGACCGAACAGTGGAAAACAGCCCCGTCCCAGCAGGCGCATCACTTCATTGTTTCCGGCCAGCAGTAAGCCGGTGTGGTCAGTCACCATCAGTACCAGTGCGACCGTTTTAATCATATCCGTTTGTCCCGGTGTCCAGGTTAGCAGGCGATGAAGCCAGCGGTCTGTCGCACCTGGAAATGTGTGTTGTGCTCTCATGTTTTTTTCCTTTTAGCGCTCCGGCAGACTGCCCGATTTTAATCGGGGAGGCTGCCGGAGCAGACAAGCCGCAGGCGCGTCAGTCGCCCCCGAGGGTTTTCTCGCGGTTCAGGTCACGAACCATGTCCCGCTCCACAGCCTGCAGACGCTCACGCTGCAGACTTTCTGAGGCCACCTGCTGAATCGCCGCCTCCTGGCGCCGGAACTGAGGATCATCCGGTAGCGTCGTTTTCTCCGGGCCCGGCCGGTCACGCTCGAGTCCACGGATGACGTCCCCGATAACCTCTTTCACCCGGTCCACCGGCTCGCCGGCTTTACGCGCCTCCCCGGCCACTTCCCGGGCAGTCTGTTCCGCCTGTTTTTCCATTTCGCGGCGCTGCTGTTCTTCTGCCGCCCGCTGCGCCAGAACCTCTGGCGGGAGGATAATGTCAGCCCCGGCCTGCGGTACCGGAGCCACCGGCGCCGGTTCAGCCCATACCCGCCCGCCGGTCATGGCCCCGGGGTTCCAGGGGCGGTCATCACCGGCCAGCCGCACCACCACCCCGGTATCGGGATTGTCGCGGGCCATTCTGACGCCCTCCCCCATATTCCCGGCCAGCAGGCTTTCACCATTGCGGCTGTTCTGCAGCGCCACGAACCGGGCGGCGTCATTGCCCATAATTCGTCCCTCTCCGCCGATGGCCTCCAGCCGTCCGTCCCGATCGGTCAGCGGGCTGAGCCAGATACCGGCGGCTTTCCCGTTCTTATCGAATGCCGGCAGCGCCACATGCGGCTGAGGGTACTTTTTCCCCGGAGAAATGAATTTTCCCGGTGAATTTCCCTGTGCCAGACCGGACTGCTGCAGGGCTGCCCGGCCAGCGGCGGTTTCATCCAGTAGTCTTGCCCGCCCGAACAGCAGATCGGCGCTTTTCACCGCCCGGTCGTTACGGGGTTCAAGAATATCGTGCGCCGTCGCTTTCTCAGGTGAATGCTTGATGGCCTTTATCCAGCCCTCACGGCTGTCGGTGTAAACCTGCACATGCTGTTTCATGCGGGATAAAGCCACATAGGCAGACTCAAAGCTGGCCATCTGTTCCCGACCACCGGCCACCCCTTCCAGCGCGATGGCATACGGTTCGCTGGCCCCCTGGGCGCCGTGAGCCGTGATGGCGTAGGCGAGGTCGATATGCTGCTGCGCCTGATCCGCCTTCGGGGTCAGCGTGCGGGTGGTTTTGCCATCAGACAGCGTGACACTGTCACCCGCAACAGACTGCACCTCCCAGATACTGTTGGCCACATAGCCGCGCTCCAGGTCACTTTTGCTGAAGCGCATTCGGTCCCCCTGAGACACGGTGATCTTTTCCTGACGATAGAGCGTGACGCCTTCTGCCGATGCCTCCCGGGGTGAGATATATCGCTCCTTTCCTTCACTGTCTGTCAGGGTGATCATCTGATTATCCTTATCCACCTTGCTGATACGGTGGTATACGTTATCAACCAGCGCCACCGCCTCCTTGTGAGCCGTCCAGGTCGACAATTTGCGCAGTTCACCGTCACGGATGTTACTCGTGACCAGCACCGGCAGGGTGATTTCCTCTTTGCCGGTTTCCCCGTTCTCCCGCCGTGCGCCATGGATCAGACTGTTCAGCGCCCGCCTGTCCTTGTTCAGGTGGGTGATCACCAGCGTCTGCGACTGTGCCTCCGGGGTCCGTCCGGTATAGTCCTTCACCAGCGCCTCGTAGAGCGTCGCGGGCTGACCTGCCGGCAGGGTTTTCCCCTCGCTCAGCGCCTTTTGTATCGCCTTTTCCTGCGCCGGCGTGAATTCCACCACAGAACTGCCCGGCGCCCAGGCGCCTTCTTTTCTCGGCACCTGCTCCGGCGTGACCTGCTCAATGGTGGTCAGGGCGCGGTGCACATCCCGCTCAATCAGGCTGTAGACCGCCGGTCGCAGCTCAGGCACCTGGCGCACAATCTCTTTCATGATGGCAATGTCGGCGGCGCTGCGCTGCTGCATCAGCCTGAACGGCTGGCCCGGCGCGATGGGCTGCAGCTGGTCGTTATCCCCACTGGACACCGCCCGTCCACCGCCAGCGACGATGAGGGAGTGGGCTTTTGCCATATCGGCCAGCCCCACCATTGAGCTCTCGTCGAGCAGGAACAGGGTGTTGCTGAAATCGGGTGTCTGGCCATTGCGCTGCAGCAACTGCGTGTCGTGGAGGAACGACGCCGTCGTGCGCGCATCCACGCCGGCACTCTGCATTTCCCCGACCGCGCGATGCGTCGGCGCCAGACCGATGACGCGCGGACGGGTCTCTTCCGGCAGCAGACTGATGGCACTCATGACGGCCCGGAACTGGGTGGTTTTCCCCACCCCGGCATACCCCTGAACCACCGTGAACCGATCCGTGCTTTCCAGAATCATCCGGGTCGCCGCCCGCTGTCCGGCGGTCAGGTCCGTCATCAGACTGGCCGGCACACGGTCCATCAGGGGGGCCACCGCGTCTTTACCTTCCAGCACGTGGGTCAGGATGCTTTTTTCTGCGTCCCAGGTCTGACGGGAAATCAGCAGGTCATTGCCGTAGCCGTGCGCCACCGGTACATTCAGCAACTGCCCCGACCTGATTTGTGCCTGAATGGTCGTGTCGATGTCCGCCATCGGAACCTTCCCGCCCCCGGTTTCCAGCGCCGTCGCCAGCAGCTGGGGCCGGGAGAAGGTCAGTTTCTCACTTTCAAGCAGCGGGATGGCTAGGTGAATGGCCTGTTCTGCCGGGGTACGCAGTCCGGCCTTCTGCTGCGCAATGGCCGCATCCAGGTCCGTCTCGCCGGATCGGGTCTTCAGCTGCTCTGAGACCACGCTGAAGGCGGTATGCCGCGACAGCTTCTCCGTCGTGCGAGCCGCATCCTGCGCTGAGTACAGACGGAGATGACTTCCGCTCTGCGCCAGCTGGTTGAGGGTGGCGTTATCCAGCTCACGCTGCGTCACCGACGCAAAGACCGTTGCCGTCTCGCTAACCGACCTGCCGGGACTTTCCACCCAGCCGTGGCCGATTTTAATACCGTCAAACACGCCCGCGCCCACGGCCAGGGTCTGCGTGGTTTTCTGCCCCGGACGCTGTACCGTCAGTTGCCCGTCCTCCACTTTCATCACCGTGATGCTTTCCCCGCCCTTCAGGCGTGTGTCCGGTATCTTCCCGAGCACCGCCAGACGTTCCCCCTCGGCCACCGGCAGTGTATCTGCCCGGAACAGCGTCCACTGGCTGTCGACCGCGGAAACCTTCAGATCCAGACGGCCCCCTTCCCGGTCTTTCAGGGTCAGCATATTGCTGCTCGCGGTCACCCGGTCAATGACAAAGCGATCGTGCGTCCGGGTCTCCGGATCCCAGCTTTCCATCACCATCCCCTCCCGGTAATAATCCCGCACGCCCCGGCTTTTGCTGTCCAGCCATACCGGCGTCAGGGCTGTAATGGTCGTGTCTTTCTCACCCAGCACTCCCTCATTTCTGAGGGAGTCACGGATAAGGCCGTTGAGTACGCTCTGTTCACGCGTCCCGCTGATTTGCGCCACGCTTTCCAGCCCTTCACGCACGCTGACGGCAAACTCCTGTGCCAGCCGGCTGTAGCGTGCGCCTTTATCCGGTTCACTGATGATGTCGGCTGTGGTCTGATGGCCACCCTGCCAGCGATACGTATTCACGCCGCTGTCCTTCAGTACGGTCAGCGCGCTGCCGGTCCCGCTGCGCTTCCCGCTGTCGGAGAGCAGGACCTGCACGTTATGGCGCATCGCGCCATCGAGCAGGGAAATCGTTTCCTTCAGGCTCAGCTTCTCCGCCTGATCCACGATGAGTGTTCCGCCCGGAATAAACGCCGTCCCGTCCTGCAGAGCGGATTTACCGGTCACCGTTTCCCCGGCCAGACGCACATCCCCGGCGAGAAAATCACGTGAGCGGTTATCGGCCGCCAGGATATGGACGTCACGCCCCTGCTCCCGGGCCATCAGGGTTAACTCGGCCACCCGCTCCCGCTGGCCGGCTGCACCGCCCTGACCGGAAACGATACCCATGACCGGGCGATCCTGCGCCAGCACGCTGACGGCATCGCTGAAAGGGACCTGGCGCACCACAGACGCATCGGGCGTGACGGAGACATGATTCTGGCGCTGCACCTCCTGACTCAGGGCTTTGACGGCGAGTTCATCGAGAACGTGGATGTTTGAGGTGAACAGGCCTTTCTCGCGATCGAGAGGGATAAGCTGCTCCCGTTCAATGGCGGCATCGATGCCCTTTCTCGCCAGCTCAAACACACCGTCCTTCGCCTCCAGCTGGCCGACCGTGCGTGCCAGCAGGTCGGCATACGTGAACTGCACCTTGCGGTCGCTGAGACCGGCAATCGCTTTCGTCACCACATCCGTGATATCCGGACCGTCAGTGTTCACCGGCGCGGCAGGTGCACGGGCCAGCTCTGCGGCTCGCGAATCGGCGGCCTCACGATACCCCCGGATGTCAAACCCGGTCTCCTTCAGCGTGTTCATCCACTCCACCATCTTCTCTGCCGGATCGATGGCTTCTTTCGACTTTCGGGTATCGAGCGCGGCCACATCCCGGGACTTCAGGGAGGCATCGGGTCCGGCGGCCTCCCTGACCTCCTGAGTCCGGGTGGAAAAGGGTTCCACAGGGACCCCTTTCATCTCCCACATCCCGTGTTTTCCCACGACTTCCGTCTCATAGCCAAGCTTCTCAACCAGGGGTTTGAACGCCTCCCGGTAAAGTTTCCCGAACGCTATCTGGTTCGCGTACACGTTCTCGATAAAGCCTGTTTTTCCAATCTTATCTGTGCCGAGAGACTGCCATTTGTCCCCGTTCTGCGTGGCGTTAATGACGACGGCATGGGTGTGTATCTGAGGTTCCTGGTTACGGTTCGTGTCGTGGTTGAATTTCGCCACAATCAGATTTCCGGTCAGCACCGTTTCGCTTTTACCGTCCGTCATGACCCGGGTCGCGGCCAGCGTCTCCAGTTGCCGCACCGCTTCGGTTACCGCCTGGTTGTGGGCATCGATAAGGCGCTTATCGCCGCCCAGCATCGCCATGACCGACACGCTTTTGGGGGCCGAGAAGGTCAGGTCATAACCGGGCCGGTGCTTGTTGGCGCCATCCTGTATCCGGGTCAGGTCGCTGCCATCCGGCAGCTTCCCTTTCAGCAGTTCCGTAAACAGCGCCTTATCCACGGCTTTCCCGTCGATCCCCAGCGCCTCAGCCCCCTTACCCTGCCAGCGTTCGTCCATGCTCCCGATGACGTAGTAATTATCTTTGTTGGTATAGTAATCCGCGGCTTTATCGGCCGATTTAACGGAGCCAATCGACATCATCAGAAGTTCCCCCCAATCTCGACATCATCCTGCTCATCGTGGCGGTGGCTGTGGTTGATATTGACCTCTTCACGCCGCTGCATATCCCGCTGCGTTTGCTCATCAGCCCAGGCGTCATACGCCTGCATGTCTTCAATCACACCGTCCTCGTTCATACCGGCCGGCAGCATGTCCTGCCCCTGTTCTGCGGACTGCTGCGCCAGTTCCTGTTCTGTCCCGCCTGCAGCTGCAGCAGGGGTACCGGCAGAGGATGCTGTTGCGGCAGCAGCGGCCGCTGCGGCTGCTTTTGGTTTAATCAACGGTACGGTCGTGACCCGCAGGACGGGAGGCTCAGCTGTCCTGGCGGAGGGTTCCGCTGCCGGCATCGTCGTTGTCGCCGGCGCTTTTACTGGTGCCGGAGATACTGTCACTTCTGCTGGCGCTGGCTGACTGGCCAGCTCTGGTCGCTCACCGGCGTGACTGCCGGCATCATCTGGCCCGGATGCCGGGGCATCCGGCGTGAAAAGCGCCCTGGCAAGACTGCCTTCAGCTTCCCGCGCTTCAAGCAGCGCACTGAGCCGTGCATCCACCCGCGCATCGAGAGTGCGCGGAATAAATCCCTCGGCAATTTTCGGACGCGGCTTGTATTTGAGGGCCAGCTTCACGGCCGGATACGGCCCGGGCAGCGTGACATAGCAGGACAGGTCCGGCAGCGTCTGAATATCGGAGTAACTGACCAGCGTTTCCCGCTCTTTTTCTTTCCCGGTCGATACCCCATCACGCACCGGGTCAGCACCGTAGGAGTACTGCTCGCTGGCCTTGAGGATTTCCTTCTCACCAATTTCACCGGCAGCAAACTCCGCAATCTCTTTACTCGGGGAGCGGAAGAAGGCCCGGGTGTTCATCACGTCAAAGAGCGTGGCGGCAGGCTTAACGCCATAGATGTCTTCCAGCTGGGCATAAGACTGAATACCGAACACATAACAACCACCAAATTTACGCGCCTCCGGGAGGATTTCGACCAGGTCCGGCAGCTTGTGCAGCGTGGGAAGTTCGTCAGCGAAGATCCACACACGCCGGTTACGGTTCTCGCCCATCGCCAGGAGGCCGCGGATGGCAATCGACAGCCACATCGAGATAACCGGCTTCAGGGAGGCATGGGTGTCAGCATTGGAGGAGATAAACAGCCAGCCATTGGGTCGGCCCTCACGGACGCCGCGCATCCAGTCCCGGATAGTGAACGGCTCTCCGTTCTTCTCAATGCCCTGCAGGTAGCGAATAGCCTTGACGTAGTTGGTCAGCACAGCTCGAATGGAGATGGCGGTTTTCTCAATTTTCTCTTCAACCAGGTTCGCTGCCGGCGTGTTCTGCAGATAGGCGCGCAGCTTGTCGATCTTAATGGACAGCATGGTATCGACCAGCTTCTCGTAGCTCCGATCGTCGTCTTCGCGCATCAGATACGCGCCTTCGGCAAAGATAGTGCGACCGGAGCCCTGCCAGAACGGATCTTCTTTGGTACCCATCGGGATAAGGGTGTTGGAGATGTTGTCGAAGTCCGGCAGCGTCAGGCACTCTTTCCACAAATCCCAGGCTGCACAGCGCGAGTCCAGCGGGTTGAGGATTTTATCCAGTGACGGGTCGTAATAGCTTTTGACGAACTCACAGGAGCGATCGTAAATGATGGCCATATCGCCCCGGGCACGCACGTAGTTCAGTAGCCGGCGTATAACTTCGGATTTACCGGAACCCACGGTACCGTGGAGGCAGAAGTTCTGAATTTCGGAGTTTTTAAGAATAGGCAGATCGCCAATTTTAATATCAGAGGCCATACCATCACGCTTCATCTGGCGGGCCACTTCTTTGGGCTTATCGGAAAGCTGGCGCCCGCCGGTATTCTCATCCTCACTCTGCTGTTTCCCCTGGCGGCCCAGCACCCAGCTGGCGATGAAGAACGTCACGATACAGATAACAAGAGAAACCACGGCAGCAAAGACGAAACTGGTCCACAGCTGCTCTCCGCACCAGATAGTATATTTATCGGCCAGGATTTGTTCTGAGGTATATTCCAGCGACTGACCGTAATACTGAATGGTGTATACCGGCTGGGAACGAATAATATCGCGCATCGGACCCAGCGTCGTACACCACCAGTATACGCAGCCGTTCACAAAGGTTTGCCAGCTAAGCCTATACATCAGCATCAGCCCGCACAGTACCCAGAATAAAATAAACAGCACGTAGAAAATAATATTGGCAATCTGACCAAACATGCGAAAGCGCATATTGGCGATCTGACCGCCCTGCGTCATATCTTTGGCATTGAAACTCATGGCACTAATCCGTCAGTAAATTATTAGGGTCGGAAGGACAAATTAATCAGCGAAAACAGACCTCACGGGGTTGCAGGGAATAAGCCTCCCCCATAGCAGGGTGTGGATAAATATCGCCAGGCATCAGTTTATGTGTTTCAAGAGACCTGACAGGTTCAGATATTGCCATAAATAACCTCTATTCAAATAAAGACGAAAAGATTCCGCCGAAGGCGGCAACGCCTCACAGATGCACAAATAAATTGCGCAACTGTTCACCGTTCAGATCTGGAATTCATAGATTATTTGACGAATTAATTATGACACACCAGAAAGGGGATCCCAGTATGGCCCGGGGACCGGGCCGTGGAATAGAAAGCTTACAGAATATTAGCGATCGATTTTGCCAGCTGGTCTTCAAGAACAGGCTGGGCTTCAGGGAACTTGAGGTTAACTTTATTAGCGTTAGAGACGACGCGAGTCTGGTATTTGTGCTGATTACCCGTTTCAGTACTTGTCTGCACTTTTGCGCCGGATGTTCCCTGACGTAATACGGCCACGTTATCAGTCTGAACCTGAGTTTTGGTTCTTTCCGCGATCTGAACATCGGTGATCATGGTGTAGTTCACATCTTCCACCATCGCGTCAGCAGCCATACCAACCAGACCGGCTGCAAGTCCTACACCCAGAGTCGCCCCTGCAGAACTGGAGTTGTAAGCGGTAATCCCTGCCCCAAGCGCGGCGCCAGTCACTGCGCCTTCATAACCCCGGCTTAACCAGCCCTGAGACTCACGAAGGTCCATTTTATCGGCCTTGAGCACGTTCGCCTGGATCCAGTAGCCCGCCGTATCCGGGTTACTGACGACCTGATATCCCTTTGAAGTGACGGCGCTGGCAATTTTTGCCTGCAGGCCACTCATATCCTTATCAGAGGTATTTTTGATTTGCAGATAAACCGTCTTATTATTTGAAGGTTCCAGCCAGATTGTTTCGCTCATCTGGGTTTTTACTTCCAGATTTCTCTTTTTAATAGCGGTTCCCATTGCACTACATCCAGACAACGCCAGCGCAGAGCTGACAACCATAACAGTCATCAATTTATTTAATTGCATACAAATTTCTTGTGCCATAATCATTATGAGACATACACATTCCATTTCTGCATCCAGAATGCGCAGTTACTATATCCAACTTTTTATTTGAGTGGAAATTTATTAAAATTAATGCACTAATAATTTCGTATATGTATTTTTAGCCTACCAACTAACCACCATAATTGATAGGCCAAATTTGAGGGGGGCATTTTTTAAAACCAGCCACTCTCGCTGCTGAGTTTTAGTGGTCAAATTGACTTAATCATTTGTTAATGATTCCGATCTATACCATACACGTTTCCTGCAACGTCTACATTTTCAATCATAGGAAGCCCACTCGCAGGATTAATATCATGGGTATTTATAGATATCTCATTTCCATATGGCCCCATAGCACTGCTACATGTACTATTAGGTTGGTCGAGGTTGACTGAACCGTCAGAACAATGCTCAAGCTGATAACTCATAAACTCCCGCTCGGAGAGCATTTCCTTGTATGGTAAGGTTGTCAATGATTGTGTTCTCCCGACATAATTCCTGCCGATCCCATTTTCGAATGCACTTTCATTATCATTACTAAATTTCACAGATGCAAACTTTAGTGCTTTATTCATAATCCAAAGTGGGTATAAAACAATACTTATCAAACAGGCAATGGGATTAACAATACAACAGACTCCGGTCAGAACAAGATAAAGATTATTAACATCAGGCACTGGGCGTTTTGTTTTCGCACCAACTTTAATGAAAACATA
>NZ_JBMAXV010000065.1:0-16124 GCF_048589245.1 Klebsiella sp. 10982
GTACATCGGCCGGACGATGGCGCCGTAGTTTTTACGGTTGTCGGTGTTGTCCTTGCCGTTGTCGTAGTCATGGAAGGCCAGCAGGTATTCGATCTGCGCCTGCTGGGTGAACTTATGGCTGCCCTCGAAGCTGGCGTAGACCGTGGTCAGGTCGTCGGTTTTGTTGTAGACGCTGTTATCCGAGTTGTCGGAGTAGCGCAGGATCACCTTGTTCACTCCGCTGTCGTTGGTGTGGCTCAGCACCAGGCCGCCCTGCCAGGCTTCGAGACGCGCGTCGCTGTCCACCGCCTTCGAGTCAAAGCCGTAGTTGGCGTACACCTCGACGTCGATCGGCCCGGCCTTGATGTTGTGGGTTTTAGTGGTCAGCGCGTAGTGGCCGTTGTCGCCAGTGTCGGAGCTGCCGGTACAGGTGATGCGCGACGGGTTAGTCTCGTCGGCCATCACTTCCGGGCTACAGGATTTCACCTGCGACACCGCCACCACGTCGAACTGCACGCCGCCAATATCAAAGTTCTTCACCCCGGCGCCCTGGCCGTCGTGGTTCATCCAGAAATAGTCGTTGATCCCCTGTTGCGGACGCTGGTGGAAGTCGCGCCCGGCCCAGAGATAGGCGTTGGGGTTGGATTCCAGCACGTTGGTGACGCCGACGTAGGCTTTCTTCAGGTTAACTTCATCGCTCCAGTGGTCGAACATCACGTTGAGATCCCAGATAGCCCCCTGCGCGCTTTTGAAGGCCTTGCTGATCTGGAATTCGCCGCCGTTGCTTTCGTTGCCCAGACGGCCGATCGCCGAGGCGCCGTTGTAAGAGCCGTCGACGCCGACATATTTCTGGTCGCCGGTCTGGAAGTGGGCGCCATAGCGGGCGTAGCCGCTGAACTTGAGGCCGAACGGAATGGCCATATCCGGCGAGGCGGCGGTGGTCTGCGGGTTGGTGATCACGTCGACCTTTTTGTCGGCCGCGGCGTCAATTTTCGCCTGGCGGTCGGCCAGCGCTTTATCAACGGCTTTGGCGACGATGGCGTCGATCTGTTCCTGCGTAAATTCTTGGGCCATTACAGAGGTAAGCGGAAAAAACGCGGCGATAACCGCCATAGTTAATGGAAGCTTTTTTATCATTGTCATGAGTTTCTCAATATAGGTTAATTTTATTCAGACAATAACCAGCCTATTCTGAGCTGACAGAATATGTCGCTATCATCAGAACAAGTTATTTTTATTTTGTACGGTCACAGAGGCATTACACAATTATCGCTACTTTCCCTCCTTCACTGATATTAAACAGGTGGTCTTTCGCCACTGACAAAAAAAACAGCACGAACAAATAAACGCTATTTTCCGGCAGCGGACAGACGGCGTAATACATGCCCCCGCAGGGGCATGTCAGCAAAATTTAACCAAAGATATAGGTATTGACGAGATTCTCGAGTAATTCCTGCCGCCCGCTGTGAGGCTGCGGATTCAGATTATGCTGCTCAGCGTATCGGGCAATATTATCCAGCGACATCTGCCCGCTCATAATTTTCTGCCCCAGCTCGCCCTGCCAGCCGGCATAGCGTTTTGCCAGCCCCTGCTTGAGCTTGCCATCCTCAATCATGCGCGCGGCCAGCTTGAGGGACAGCGCCATTACGTCCATGGCGCCAATATGGCCATAGAACATGTCGTATTTGTCGGTGCTCTGCCGACGGACTTTGGCGTCAAAGTTCAGGCCGCCGGTGGTGAATCCCCCGGCTTTGAGGATCTCATACATCACCAGGGTATTTTCTTCCACGCTGTTCGGGAACTGATCGGTATCCCAGCCGAGCTGCGCATCGCCGCGGTTGGCATCAACGGAGCCGAAGATCCCCAGCGCGATGGCGCTGGCGATTTCATGATGGAAAGAGTGCCCCGCCAGGGTGGCGTGGTTAGCTTCAATGTTCACCTTGATCTCATTTTCCAGACCAAACTGCTTCAGGAAACCATACACCGTCGCGACATCGTAATCGTACTGATGCTTGGTGGGTTCCTGCGGTTTCGGTTCGATAAGCAGCGCGCCGCCAAAGCCAATCTTATGCTTGTGCTCCACCACCATCTGCAGGAAGCGGCCAATCTGCTCACGCTCCTGGCGCAGGTCGGTATTCAGCAGGGACTCATAACCTTCGCGGCCACCCCACAGCACATAGTTTTCACCGCCGAGCTGGTGGGTAGCGTTCATGGCAGTTACCACCTGCGTGGCCGCCCAGGCAAACACCTCCGGATCGGGGTTGGTCGCCGCCCCGGCGCCGTAACGCGGGTGGGTAAAGCAGTTGGCGGTGCCCCACAGCAGTTTCACGCCGGTTTGCTGCTGTTTCTCCGCCAGCACCTCGGCCATGATGGCGAAATTATGCAAATACTCTTTCAGCGACGCGCCTTCTGGCGAGACGTCGACATCATGGAAGCAGTAATACGGCACGTTGAGCTTGTAGAAAAATTCAAACGCCACGTCCGCTTTGCGTTTGGCCATTTCCAGCGCATCGCCCGCGGCCTGCCAGGGACGCTCAAACGAACCGGCGCCAAACATATCCGCGCCATTCCAGCAGAAATTATGCCAATAACAGGCGGCAAAACGCAGATGATCTGCCATGCGTTTTCCCAACACGATTTCATCCGGATTATAGTGGCGAAACGCCAGCGGATTATCGGTTTTGGGTCCGGCAAAGCGAACGCGATCAACCTGGTCGAAATAGGTTTGCATGATGAACTCCGAAATTGAGAAACAGGAAAATTAACAACTGTGACACATCGTGTATTCTCATCGTCGGTTGCTCAATTACGTTATTTCACTCGGCGATTGAGAAAATGCTCAAATGTGAGCCATCTCGCAAATAAAACTATTTTAAATATCTCGCTTCGCGCGCGTATAGAATACACTTCCTGGGGAATTCAGGTATCCATACCAAATTAAAATGCCGGTTTTGTCACATTGTCTGCCTGCCAGAAAATTAGCGGCGGAAAACGGTTAAACGCAGGTGATACAGGCCTTTGCTTCGAGGATCACAGAAGTAAAAAAACATAATTACGTAATTTAAAAACGTAATAGATTCTTCCTGGTCAACTGTGTCAGAAAGTGTTTCACCTACACAAAACAAACCGGAGTCTGCTTAGAATGAGTAAAAACATAATGCACAGTCGGCATGATGAATATCATAAATTAACCCGCGGAGAACGAATTGGTTATGGCATGGGCGACTTTGCGCAAAACCTGGTTTTCGGCACCATTGGGGGTTTTCTGGCTTTGCATATGCTGACGGTAAATACCATCAGCACGGCAACGGCAGGCTTTATTTTTCTTTTTGTCCGCATCATTAATGTGTTTTGGGATCCGATGGTCGGAACCTACGTGGATAAACGAACCTCGAAAGCAGGAAAATATCGCCCCTGGCTGTTACGAGCCGGCGTGCCGCTGGTGATCCTGTCGGCATTACTGTTCGCGCCCATCCCCGGAGTGAAAGGTTCGGTGGCTTTCGCCTTTATTATTTATCTGGCGCTGGACCTGGTTTATTCCTTAGTCAATATTCCCTATGGCTCGCTGAATGCGTCGCTGACCCGCGACCCGGAATCGATCGATAAGCTGACCAGTACCCGCATGATGCTGGCCAACAGCGCCAACCTGCTGGTCTATACCCTGTTCCCGATGTTTGTGCAGATGGCGGCGCCGAAAGATCGCAGCCTGAAGGACACCGGCTTTTTCGGCCTTAAGCTGAATCTGGGCAACTATACCGATCCGTCGGCGAACTACGCCTGGTTTGGCGTGTACGCCATCTATATGATCATCGGCGCGGTGGCCCTGTTTATCTGTTATAAATTCACCAAAGAACGCGTTGTCGCGACCGCCGAGCAGACCGCCAACGTCAAAACTACTGACCTTTTCCACGAGCTCAGACATAACCGCCCGCTGGTGATCCTCGGCATGTTCTTCATGCTGGCCTTTACCTTCATGTTCTTTATGAACACCGTTAACGGTTTCTTCAACCAGTTCGTCGTCGGCCATTCCGAATGGATGGGCGCCGTGGGTCTCGTCGCGTCTATTCCCGGCATCGCCTTCCCGGTGTTCTGGCCGAAACTGAAAAAAATCTTTGGTAAAAAAGGCTTCTTCCATCTGTTCCTCGCCATGTTCATCGTCGGCGAACTGCTGACCTACGTCTGGTCACGCGAAGGGATGCACGACGCCCTGTGGCTGGCCTACATCGCCACCTTTATTAAACAATGGGGCTTAACCTCTGCCACCGGCTTTATGTGGGCGCTGGTACCGGAAGTCATCGCGTACGGCGAATTAAAATCAGGCAAACGCAATGCCGCCATTATCAATGCCATTATGGGACTCTTCTTCAAGATCGGCTTCAGCATCGGCGGCGCGATCCCGCTGTGGCTGCTGGCGGTGTATGGATTTAATGAAAGCGGCGCCGTGCAGAGCGCCAGCGCTATCGATGGGATCATTATGACCGCCGTGTGGATCCCAATCGCGCTGGCCGCTATTTCGATGGTGATTATTCAGGTTTATCCCATCTCCGATAAACATGTTACCGACATCAACCGTCAGCTGGATGAGATCCGCGTGTAGTTAAAAAAATTATAAATCAGACCGATCCTTAACTTTCCATTTTAAAAGGTGTAATGAAATGTCACTTATTCAAAACCCGATATTACGCGGCTTTAATGCCGACCCCAGTATTATTCGCGTCGAGGATACGTACTATATTGCCAACTCGACGTTTGAGTGGTTCCCGGGCGTGCGTTTACATGAGTCGAAGGACCTGAAAAACTGGAACCTGCTGCCTTCGCCGCTCTCCACCACCACCCTGCTGGACATGAAGGGCAACCCCTCCTCCGGCGGCATTTGGGCGCCGGCGCTCTCCTGGGCCGATGGGCAATTCTGGTTGGTGTATACCGATGTGAAGGTCACCGAAGGCGCCTTTAAAGACATGACCAACTACCTGACCACCGCGAAGGATATTCGGGGCCCGTGGAGCGACCCGATCAAGCTGAACGGCGTCGGGTTCGACGCCTCGCTGTTCCATGACGACGATGGCCGGAAATATATCGTCCAGCAAACCTGGGATCACCGGGAGTACCATCACCCCTTCGATGGCATTACCTTAACGGAGCTGGATACCAAAACGCTGAAGTTAATGCCGGAAACCGCGCGCACCATCTACCGCGGCACCGCCGTGGCGCTGGTCGAGGGGCCGCACCTCTATAAACTGAACGGCTACTACTATCTGTTTGCCGCCCAGGGCGGCACCGTGTTTACCCACCAGGAGGTGGTGGCGCGGTCGAAAACCCTCGAGGCCGACAGCTTTGAAACCGAGCCGGGCGACGTGTTCTTAACCAACGTCGATACCCCGGACAGCTACATCCAGAAACAGGGCCATGGCGCGCTGGTCTCCACCCCGGAAGGCGAATGGTATTACGCCTCGCTCTGCGCCCGGCCGTGGAATCGCCCGGGGGAATCCATCTACGACCCGCGCGGCTGGTCAACCCTCGGTCGGGAAACCTCGATCCAGAAAGTGTACTGGGACGACGAAGGCTGGCCGCGTATTGAAGGCGGTCACGGCGGGAAGACCTTCGTCGAAGGGCCGAAAGACGCCATCTTCACCGAAAGCGCCAGCGATAACAGCCAGCAGGATGACTTTACGTCGCCCGCCCTCGACCCGAACTGGAATACCCTGCGGGTGCCGTTTACGGCCAAAATGGGCACCACCGGCAACGGCAAATTAACCTTAATTGGCCAGGGGTCGTTAGCCAATACGCATGACCTGTCGCTGATTGCCCGCCGCTGGCAGGCCTTCTATTTTAACGCCACGGTGAAGGTGAAATTCGAGCCCTTCAGCTACCAGCAGATGGCCGGGTTAACGAATTACTATAACGACCGCCACTGGAGCTTTGTCTTCCTGACCTGGAATGAAATTAACGGCAAGGTCATCGAAGTCGGCGAAAATAATCGCGGGAAATACACGTCCTACCTGAAAGATAACGCCATCAAGGTGCCGGACGGCGTGGAATACGTCTGGTTCCGGACCAAAGTCCGCAAGCAGACCTACAGCTATGAATACAGCTTCGATGGCGTGACCTTCACCGAGATCCCGGTCCAACTGGATGCCGCAGTGCTGTCCGATGACTATGTATTGCAGAGCTACGGCGGGTTCTTTACCGGGGCGTTCGTCGGCCTGGCGGCGGTAGACTACGCCGGGTACGGTACCCAGGCTGAGTTTTATCAGTTCAAGTATCAGGAGCTGGGCGATAGGTTAGCGGCCGATGGCAGTTATAGCTGGGAGGCTGGCGAGACGCGGGATAAGTAGGGAGTGTGAGCCCACGCTACCGGTAAGGTAGCGTGGGTTTTGTGGAATGCGGGAACGCAAAGGTTATGTCCTCCCGATTTTTTCAGGCTTGCGTCGCAGGCGGCGAACGCGGTCTCCACTCCCACAGCAAGATCCGTCGTAATACTTAAAAAGCGATCCACCCGGAATCGCTGCATCTGGTGGGTTGATCGGCAAGGATTTTGCGAGCATCATCGCATTTATTTAGCTGCCACTGTAACGCTATGCCCTCCAGCACGACCCTGCAACACGCGATCGAGAACATCACTATCTGGCGCAAAGGCGAACAGCGTGCGCCGCATAAGCCACTGTTGCTGCTGTACGTCCTCTCACAGTACCAGCGCGGCCATGCGCGGATGTTCGACTACGCCTCAGAGATACGCGATGAGCTGCATAGCCTGCTGGAACGCTTTGGCCCGCAGCGCCGCCAGTACCGGCCGGATATGCCCTTCTGGCGCCTGAAAGGCGACGGCTTCTGGGAACTGCACAACAGCGACCAGTGTTCAACCCAGGGCAGCCGACAGCCGCCCGGCAAAGAGCTGGAGCTCTGTCACGTCGCCGGCGGCTTTGATGAGCCGCATTTTGCGCTACTCAACAGAAATAAGAGGCTGATCAATACCCTCGCCCATCAGATCCTCGAGGCGCATTTCCCGGAGAGTATTCAGGAAGAGCTGGCTGAAGAGATGGGGTTTGATCTGCTGCAGATCCGTAAAGAGCGCGACCCGCATTTTCGCCAGCAGGTGCTGCGCGCCTATAACTATGAGTGCGCGATCTGCGGCTTCAATATGCGCCATGATAATACCTCCGTCGCCCTGGAAGCGGCCCATATCAAATGGAAACAGCACGGCGGCCCATGCGAAATCCCTAACGGCCTGGCGCTCTGCGCGATTCACCATAAGGCCTTTGATAAAGGATCTATTGGTCTGGATGAGGATATGCGCATCCAGGTTTCGCCAGCGGTGAACGGCGGGGGCATCGTTGGCAGGCTGTTCTGGGATTTTGATGGTAAGCCGATTACCTTACCGCAGGGGAAAGCATGCTATCCGCAGGAAGGGTTTGTGGCGTGACACCGGCGGGAGGTGTTCAGGGGGTGAGGGGGGATGGTGTGTGGCAATGAGCGGGATTAGTGTTTGCTTAGCTTTGCATCCCTCAGCCTGTTGTCAACCTTCTAAACAGGCATCAAACACGCCGGGGAAACATAAAGGGGATCAAACGCCCCGCAGAATTAGGCTGAAGGACGCTCGTTCCATGCATCACTGAACTGAATATTCCCGTCGTGGATCCTCCAGGTGATTTTCTCATATTGCAGGCTAACGCTTTCAACATGGTTAATTTTGTCATTCGAGGAAAGTTTGCAATTAGGTACACCACAGTTAACCCCGGTTATTCTGACCTGCTCCATAAGTACAGAATAATAGGCCACTTCCTGCCCTGCGTGGTTGATATGGTAAAACTTGATTTCTGCACTTTGTAGCGCCTGCCCCGTTGCGGCGGCCTTGTAAAGGTATGGGGTCGAACTATCCACTTCTTTTTCAATCATCATTGACGAATGCTGACGCGTGCCCGTAACTTTCCCATTAGCACTGTCCACAGGCAGATTAACACCATGACTCAATCCGATGATTTCGATACTTCCCTCTCGATCCTGAACATCAACAGACCCTTTAATATCTGCGCCACCATCGTCTTTAAGCCACATATACGGAGGAATTGGCATCTCATTTGCTCCTTATCGTTGAAATGAACTGCAATGTCATAATGTAAAGTACAGTTGAAAGGAATATCACTATTATCAGCGATATATAAAAGAAAGTGTCATACATCGTATCGGCATTCACACTCCCGAATAAGAAGTGGCAAACATCCCTTGCGATATCATAATCGAGATAGATTTCCGGCCTTGGAAGTGCACGTCCCAGAACCAAAAACAGCAATATAAAATAAATAATCTTACTTATTTTACGGGCAAGAGATGTTAGAGCCACTGGCAACAACCTCCACCCAACCACGAGCCATAAGGGAACGCATGCAGGGAACCTGAACCAGTGATGTATTCATGAGCGCATTCCGGATCATGGAAAAATCAGAATTATGGGCGATAGTAATACAACCCTCGGAAACCGTACCCGGATGCAAACGGAAGTTACCACGTTTCACACCTTCGACCCACGTCTCATCGTCGATTCCGTGGTCATCACGCCATAATGCAAACCAATCGCTTTTACCAAATTCACGATAACCTATAATCTTATTGACCGTATCCTTAATTTCTCGTCCCTTTTGAGAAAACCAGTTTCCTTCATTGCGGTCAACAATCCAGTATTTTCCCAAGGGCAGCGGACCATCTTTTACTACTGCGCTGCATGCAGCTTTATTGCGATATACACCTCGCCCTGAATGCGCCATAAAAACACCGACACCGTACAAATTGAAAGGTGCATAATCAGCACCATTTAATATCAATTTTCCCTGTAGAGCCATGATATACCATCGTTCCTTAATTATTTTAGATATGGTAGTGGTTGGTTTAGAAAGGTTCCAGAGTTAGGCTATGATTTTCAGATAATATTAATTTTATTAGGGGTTGGGTTAAAGCATTAGGTAGTATGTAGTGGCTGTGTTTGTTGTTATATCAGAGATAATTGGCAATCATCTTATAAATGAACAAGCATTTCACTAAATTCTTTTGGTGGTGTTTTTTTCGCAATAAACAAGTACCAAGCAATCGTTGTTGGCGAGGATCCTCTGAATACTTTCGGGGGAGCGATCGGTCCGGATCTGCTGGGCCAGTTAGTCGATCATCTCCGAAGGCGCTAGCAGCTGCCGGTAAGCCGCTTCATCAAAGCCGCCTGCTACCTGGTTATCAATCAGCTCTTTTTTTGTCGGCTGGGTGTTGCCTTTACGGTGTTTACAACCTTCGGCGTTGGCGATTTCACAGAAGCCGTCAGTTCTGAGCCGTCAGAAAGGCATATTGGGATAGTCAGTGCGTCGCTTGGGGCCAAACTCTTTCAGCAGGTGGGTAAGCGGTTCGTGGATCTCAAGGCCGTAGTTAAACAGGCGCGGGTGGCCAGCTTTGTACTGCGACAACACATCCAGCAGCAGCAACGGCTTATGCGGCGCGCATACGTCACCCTGACGCCACACAGAGACGTGCCGATTGCAGTGATTCGAGAGATCTCATAGGAATGAACCAGGTAACAGGCTGATGTTATTGCGATCATGCTCGCAAAAGCGGTGAAATTCAATTGTTGCTCGTCACGTTGATGAGAGAGAAATCGATGCTTTAAGTCTGTAACTCTGAAAGGTAAACTGGGCCCATTCACAGGAATTGTAAATCACGCATCGCTTAAAAGCTGATACACAAGGCCGTGCGTACAAACGCAGGAAGGCATATGACCAGTCGTCCCCAGATGATAATCAACGTGTTACAGGCGAATCCCGGCCAGCAGTTCACTGCCCGCCAACTGGCGCAGAAAATCATCGATCACTACAGTACAGAACTGGCTGAGAAACGTAAAAATCCACGTTTTGCTAGCGATGAGGCTTTTTTAAGTCAAATTACCGCTGAAGTTGGTGGCAGTCGGACAGTTAAAGCGAAAGCTATGTGTCCGCAGGTGATGACGCGTGATAAGCCAAGACCACGATTGTTTTATTGGGGGGAATCTGTGGTTGAACAGGCGGATCCTAATGTAGCCCCCGAACCAACGGTTGAAACAGTTAGCTTTACCGAGCATTCGTTGTATCCGCTCCTGATTGATTACCTTTCACAGGAAGAGGGGTTATTGTGCCGTCGTATTGACGAAAAGCGTTCCAGTAACAACAAAGGGTTGGGTGGCAACCATTGGCTTTATCCTGATATTGTCGCATTAGAGCCTCTTGATAAAGAGTGGGATGATGTGGTTCAAAACTGCGTTCGACATAGCGTAGGGCGTTTGACACGGCTATGGTCTTTTGAGGTGAAAAAACAGCTAAACCGTAGCAATGTGCGTGAATGTTTCTTCCAGGCAGTCAGCAATTCCAGTTGGGCGCATTTCGGCTATCTGGTGGCGACTGAAATTAACGAAGATAAGCAGCGTAGCGTGGAGCGTGAACTTCAGATGCTCTGTGCGCTGCACGGTATTGGAGTGATCCTCCTGGATCCACATGATTTATCTAATAGCCAGACATTGATCCCAGCGCGTGAACGTACCAGCGTGGACTGGCAGTCAGTGAACCGTCTGGTGGAAGAGAATCGGGATTTTAAAGATTTTATTGAACTGGTGGGGGAATACCATCAGACTGGGAAAATTCATAAAACCCTATGGAATAAATAGCCACTGTCAGCTCAGGTCTGAGCTAATACAGCTAATATATAAGAATGGCAAGTCCCTTAAAGAACTTGCCATTCTGTTCAACTAACAACTTTGCATCATGAGTTGAAGCATCTATATTTTCCCACCCACTCCCTTAAATTTTTCAACAAACGCTGCGATTTTTTGGAAAACGCTTTGCTTTTTTGTGAGGTATTGGGGATTTAGTGGGCTCATTTTGGGCAAAACAGCATTGAGTTCTGTACCATTGTCGCTGGCAAACTCTCGTTTAAGAGAAGTGTTAATATAACGTTTAGCTGCCTCTTCATTCAGATTCTCTGATCCAATTAACTCTTGTGCTTCGCGCAGTTGCTCTACCTGTGCAAAAGCAAAAAAAGCGTCTATAATACTGGCCTTGTCACTAATTTTGTCCAGGTTGGTTTGATTAATGAAATCAACAACTAAGCTTTCTTTAGCCCGACTCCCAAGGCTGGCACGTATTAACCGACGAACTTCATCAATTAAGCCTGCTTTACTTTTATTCTTACGGTTGTGTTCAAAAATCAGCTCGAGAATATAATCCAGATTAATTTCTTGCGACTTCAGTAAATCTACCTCGAAGACAACGTCATCCCAATCAAGAGTCGATTTTTCTTTTTCAGCGGAAGATTTTTCTCGGCGCAGCCAGTCGCGAACATCGTTATAAGTTGAACGGTAGTCCTGAATTTGCCGTTCAGACGGCATTTTAATCGTTTGCAGTGTCGCCAGATCCTCATCGCTCAAATAATGTAGGGCCTTGAACTCCTCAACCGCCTCAGGGTCATTGGTGTTAATGTTCTGCAAGGCCTTCAGGCTGGCAAACTCGTCGTAGTTCTGCAGCACGTTCTCAACGCGTAAATACTCACCAAAGAGTTTCGCAAAGGCTTTTTTGTCGGACTCTTTCTCAATGGCAGAGGGATCGGGAAAGCGTTGCTCCAGCTCCATCACCACATCCACAAAGCCACGCCTTGCCTCACCGGTTACTACGTCGGTAAAGCCTTCCATATACTCCTTGTAGCTTTTCTCGAGCACCACGTTCTTGGTGTTTTTATCGCCAAATAAGGTGATGGCGTCAATTGTCGCCTGCTCCAGGTCACGGAAGGTAACGATGTTGCCGAAGGTTTTGGTGGCGTCAAAAATACGGTTGGTGCGTGAATAGGCTTGCATTAAACCGTGGTAGCGCAGATTTTTATCCACAAACAAGGTGTTCAGCGTCGGCGCATCAAACCCGGTCAGGAACATGCCGACCACAATCAGCAAGTCGATCTCCTTAGCCTTAACTTGCTTGGCCAGATCGCGGTAATAGTTTTGAAAACCCTTGCTTTCCACACTGAAGTTGGTTTTGAATAGCGCGTTGTAGTCAGCTATGGCGGCACTTAAAAACTCTTTGGCGCTGCTGTTCATTGCCGATACGTCAAAACTTTCATCCAGAATATCGCCTACGGCATCCTGTTCCTCATTGGCCACAAAAGAGAATATGGTGGCGATTTTTAGCGGCTTATTACTGTCTTTTTGCAAATCCTTGAGCGATTCGTAATACAGTTTAGCGGCATCCACGCTGCTCACGGCAAACATCGCATTAAAGCCTTTTGCTCCTGCATGCAGGCGATGCGTTTTTTGCCGAAAGTTATTCAGGATGTACTGCGAAATTTCTTTTATACGGATGGGATGCAATAAGGCCTGCCTGTTTTCCGCCGCGCTGAGCTTTTTCTCGTCCTGTTCGCTTTCAATGGCTTTGAAATGCGGGCGCACATCGTTGTAGTCCACTTTGAACTTGAGCACCTTTTCATCTCGTATCGCATCGGTGATCACATAAGAGTGCAGCTCCCGGCCGAATACGCTGGCCGTGGTGTCGGCCCCCAGTGCGTTTTGCGGAAAAATCGGTGTGCCGGTAAAGCCAAACTGATAGAACTTCTTAAACTTTTTCTTTAAGTTATTCTGGGCTTCACCAAACTGACTCCGGTGGCATTCATCAAAGATAAACACCACCTGTTTGTTGTAAATGGGCAGGTCGTTTTCACTCTTCATCAGGTTATTGAGCTTCTGGATGGTGGTGACGATAATTTTATTGTCATCTTTATCCAGATTGCGCTTGAGTCCTGCGGTGCTGTCAGAGCCGTTCACACTATCCGGCGAAAAACGCTGGTACTCCTTCATTGTCTGGTAATCCAAATCTTTGCGATCCACCACGAAGAAAACTTTGTCAATGAACTCCAGTTCAGTAGCTAAGCGCGCTGCCTTGAAGCTGGTCAAGGTTTTACCGGAACCAGTGGTGTGCCAGATATAACCGCCACTTTCCGTATTGCTCCAGTTCTTGGCTTGATAGGCGCTGTTGATTTTCCACAAGATGCGCTCGGTAGCGGCAATCTGATAAGGGCGCATCACCAGTAGCGTATCGCTCACATCAAACACTGAATAATGCAGCAGTACATTGAGCAAAGTGTTCTTCTGGAAAAAGGTCGCGGTAAAATCTTTGAGATCTTTCAACAAGCTATTATCAGCTTTCGCCCAGTTCATGGTGAAGTCGAAGCTGTTCTTGTTGCGCTGGGTGGTGTTGGCAAAATAACGGCTATCGGTGCCGTTGGAAATTACAAATAGTTGAAGATATTTGAACAAAGAATGCTCACTGTTAAAACTCTCTTTGCTGTAGCGATGCACCTGATTAAAGGCTTCGCGGATCGCCACGCCGCGCTTTTTCAGTTCCACCTGCACCAGCGGCAAGCCATTCACCAGAATGGTGACATCATAACGATTGACATGACTACCCTGTTGCTCAAACTGCTTGATGACCTGAACCTTATTGCGTGCAATGTTTTTTTTGTCTACCAAGTAGATGTTCTGGATATGACCATCGTCAAACACAAAATCATGGATATAGTCGGTGTGAATTTTGCGGGTTTTATCGACGATGCCATCGCTTGGCTTGTCCAGCCAAGTCTCCACAAACCGCATCCACTCACCGTCAGCAAACTGCATGTTGTTCAGGGTCTGCAACTGCTCGCGCACGTTGGCCAGCAGCTTCTCAGGCGTATTTAAACCAGGCTCATACTCATAGCCCTGATTGTGCAAATCCTGAATGAACTCTCGTTCCAGGTCACCTTCGCTCTGGTAGCTTTCATTAAGCTGCCATGCCCTGGAGTATCTATCGAGAACGATAAAGCTATTTGATTCGGCAACAGCCTTGTATTCGTACATGCTTTACCCCTAAATCTTTTTCTTTAGTTTTCAGCCTGCTGAAAGCGAT
Source organism: Klebsiella sp. 10982 (assembly GCF_048589245.1). Classification (NCBI taxonomy): domain Bacteria; kingdom Pseudomonadati; phylum Pseudomonadota; class Gammaproteobacteria; order Enterobacterales; family Enterobacteriaceae; genus Klebsiella; species Klebsiella sp. 10982. The sequence continues at coordinate 13,905 of NZ_JBMAXV010000065.1, forward strand.
ACATCGTATTGATTTCATTAACCAGATACCGCAAAACACGCTTGTCGTCTTCAGTGAGATCGGCCACTTCTTCGCCCGCATGTTTCGAGTGGCTGGAGATATTAATAATCCGGGCTTCATACGGATTGGTTGTTCCGTCATCAGTTTTTGGCAACAGATCGCCCCATTTCTTATAGCCAAGAAACGTGGAGGTTTTTTCCAGAATGTTTCTTAAAAAATTAAAGTGATACTTGCTCAACTGACCACTCTCGATGGCTTTTTCGAGTTCTGATTTCAAATAAAGATGATATGAGAATGGCGAATCATTGGATTGCTGGACTAATTGAAATGTGCCGTCCTCAAGCCGGGCCATCCGATACTTATCAAGCCATTTTTTCTTGTAACCACCGTCATCACTGTTGAGCTCATTATGCAGAACGTTATAAAAAAGCGGATTGTGCGTTGTGATGATGAATTTAACATCAGAATTGTTTGACTTGATCAGTTGGGCCAAATCTACGGCCAATTCAATCAAATGGTTCTCATCCAGTGAACTTACTGGGTCATCAATAAATACATATTCCAACTGATCAAAAACGTTGGTTTCACGATCAGAGGGTTCAGCAACATTGAGAATGTCAATCACCAGCTCGATCAGCGTATAGAAAATACTCCAGATGAAATTGCTTTCCTCACCCTTAGATATTTTCAGATTTCCGGATTGCTCATCATCACCGCGCTCAAGGGAAAAAGTCACTTCTGAGAAAGCCTTTACAGTGATCTCTTTGTCGTCCTTGCCTTTGACTTTATATTCTTCATTGAATTTTGGTGTTAGCTTCTCATTGGAGTAACGCTGAAAATTGGTAATGATGTTTCGATCTTGCCCTTGATCTTCCAACACCCAGTCGGTAAATGAATTGGGCTGGATTCTGAGCTTGGGATCGGCATCTTGCTCCAGATCGTTGTCCCAATAGAACAAATCTTCGGTAAAAGCGTTGTAATACAGGATCTTGTTGCGAGATATCTCTGGTTGTTTTGCTGCATCGTCGCCTTCGATTTCATCGTTTTTTGGCGTGATCAGTTTCTTAAATTCTCGCGACAGGCGCGTCTTCCCCGTGCCATTAAAGGCATAGATCAGCTGTACTTTTTTATTGGCCTCTTTAAGCTGCTGGGCGATTTCTGCTAGCGTCTTGCTCATATCAGGCCACTACCTCTTCAGGCTTGGGAAAGCTCAACAGCAAATCGCGGTAATACTCATATTGTTTTTGACGCAATGCAATTTCGCGGGGTAAGCCTTCGCTGATGGAATTGGTTAGGGTATCGAATTTGTCCAGGATGGCAACGATGCGGGCCTGTTCTGCAAGCGATTTTTCAAGGTCATTTGGATACGGAACAGGAATGGCGATTTTAGCAAACCCATTGATCAATAATGTATTGACCTTGGTTCTGGCCACGTACTTTGCTTTCTCGGCAATGAAAGATGCCGTTTGCATACAATAGGAAACAAACTTCGGGTTCATTGAATGTCGGAAAGCATAACAGTGATCGTGAATAGCCACTTTTTCATCTCCAAGCCAGGCCACGGCTTTACCAACATCCTCGACGGTTTCTCCGACATCAGTTATCACTACGTCTCCTGGTTCCGCATAACGAAGTGATTTGGCCATATCATTTCTGATCTGAGAAATTACATGAGTTGTAAAGACACCGTATCGAGTGTATATCTCACCGTAGTGGATAGCACCAATGCCATCTTCAACATAATCAGCTTTAGTAAAGCGCTTACCTCGAATAAACTCGCCAATCTCCCCCAAAGCTTTCCACTCAACGTCTCCTTCCTCAAAACCCAACAACTGGTCGCGATAGTAGTTGTATTGTTTTTTACGGGCTGTAAGCTCGGCTGTAAGCTCGGCTGTAAGTGCTGTAAATGTATCCAAAACACGGATGATTTCAGCTTGAATTTGAAGCGGGGGAACGGGAATCGGCAGGACTTCCATTTCGCTTTTACGGATAGATGGAACAGCTCCAGAATCGTGTGCTAGCGAACTCAGATTGATTGTTTGCATCCAGAAAAAAAGAAATCGAGGACTAATTTCTTCTCCCGGAATTAGTCCCATAACATTGTTATCATATGCGGATGGTACTGATAATAGACGCTTCTTATTTGTAGCAACCGCTGCACCAATTTTAGGAAAAATAACACTCCCTGCAGGAGCAAGCTTAATACCAAGTTTTTTAACT
>NZ_JBMAXV010000066.1:0-15300 GCF_048589245.1 Klebsiella sp. 10982
CCAGCACAAAGCCCATGCCGAGACACATCAGGGTGAAGCCTTCGCCTAACAGGACGGCATCATTCATACCCCACCTCAAAACATGGCAGAAAGAGAGGACATAAATTTAGGTAAGGTGTTAATCAGGGCGACGAGAGTGAGTAACAAACAAAAGAGATAACTGATCGCCATACATATTTGTAATAACCTTGGCGTCTTATATCCTTTATTAATATCCTTTCGCCACAGCAGCAGGCAGATAAACAGACCCGCGACAGGTGTCGACACCGCCGTTGCGACATTCGCTAAGTAAATTAACTGCACCGGCGATCCGCCGAAGCTAAAGCAGATTAACCCCGCGACCACCAGCACCACCATGGATCCCCACTGGACCGCTTTACTCTCCAGCGCAGTGGATTTATTGAACCCCGAGTTGAGCAGGACAACCCCACGCTGAGTATTCCCTAGTAAAGATGAAAACCCCGCGCCCAATAAGGCGATACCCATGATGTATTTTGCCGCGCGCCCCATGCTTGGCGTTAATAAATCAGCCAGCTGCGTCGGCGTATTGATTGATATCCCTTGAGGAAAAAGCACAATCGCCCCCACCAGAATAATGGCCCCACTGATCAGCAGCACACCGATAATATGGGCTACGGTATCCGCCACCATCACGCCATTAAAGAGGTCATCTTTTTTCCATTTTTTCTCTTTGCCAAGGTAAGTGCCGTAGATCCCGGTCGTCAGGGAGGCATTGGTACTGATAAAGCCCAGCGCGGTGACTAAACTCCCCGCAGGAAAGATCCAATGCGTTAATCCTTCCCCGCTGGCTTTCCAGTCTGGTCCCCCCGTTCCCACCAGCGTGATATAAAAGGCGATAATCATTGCCACAATACAAATAGTGATCCCTTTTTCGACTTTGGAATAAACGCCTTTAGAGAAATAGCAATAGATCATCACCGCAATCATAATTAACGCACCGAGCTTCCAGTCAATACCGAAAACAAGGTTCATGCCGGCTCCGGTCCCTGAGATATTCCCCATGGTAAAAAAAAGACAGGCTAAAAAAGTGGCCACGCCTACAAACCCCGAGGCGACTTTACCGTAATAGTGTCGTATCGCCTCTATTGACGGCATCCCGGTGAGCATGGAGATACGATAGGTCGTCAACATAAACGTGATCCCCATAAAAGCAATGGGGATCAGCAGCCATAGCAGGGAATAGCCATAGTCCGCCCCTAACATCGACGCAGTGGTAATCGCGCCGGGGCCAATCACGACTCCGGTAAGCACAATCCCCGGACCGATGCGGCGAATTAATTGAGAGAAGGGAAGTCTTTCTATTTGTGCGGGTACAGCGGTAGATGTTTTTTCTAAATTACTCATGACAGCCTCATTATAGTATCTTTATAAAATATTATACGGCCACACTGATATACTGAATAAAACCTAATTATCCTTATTAAAATCAACCCGTATTCATAATGAATACGGGCTTGGTATTCAAATAATAAATTAAATAACCGCTTTTTTAATGCCTGCGGCACGGATAGCCGCTTTGATCTCTTCTTCTGCGCCCGGTTCCAGCGGCAACAGAGGTGACCGAACGGTAGCGTGTTCCAGAATGCCACGTTCAACCAGAGCATGTTTCAACGCCACGGTACCTTCCATGTGCGAACCGCGGTGATAAACGGCCTTGGTAACCGGCAGCAGACGGTCATGAACCGCTTTGGCCTTCACATAATCCTGCGCTTTTCCGGCCTCCAGCAGTTCCAGCAGGAGTTCAGGGGCAATATTGCCATATCCCACCAGGAAACCATCAATATCGAAGGCAGTATGCAGCAGGTATTCATCATGACAGCTGAGGATCTGTAAATCAGGGCGTTCGCGACGAATAACCGGAATTTCCGTATCCCAGCGGCGCATATTACGCACCCCATTTTTCATCGCAAAGACCCCCGGTTGCGCGGAAATATCCAGCATCGTTTCGAGGTTATAAGTGGCTTTAGTGACATCCGGATACTGGAAAAGAATAAGAGGCAATCCACTCTCTTCATATACCACGCGATAACGATCCTGCGGCGCCCCTTTTTGGTAGCCAAAACGCAGCCAACCGTGTGAAGGATACAGCAGACCTGCGGAGGCCCCGGCTTCCACGGCACGCTGCGCTTCCAGCGCCGCCACTTCCGTCCCTTCGCCAGTAATCCCGGCGATGACCGGTACACGGCCGTCGGTCGAGTCAACAAAACTACGGATAACGTCAGCCTGTTCCTGCTGAGTCAGGAAGGTGCCCTCCCCGGCGTGTCCCAGAACCACCAGGCCTTTCACGCCTTTTACGCTACCCAGCCAGGAACCTAAACGTTTGATGGCTTTATGATCGATGCGGCCATCGCGGGTGAAAGGGGTAACCGGTGCTGGAACAATTCCACGCAAATCAAGTGCTTTCATGTTAACTCCTTACAAATTTCAACAGATAAAGATGATAAACTCTCTTTCTTGAAATCGATTGCAGGAACGATTGCAAGTGAATTGAAATGTCTTCCCTTTACTCCACAAGATCAAGGGGACTCAGCGAATAAATGCAATTGGAATCACAAAAATGGGCGGGTTAAAAGTTTATCAAGTTACATTACGTGATCTATTTCCCACATTGCGTCTGGCGCTCCTCCACGCCATTTAAGTTGCGTGGAAGAAATAACTACGAATACAATCGCAACTGAATTTAAACAGGAAATCGGTCATGGGAAATCAATCATCTCCAGAGCACAATGGAAGAACCATTACGATGCAGGATGTGGCTCGCGCCGCCGGCGTGAGTGTTTCAACTGTTTCGCGCGTGCTGGATGAACGTCTCCCCCCGTCCCGCAGCCCTTCGGCTGAAAAAATACGGGAAGCGGCGAAGCAGTTGGGCTATCGACGTGACTACGTGGCGTCCAGTTTGCGCCGTGGCGATACGGGCACGATAGGCGTACTGGTCCCGCGATTGACCGATACCGTCACGGCGATGTTCTATGAAGCAGTCTCTCAGGCCGCCGCGCGTCAGGGCTATTTCACGGTGGTGGCAACCTGCGGCAACGATCCAGACACGGAAGAGCGCGCCACACAATCTTTACTGGATCGCCGGGTCGATGGCCTGATCCTCTCCACCTGTCGCCTGGATGACCGCCTGCCTCAGCAATTGCGGGAGAAACAGATCAACCATGTTCTGGCGCTGCGTACCGACGGTATCAGCCCATCCGCTATTGGGGATGACGAACTGGGAGGCTATCTGGCGACCCGCCACTTACTGGATCTCGGCCATCGGGAAATCGGCATTATTGCCGGGCCCAATTTTTCATCGAGCACCTTAAACCGGCAAAAAGGATTTTTGCGAGCCATGCAGGAAGCGCAGGCCGAGGTGAATCCGCAATGGTGGCGAGATTCCGACTTTACCATTGTGGCCGGTGAAAACGCCGGTTATGAAATCCTGAATAGTCCGGCGCGCCCCAGCGCCATTTTCGCCGTCAATGATGACCTGGCGATCGGCGTGATGGCGGCGGCACATCGACTCGGGCTGGAGATAGGCCGCGACGTTTCGCTGGTAGGTTATAACGACATTCCGTTAGTTAGTCGCCTGCCGATCCCTTTGACCTCCGTGAAGACACCGCTCGATCAGCTTGCCAGCCATGCCGTTGAATTACTGCTAAGTCATCATGTGGAAAACCCCCAGCGCTACTCGTTACCCACCCTGATTCCGCGCGCTTCCACGCGGCCTTATCGCTAAGCGGCGCACGTTCCCGACCCGAAGGCGTGCCAGGGCCGGGAACGTATTCAATATAATTCCGGAAAATGTCAGTAGATATTGTTTCCCGCTCGTCAGGGCGAGATTTTATAGCGTAAACGTCATGCCGATACGATATCGTGATTCTGAAATTTTATTTTTGCCATCATGGTAACCCTGTTTATCAAGATAATCATATTCGATATAGGGACTAAACCACTCATTCCATTTATAGCGTAGCGTTACGGCATTTTCTGTCGCCGAAGATTTATCATTATTATATTTATAGTCATCGTTGACATGTCGATAGACCGTGCCTTGATACAGGGCACTCCATTGGGCATTAAATTTATAATTAACATATAAATCCAGGCGGTTGACGCTGTCCTGATGTGACTCACCGACGCTATTAACCGTTTCGTAAGTGTTGTAGTCATAGCGATAACGGAGTCCAAAGGTGAGATCGGGAGTCGCTTTATAGTTAATGCGAAAATAAGGACGTAGCTGGGTGCCTTTACTGCTCCAGTGATAGATACCGCCTGGCTGCAAGGCCCATTTTTCAGCGAATGGCCAGCTATAGTTAACCTCTATTTCATTGTAATCGACGGTACTGTCGCCAAAGGAGTGGGACGCATCCGTTTTATCAGTGCCATTTTTTCCCTGATGGTTATTTTTGTTGTTTTTATTATCCATTTCCATACTCGCCCACCAGCCATTCTGCCACCCCTGACTCACTTTATAGCGGGATTCATAAGAGTGACTTCCCGCCCGATATCCGCCTCTGACATCGAAAGTCAGCGCGTGGCCGGCGGCAGGTAACCCCAGGGCGACACATACGATCAAAGCTATTTTCTTATGCATATTTTATCCCTAAAATTAATCATTTTTAAATGAAACGGAAAATAATATGACGGTATTTAAATATGTTAAAATGAATGTGAAATCGTTTGCGGTATCGTTTTCAAACGTGATTATCATTCTATTACTGAAGTGAGGTGGTCAAGCCGCTAAAAATACCAATGCTATTCTCATCACACATTTCCCCCGGTTTTTATCCTGGCGTATGCATTTTTGTGATCCACTCCGCGCCCGTTATTACCGCGGCCGGGCGGCACTTTCCTCTGGCCGCACCGCCTTTTCCGGTGAAAATAACCCGTTGCGCCCTGTACGCATAAGTACGCTTTTACTACGACCTCTCGTGGTGAGATAACCGCGTAATTAACAATGATTAATCAATGCTCTGGCGATTTTGCTGACTGTTACGCTATACTAGCCTCTGAAATTGCCCGCCTGCGTCTGTGAGCGGGTGTTCAAGTAGCTTCCTTATAGTTCGATCAACTTCCCTTCCGAGGATCTGGCCTCAACGGTCAGAAAAGATATGTTAAACAGTATTTTAGTAATACTCTGTCTGATAGCCGTCAGTGCTTTTTTTTCGATATCGGAAATCTCACTGGCCGCCTCACGTAAAATCAAACTGAAACTGCTGGCCGATGAAGGCAACGTCAACGCACAGCGGGTGCTGAAGATGCAGGAGAACCCGGGCACCTTCTTTACCGTCGTGCAGATTGGCCTCAACGCCGTCGCCATTCTTGGCGGTATTGTGGGCGACGCGGCTTTCTCACCGGCGTTTCATAGCCTGCTCAGCGGGTATATGTCACCGGAGCTCTCCGAGCAGCTGAGCTTCATCATCTCTTTTACCCTGGTCACCAGCTTGTTCATCCTGTTTGCTGACCTGACTCCGAAACGCATCGGTATGATTGCGCCCGAAACTGTGGCCCTGCGCATCATCAACCCGATGCGCTTCTGCCTGTTAGTCTTCCGCCCGCTGGTGTGGTTGTTTAACGGCATGGCGAATATGATCTTCCGCATTTTTAAACTGCCGATGGTGCGGAAAGACGATATCACTTCCGACGATATCTATGCCGTGGTCGAGGCTGGCGCGCTGGCCGGGGTACTGCGCAAGCAGGAGCACGAGCTGATTGAGAACGTCTTCGAGCTGGAGTCCCGTACCGTTCCTTCCTCCATGACCCCGCGTGAAAGCGTCATTTGGTTTGATTTACATGAAGACGAGCAGAGCCTGAAAAATAAAGTGGCCGAGCACCCGCACTCAAAATTCCTCGTCTGTAATGAAGATATCGACCACATTATCGGTTACGTCGATTCCAAAGATCTGCTGAACCGCGTGCTGGCGAACCAGAGCCTGGTGCTGACCGGCGGCGTACAGATCCGCAACACGTTGATCGTGCCGGACACCCTGACCCTGTCGGAAGCGCTGGAAAGCTTCAAAACCGCCGGGGAAGACTTCGCGGTGATCATGAATGAATACGCGCTGGTGGTCGGGATCATCACCCTTAACGATGTGATGACCACCCTGATGGGCGACCTTGTCGGCCAGGGGCTGGAAGAGCAGATCGTCGCCCGCGATGAAAACTCGTGGCTAATCGATGGCGGTACGCCGATTGATGACGTGATGCGCGTGCTGGATATCGACGAGTTCCCGCAGTCCGGGAACTACGAGACCATCGGCGGCTTTATGATGTTTATGCTGCGTAAAATCCCCAAACGCACCGACGCGGTGAAGTTCTCCGGCTATAAGTTTGAGGTTGTGGACATCGATAACTACCGTATCGACCAGCTGCTGGTGACCCGCATCGATAACAAGCCAACGGTGCTGGTGCCCAAGCAGGCGGAAACGGCGGAAAGCCAGAACGCCTGAGCCTCACCTTTTCTCTCTCAAGGGCGGATGACCATCCGCCCTTTTTTTATGGCCCGAATGTGAAGCGGCTCACGCCCCTCTGCCGATAGCAGATTACTCCTGCTCGATAGCGAAACGTTCATGACTCCCCAACGCGCAAAAAGGTAACGTTGCTCGCGTCTACACGATCATATTCCTGAATAAAGGAAGCGAGGGTTACCATGATAACGTCAAATAAAAATTACTTTATCAGCTGTCTGTTTTTCCTGTTCTTCTTTATAGGCTGGGGATGCTGCTACCCCTATTTATCACTGTGGTTGACGGAAACCATCGGTATTAACTACACCGACGTCGGCCTGGTCTATTCTTTCACCGCCATTGTCGCCGTCTGCGTTCAGCCATTATTCGGCTTCATCTCCGATAAACTGGTATATCGTAAGAATCTGATGTGGATGCTGGCGATTATTATCACGTTATTCGCCCCTTACTGGATTTATGTCTTTGCTCCCCTGTTAAAAATAAATGTGTTCCTCGGCGCGCTGGCTGGCGGCCTTTATATTGGCATGGCCTACGGCGCAGGCTGCGGGATTTGCGAAGCCTACATTGATAAAGTCAGCCGCGCCTCCGGCTTCGAATTTGGCCGGGCGCGGATGTTTGGCGGCATCGGCGCCGCGATCGGCACCTTTGCGGCAGGAAAACTCTACGGCATCGATCAGAACATGATTTTCTGGTTGGCCAGCGGCGCAGGCGTCTGCCTGCTGATCATTGTCTGGAAAATGCAGATCAACGCCCACCCGCAGCAGGGGTTGCTGTCCGGCAAAGCCTCGCCGGTTACCCTCCACGATGCCGTCTCGCTGTTGAAAATTAAAAAATTCTGGTTCTTCGCCCTCTATGTCATTGGCGTCGGGGCGGTCTATGAAACCTATGACCAGCAGTTCGCTATCTACTACAGCCATTTCTTTGAGAGTAAAGCCCGGGGCGCAGAAGTCTTCGGTTATTTAACCACGGGTCAGATTTTCCTTGATGCCATCGTGATGTTCTTTGCGCCATGGTTCGTGAATAAAATCGGTCCGAAAAATGCGCTGTTATACTGCGGGCTGATTATGAGCTTGCGCATTATCGGCTCCGCATGGGCTATTGGCCCGGTCTCCATTAGCCTTATTAAACTCCTCCACGGTTTTGAAAGCTCGGTGCTCCTCGTCGCGGCGCTAAAATATATTACCGCTAACTTTAACCCTCTGCTGTCAGCGACCGTTTACTTAATTGGCTTCCAGTTTTCGAAAAGCTTTAGCTCTATTTTTCTCTCGACCGGCATCGGCCATATGTACCAGAGCATGGGCTTTACCAGTAGCTATATCGTACTCGGCGGTATCGCGCTGTGCTTCACGCTTATTTCTTTTATTACGCTGGATAAAGCGCGTGTCTTCTCTTCACAACCAGTGCCCGCGAATTAATGTCAGGAGGTAGTGTGTATGTCTCATTTATTTTATGGCGTGGCGTATTACGATGAATATATGCCGGAAGATCGGCTGGCTAAGGATATCGCCTTAATGCGCGAAACCGGCATTAACGTGGTGCGTATTGCCGAGTCCACCTGGAGTACGCTGGAACCTGAAGAGGGCCAGTACAATTTCTACCATATCGACCGGGTGCTCGAGGCGATGCATGAGGCCGGCATTGCGGTCATCGTCGGGACGCCCACCTACGCGGTACCGGCCTGGCTGGCGGCGAAACATCCCGATATTCTGGTCACCACCGTCGTGGGGCAGCAAAAATATGGTCCGCGGCAGATCATGGATATCGTCAATCCGACCTTTCGCCGCTATGCCGAAAAAATTATCCGCACGCTGATGGCCCATGTGCAGCACCATCCGGCGATTATCGGCTGGCAACTGGATAACGAAACCAAGCATTACGACAATATTGGCCGCTATATGCAGGAGGGCTTCGTGCGCAGCCTGCAGGAGAAATATCCTGACCTCCGGCAGCTGAATCGCGATTTCGGCCTGGATTACTGGAGCAACCGTATTGACCGCTGGCAGGATTTTCCGCCGGTGGAGAACACCATCAACGCCAGCCTCGCCTGCGCCTTTTCCCGCTATCAGCGCCAGCAGGTCACCGAGTATCTGGCCTGGCAGGCGGCCATCGTTCGGGAATACGCCCAGCCGCACCAGTTCGTCACCCACAACTTCGATTTTGAATGGCGCGGTTACTCTTACGGCGTGCAGCCGCGGGTCGACCATTTTGCGGCGGCGCAGGCGCTGGATATCGCCGGCGTCGATATCTATCACCCGAGTCAGGCGCACCTGACCGGACGGGAAATCGCCTTTGGCGGCGCCATCACCCGCTCGCTTAAGCCGGGCCAGAACTACTTCGTGCTGGAAACCCAGGCACAGGGCTTCGCCCAGTGGACCCCGTTCCCGGGCCAGCTTCGTCTGCAGGCATTCAGCCATATCGCTTCCGGCGCCGCCATGGTCTCCTACTGGCACTGGCACTCGATTCATAACGCTTTCGAAACCTACTGGAAAGGGCTGCTCAGCCACGACTTCTCGCGCAACCCAACCTGGCAGGAAGCCACCACTATCGGTGCCGATTTCGCTCGCCTGTCGCCGCAGCTGGCGGAGCTGAAGGCCGAAAATGACGTCGCGTTGCTCATAAGCAATGAGGCGATGGACGCCCTCAATCACTTCCGTCCCGGCGATGCTGAGGGCAACATTTATAACGATATCTTCCGCCGCTTCCACGATGCGCTGTATGACCACAATATCAGCCTCGACATCATCCACGATGTGAACGAGGAAACCTCGCGCTACCGGGTGCTGATCGTTCCTGGTCTGTACGCCGCCGATGATGGCCTGCTAACGCGGATTAACGACTATATCGCCCGGGGCGGCAGAGCGCTGATCGGCTTTAAATCAGGCTTTAGCGATGAAAACGTCAAGGTGCGCAGCAGCGCGCAGCCGGGGATTTTGCGCCAGAGCTGCGGCGTCAGCTACAGCCAGTTCACCCTGCCGGAAGCGACGACGGTAAGCTCTTGCTGCGCAGAGATTGATTGCCGCAATGACAATCAGGCTGAGCTGTGGATGGAATTACTGACGCCCGACGACGGGACCCGCACCCTGCTGCGCTATCAGCATCCGGCATGGGGCGAATACGCCGCCGCAACGACGGCGGATTATGGTCAGGGTCGCGCCCTGTACGTTGGCTTTCTGCCGCAGAAGGGCCTGATTAGCCAGCTGTTTGATGTCCTGACGGCGGACCTCACGCTGAACTCGCGAACTTCCGCCTATCGCTATCCGTTAGTGGTTAAAAAGATGCGTAACCGCGCCGGAAAGACTATCCACTTCCTGTTTAATTACTCCGGCAAGGCGCAGGAGGTTATCAGCGAGACCGCGGGTACCGCGCTGTTGAGCGGGGAGGCAGTAGACGTCGGCCAGCCGTTGCGCCTCGAGGCCTGGGAATTTACTATCATCGAAAGCTAACGACGCGACGAGGCTCAGGTGGGAGAGAGAATGGAACTGGATATCAATGAGCTACTCAATTTCTCGCCATTGATGAAAACCTTTACCTTCAATGCCTGGGTCGTCGCGGGCTTCACGCCGATTACCCGCGGTTCCACACTGGACTACTACATTAACCGCCCGCAGGGGATGAAAGGTTACATCATTAACCTGACCCTGCGCGGCCAGGCGCGGGCGAAAGCGGGCGATGGCTTCCTGCTGTGCCGGGAAAACGATCTGCTGCTGTTTCCTCCTGGCGTTCCCCATCATTACGGCAGGGACGAACACAGCGAGTATTGGGACCATCTGTGGATCTACTTTATCCCCCGCCCCTACTGGATAGACTGGCTGAAGTGGGACCAAACCACCCACGGTATCGGCAAAACAACCATTAACGATCCCGACCAGCTCCAGCATCTGCGCGATCTGTTCTACGAAGTGATACGCCATCACTCTGCGTCCGTACCGCTGTCAGAAGCGCTGGCCATGAACGCGCTGGAAAGATTAATTCTCCGCTGTTTTCAGCAGCAGCCCATCAGCAATCGCCATGCCCACGATCCACGGATTAACGCCATCTGCGACTATCTTAACGCCCATATTGCGCAGGAGGTAAAAATCGAGACCCTGGCGGCGATGGTGTTTATCTCTCCTTCACGTCTGGCGCACCTTTTCAAAAATGAACTGGGGCAAACGGTCTATGCGTGGCGGGAAACGCAGCGCATCAACCGCGCCAGGTGGCTTATTCAAAGCACCTCGCTCCCGCTTAACAAAATTGCTTTATCGGTGGGCTACAGCGATCCGGTCTATTTCACCCGCTTGTTTCGTAAACATAACGGCATCCCACCGGGCGAATATCGCAAACGCTATGCGGAAATGAAGGGCTAAAAACATCAACGGCTCCCATCGGGAGCCGTCTTTTACCTACTACGTACTGCTACGTTTCAGGTTATGCCATCTCAGTTTGCAGACGCAACACCTGACGATTGACTTCGGACATCACTGACAGATGCAGCTTGTCCTTGACCTTCGGGATAAGGATTTTGCCCTTATCAAATTCAAATGCGCCAACGTCCTTGATGTACAACCGTCCACGAAACAGGATCTTCACGTACTTCGCCACTTGCAGCGGATTGTAGCGTTGGAAAATTTTCATTCTTCTCTCCTGCCAGGGTTACGCTCTTGTGGTGCCACAGTTAGCCCACGTCTCGGGAGCGCAAATTTTAATGCCCTAAAACTATAGTCCAGAATCTCAGAGGGACCCAGTATGTATAAGTTTATTTACCCTTTGATGACAATAATTCAGAATTTTCGTTTCAGACATACGATGAAGTAAGTATAAGTCGCCGTTTTTGTACGGATTTGTGCGTCAGCACGCAAACTGGCATCCTCATTGCGGGTAATCGTCGCCAATCGCACTTATGATTAAACGAGACCAAGTGGTCGGATCACCTGCACAATAATGATTAAGGATTCCGCATGACTCTACGTAGCATACTGGCCGCCTCGTTACTCCTCTTCCCGCTGCTGGCCTCAGCGCATAACTTTGTCGACGGCCAGCGCGTGGCGCCGGTCGGCGTCGCGGATCGGGGAGAACTTATTCTGGATAAGGATAATTTTAGCTATAAAAACTGGAATAGCGCGCAACTAGCAGGAAAAGTGCGGGTGGTCCAGCACATTGCCGGCCGCTCGTCAGCAAAAGAGAAAAATGCCAACCTGATCGAAGCGATTAAAGCGGCAGGTTTCCCGCACGATCGCTATCAGACCACCACCATCGTTAACACCGACGACGCCATTCCTGGCACCGGCATGTTCGTACGCAACAGCATTGAGAGTAATAAAAAGCTCTTCCCGTGGTCGCAATTTATCGTCGACAGCAACGGCCTGGTGCGAAAAGCCTGGCAGCTGGACGAGAAGAGCTCGGCGATCGTGGTGCTGGATAAGAACGGGCGCGTGCAGTGGGCCAAAGACGGTGCCCTCACCCAGCAAGAGGTGCAGCAGGTAATCGACCTGCTGCATAAGCTGCTTAATAAATAGAGACCCGGAAACCAGGGTTTAAGAAGGATTCACGCGGCGTGTAGTCGAGGGTTTTCCCCTGCCAGTCGTGAACATGCGCCCCGGCGGCGACCGCGACCGCATGGCCGGCGGCGGTGTCCCAGGTGCTGGTCGGCCCGAAGCGCGGATAGAGCTGGGCCTGACCTTCCGCCACCAGGCAAAACTTCAGCGAAGAGCCAATAGAGGTGGTCTGGTGCTCGCCCAGTTGCTCAAGATACTCCTGCAGCTCTGGATCGTTACCGTGGGAGCGGCTGATCACCACCAGCGGCGGACGGGCATCGCGAACCTGGATCTGCTTGCGCACGCCGCACTCTTCTTTCCAGGCTTTACCTTTTTCCGCGCTGTACATCACCTTCATCACCGGCGCATAAACCACGCCCAGTGTCGGCTTGCCGTTTTCGATCAGCGCGATATTGACGGTGAATTCGCCGTTACGCTTAATAAACTCTTTGGTGCCGTCCAGCGGGTCGACCAGCCAGTAGCGCTGCCAGTGCTGACGTACCTCCCAGGCCGGCGGGTCCTCCTCGGAAAGAACCGGGGTGTCAGGATCCAGCGCTTTCAGACCGCTGATGATGACGTTGTGCGCTGCGATATCCGCCGCCGTGACCGGAGAATCATCTTTCTTGCTGGCGACGTTGATCGGCTGGTTTCCATCGTAGACTTCCATGATGGCATCGCCCGCGTTCCGTGCAAGCTGACATACTTGTTCTAACATTCTCCACCTCGTCTGGTTACAGTGGCGTTAACTCGTTGTTTTATTTATATCGCATCACCGCGAGTTCCGCTATCTGTGATAACGATGGCGGTTTCTCTGCCCGCTTTTCTGGCAAGATTCACATTTCTGTAAGCAACAGAATATAAATACATTTTCTACTGTGCTATCGCTCATAAAAAAAGGACGCCTCTGATGATTAAGTTTAGCGCAACGCTCCTGGCCACGCTGATCGCCGCCAGCGTCAACGCCGCGACGGTCGACCTGCGGATCATGGAAACCACCGATCTGCACAGCAATATGATGGACTTTGACTATTACAAAGATGCCGCCACGGAGAAATTCGGCCTGGTCCGTACCGCCACCCTGATCGAACAGGCGCGGGCAGAAGCGAAAAACAGCCTGCTGGTGGATAACGGGGATGTTATCCAGGGGAGCCCGTTAGGCGACTACATGGCCGCGAAAGGGTTGAAAGAAGGCGATGTGCATCCGGTGTATAAGGCGATGAATACCCTGAATTACGCCGTCGGCAACCTGGGTAACCATGAATTCAATTATGGCCTCGACTTCCTGCATAAGGCGCTGGCCGGGGCGAAATTCCCCTACGTGAACGCCAATATCATCGATGCCAAAACTGGCAAACCGATGTTTACGCCGTACCTGATCCAGGATACCCGGGTCGTGGACAGCGATGGTCAACCCCATACTCTGCGCATCGGCTATATCGGTTTTGTGCCGCCGCAGATCATGACCTGGGATAAAGCCAATCTCAGCGGTAAAGTGACGGTCAACGACATTACCGAAACCGCGCGTAAATACATCCCGGAGATGCGCGCGAAAGGGGCTGATGTGGTAGTGGTGGTCGCGCACTCCGGCCTTTCCGCCGACCCGTATCAGGCGATGGCAGAAAACTCGGTCTACTACTTAAGCCAGGTACCGGGCGTTGACGCCATCATGTTCGGCCACGCCCACGCGGTGTTCCCGGGTAAAGACTTCGCCAGCATCAAAGGCGCGGATATCGCCAAAGGGACGCTAAACGGCGTACCGGCGGTGATGCCGGGAATGTGGGGCGATCATCTCGGGGTGGTCGATCTGGTGCTAAATAACGACAGCGGTAAATGGCAGGTGACGCAGAGTAAAGCCGAAGCGCGGCCTATTTATGACGCGGTGGCGAAGAAATCGCTGGCGGCGGAAGATAGTAAGATGGTGGCGGTGCTGAAAGCCGACCACGACGCCACTCGCGAATTCGTCAGTAAGCCGATCGGTAAGTCCGCCGACAATATGTACAGCTATCTGGCGCTGGTGCAGGACGACCCGACGGTGCAGGTGGTCAACATGGCGCAAAAGGCCTACGTCGAACACTATATTCAGGGCGATCCGGACCTGGCGAAGCTGCCGGTGCTCTCCGCCGCCGCACCGTTTAAAGTCGGCGGGCGTAAAAACGATCCGGCGAGCTTTGTCGAAGTGGAGAAAGGTCAGCTCACCTTCCGTAACGCCGCCGACCTCTATCTCTACCCCAACACCCTGGTGGTGATGAAGGTCAGCGGGAAAGAGGTTAAGGAGTGGCTGGAATGCTCTGCCGGACAGTTTAACCAGATCGATCCCACCAGCAGCAAGCCGCAGTCGCTGATCAACTGGGACGGCTTCCGCACCTATAACTTCGACGTGATTGACGGGGTGAACTACCAGATTGACGTCACTCAGCCGGCCCGCTACGACAGCGAGTGCCAGCTGATCCATCCGCAGGCAGAGCGTATTACGCACCTGACCTTCAACGGTAAACCTGTCGATCCGCAGGCCACTTTCCTGGTCGCCACCAATAACTATCGCGCTTACGGCGGCAAATTTGCCGGCACCGGTGAGAGCCATATCGCCTTTGCCTCACCGGATGAAAACCGTTCGGTGCTGGCGGCGTGGATAGGCGCGCAATCGAAGAAGGATGGCGCGATCCATCCGGCGGCGGATAACAACTGGCGTCTGGCGCCGATCCCCAGCAACACACCGCTGGATATTCGTTTTGAGACCTCACCAGGCGACAAAGCCGCGGCGTTTATCAAAGAGAACGCGCAGTATCCAATGCGCCAGGTGGCCACCGATGATATCGGCTTCGCCATTTATCAGCTGGATTTGAGCAAGTAATGCCTGTTCCCCGGCGGCGCTGCGCTTACCGGGGCTACAAAGCGAAGCTGGCTGTTAGCCCGGATAAGGCGCCATCCGCTATCCGGGTATAGCTCCCCGGTGGCGCTGCGCTTACCGGGGCTACAAACCGGGGCTGACGGGTAGCCCGGATAAGGCGCCTGCCGCTATCCGGGAACATCTCCCCGGTGGCGCTGCGCTTACCGGGGCTACAAACTGGCGACAAAGCCGCGGCGTTTATCAAAGAGAACGCGCAGTATCCAATGCGCCAGGTGGCCACCGATGATATCGGCTTCGCTATTTATCAGCTGGATTTGAGCAAGTAATGCCGGTTCCCCGGTGGCGCTACGCTTACCGGGGCTACAAAGCGAAGCTGGCTGTTAGCCCGGATAAGGCACCTGCCGCTATCCGGGAACATCTCCCCGGTGGCGCTGCGCTTACCGGGGCTACAAACCGGGGCTGACGG